>JAFWXL010000005.1 GCA_017545905.1 Clostridia bacterium | reverse complement strand
TATGTCAATGCCGAGTGGTGGAACAGCCTGCCGGTCGAGTTCCAGACCATCCTGACCGAGTGCGCGACCGCGATGGGCGAGTACAACGATCAGCTGATCGACCAGAACTCTGACGCTGCCAAGCAGGTTGTCGTCGACGCTGGCTGCGAAGTCTACGTCCCGACCGCCGAAGAGCTCGCTGCCTTCCAGGCCGCCTGCCAGCCGGTTTACGCGCAGGTCGTGGAAGAGGGCATCTGCACGCAGGCTGAGCTCGACGAGATGCTCGCCATCGTTGCTGCTGTCCGCGGCGAATAATCACCGAAGCAACCTTTAAGGCTGGTCGGGGCGCTGGCCCCGGCCGGCTTTTTGCTTCAAGCGATCTTCGTTAAGGAGGATTAACACAGATGAACAAACTGAAAAAGCTGGGCGCAGCGGTGGAGAAGATCTACATGGGCATCGGCGCGGCGGCCATGGGCCTGCTCGCCGCTCTGGTGATCTTTACCGTGATCATGCGCTACTGCTTCTCGTTGAGCTGGAAATCCGTTTCCGAGTTCAACACGCTGCTTTTCACCTTCACCACCTTCTGGGGCCTGGGTCTGAATGTGCTCAAGAACGAGCACGTTTCCGTCACGATTCTCTATGATTCGTTCAAGCCGGCGGTCAAGCGCTGGGTCACCCTGATCAACTACATCGTCATGCTGGTTGTCGATATCCTGTTCATCCATTACGGCTGGGCCTATACCGTCAAAATGGGCAAGCAGCTGAGCATGGGCATGGAGATTCCGATGTTTTATATGTACGGCCTGATGCCGGTGTGCGGCGTGATCTGTGCGGTTTGCATTGTCGTCAAGGCGATTGAGACCGTCTGCGCGCCTGTGTCCGCGTTTGAGCCGCAGGACAAGGAATAACGAAACGGAAGGAGAGTAGCTATGGCAATTGTATTTCTGCTCATTGGCCTGATCATCTTTGCTGCGATCGGCGTTCCGCTTGCGTTTTCCATCGGCGCGTCCTGTATCGCGTATCTGTCTGCTGCCAGGCCGATGTTCCTGTCCATGATGCCCCAGCGCATCTGGAATGGCGTGTACAGCGAGCTGATGATCGCCATGCCGCTGTTCATGCTCGCCGGCGAACTGATGAATACCGGCGGCATCACCAAGCGCATCATCAATTTCTGTATGGAGCTGCTGCGTCCGATCCGCGGCGGTCTGGGCGAGGTCAATATCGTGGCCTCCATGATCTTCGGCGGCATTTCCGGCTCCTCTGTCGCGGATACCTCCGCGCTGGGCTCCATCCTGATCCCTGCCATGGAGCAGGAGGGCTATCCGCCGGCTGCCTCTGCGGGCATCACCGTCGCCTCCTCCACCATGGGCATGATCATCCCGCCGTCCACGCCGATGGTCGTCTATGCGATGATCTCCGGCGCGTCCATCGGCGCGCTGTTCATGGCCGGCGCCGTGCCGGGCATCCTCATTGGCCTGACCCAGCTGGTGCTGGTGTATGTCATCAGCCATCGCAAGGGCTGGCATCCGGCGAAGACCAACTTCAGCGCCAAGCGCTTCTGGAACGCCATTTTCTCCGGCATTCCGGCGCTGCTGATGCCGCTGTTCATCATCGTATGCGTGTCCTTCGGCATCTGCACGGCCTCTGAGAGCGCTGGCGTCGCGGTGCTCTATTCGATGATCGTCGGCTTCTTCATCTACAAGGAACTGACCTGGAAGGACGTCTGGAATGCGCTGAAGAAGACCCTGATCTCCTCTTCGAGCGTCATGATCATCATTGGCTTCTCCTCCATCTTCACTTGGGTGCTCACCATCCAGAAGGTGCCGGATATGGTCGCTAACTTCTTTATGAGCATGAATGTTCCGGCGTGGGGCATCGCTTTGATGTTCGACGTGCTGATCCTGATCATCGGTACGTTCATCGACGTCAGCCCGGCGATCCTGATGCTCACCCCGATCATGCTGCCGGTCATGCAGAGCTACGGCTTCACCCCGCTGCAGTTCGGCGCGATGCTGATCACCGGTCTGGCCATTGGTCTGGTTACCCCGCCGGTCGGCATGTGCCTGAATGCCTGCAACAAGATCAACCGCATGCCGATTATGGACATCTTCAAGGGCGCGCTGCCGTTTATCACCTGCAATATACTTGTCCTGATCGCCATCAGCATCTTCCCGGCGCTGACCACATGGCTGCCGACGATCATGGGCTATTGATGCGCGCTTAAAGACAAAGCGCTCACAAGGCCTCTCTTTCCGCCCGGAAAGGGAGGCCTTTTCTGGTCTGTATGCAGGGAATGCGCTGTGTACAGATATGCAGAACGCCGCTGCTTACGCAGCGGCGTTTTCTTGCGCCGGTATATATGCCGGTATGTATGCCGGTCTGCGCAGAGCGCAGTTACTGCATTGCGCCGGTCAGCGCAGCTGGCAGCAGATTATACAGGGTGGAAAGCGTATTCTGGATATTGACCATGGCACGCTGCGTGAGCGCCTCCAGATCCGCGGAGGAGGCGGTTTCCAGCGCGATATCGGTCACGGCGCTCAGATCCGGCGTATAGGAAGCTGTGCTCAGGGTGCAGCTTCCGATGCACTCGCTCAGGCCCAGCGTCGGTGCGTCGAGGCGCGAGGTTGTCGTCATCGTGGGCCCGTGGAATCCTGTCTCGGAGAGGGTGTAAACCTCGCAGGTCACAGGAATGTGCATCTCGCCGTCGCCGACGTCCAGCGCACAGGTGAACGTGGATTGCTCGCCGCCCTCGGCGGTTTCGCTCTGCTGCAAGCTGGTGCTCAGCATCATGGATACCATGTCCTCGCCGTCAAGCGCAACCAGAATCAGCGACCAGTCATAGGCCTCGCCGCGCAGTCCGTCCTCGGTGGCGGAGGCGCCGCCGTAGAGGGTGAATTCACCGTTGAAGACCATGTCGCCCTCTGCATACAGGTCCATGCTGGCTTGTACGTCAGTCATCTGCGCGCCGGGGGCAGAATACAGCACGCTCAGGGTGAAGCCTTCGAGGATATGCTTTTCTGCGGTGGCGGTGAGCACATCCAGCGACAGCCTGGAGAAGCCGGGCTTCTCTTCGTCGGGTGCGCTGATCAGAGCGATGAGGAACGATTCACCTGCGCTGTCCTCGACGACGGTATTCAGGTAGAGGAAATCGCCATTTTCATCCATGCCGAGGAAGACGGTGAGAGGGTATTCCTCGTCGGTCAGATCCTCAGCTGCGGCCTGGCGGATGGCCTGGCACAGCTGCACGGTCGTGATGTCCTCGCCGGATTCGGCCAGCATGCTGTCAAGGATCGCGCAAAGGGTCGTATCCTGCTCCAGCTGCGTGGCCAGCGCGATGAGCAGCTCGCCCACGGCCTTGCTGGTGATGGTCCAGGTGATCTCGGTGGCGGCGGCGGGGAAGCCGCCGTCAGCAGGCACATTTTCCAGCACTTCCTGCGGCACGGCGGCGAGGTGCTCGGAGATCGTCTGCAGATAGGGCGCGGCGATCCGGGTGATCATGTCAAGCGAAGCTTCGGTCTGCGCGGAGAGCTCTTCGGCCATCGTCTGCATATCCAACTGGCTCACGCCCAGCATCATTTCGAGCTCCGCCGCGCTTGTGCCGGCAAGCTGCATCAGCGTATCCCAGCTTGCGGTCAGGCGCTCGCCGGGGATGGCGCTGCTCATCACGCTGACGCCGTCCTGTGTGACGTCCAGCGTCACGTCCAGCACAACGTATTCTCCGCTGTCGGCGGTATATTGGCCGGCGAGCAGGAGGGACAGTCCGTTCTCAAGCTGCTTTGCGCCGACAATCAGATCGGTGTGGCTGAGCGTTTCGCCGATTGCGCTCAGCAGCGTGCTGTCCATCCCGTAGAGCCCGGCAGCGCTTTCGCTGAACGTTACGTCGCTGTGCAGATTGGCCAGAACCATGTCTCCGCGCTCAAAAGCCTCGATAAACATGGCGCTTGTTGCCTCGCCGGGAACATACGCCGATTCTGCCTGCGCGCAGGATGTGCCGAGCAGACACAGCAGCGTAAGGATACAAATCAGTTTTTTCATCATCAAGATTCCCTCCTTTTATGGATGAAACGATCCTTCTTTCTGCCAATATTATACGGGAAAGCGACTGGCAGCGTCAATGCCTGCCGGATTGAATGCGAAATTATTGTGGGTAAAATCACTATGAGATACATTGACAGGTGAGGTATCTTGTGATAAACTGTATATCGTCGGAGGTGATGAAATGCTCAATGCATCGGATATCCTTCGCGGCTATACGGATACGATCATCCTTGCGCAGCTGGCCAAAGAGGACAGCTACGGTTACGTGATCAGCAAGAATGTGCAGGAGATCTCCCGGGATGAGCTGCAGCTGAAGGAAGCAACCCTGTATACGACATTCCGCAGGCTGGAAAATGCGGGCATGATCGAATCGTACTGGGGCGATGAACACGCAGGCGCGCGCAGGCGGTATTACCACCTGACGGACGCGGGCCGTAAATTATATGAAGAGAATCAGGAGGACTGGCGCAAGTACCGCGCCGTGATTTCCCAACTGTTTGGAATGGAGGATTGCTGATGAACAAGAGGATTCGCAGCATGATTGACGAGATCTTTTCCGAAATGAAGATGACGGCGGAGAATCTCGCCCTTCGCGACGAATTGCTGGCCAATGCGCTTTCCCGTTACGAGGATGCGATGAATCATGGCAAAACTGAAGAAGATGCGTTCCGCGAGATTGCCGAGTCGCTGGAGGACGTCTATGCCCTGCTGGATGAGATGAATGCGGGCGAAAAGCAAGCCCGGCCGGAGATGCCGTTTGAGCCGTTTGAGCCGTTTGAGCCATTTGAGCCGTTTGAGCCGCAGCCTGAACCGCAGCCCGAGCCGCAGCCTGAACCGCAGCCCGAGCCGCAGCCCGAAATGCCGGAAGAGGAAAACATTCTGGGGCAGACCGATCTGGGCGATGCGCTGAACAAGGCTTTTACGGCGCTGGGCGATCTTTCCCAGTCGATTATGCCGGAGGCGAAGAAGATTTACGGCCAGATGGACGAGGCGACCGGCGGCGTGCTGGGCAGGCTGGGCCGTGTGGCCAAAAAGGGCATGCGTGATGCGCAGAAGGCAGCCGGAGAGGCAATCGACAGGCTCTCCAGAGAGAGCGGCGAGCTGATGTTTGATTTCGGTGCGAACCGCGAAGCGAAAGAAAACGAGGAAGAAAAGCAGGAAGAACCCCGTTACTGCGATGAAGACGTCTGGACTGAAGATACGCCTGACATAATGCGGGACGAGCTGATTCTGGACATGGAAGACTTGACCCGCGCGCAGCAGGCGGAGCAGCAGAGCGCTGAGGATTCGCTGCGCGCGCAGGCGGATGAACTGCGTGCCCGTGCGTCGATCAAGACGGCTGTGGGCGACGTGCAGGGCGCGGATGAGCTGCGGGCGCAGGCTGAAGCGCTGGAGCTGCAGGCGCAGATGATGCATCAGGAAGAGGAAATCCGCCTGCAGGCGGAAAAGGACGCCGCGCAGGAAAGTGAAGCGGCGGCTGAAGAAGCGCCTGAAGAATCGGTTGAAGAATCGGTTGAAGAATCGCCTGAAGAGATGAACGAAGAGCCGGAGGCAGGCAGCGAAGCATATCTGGGCGATGACGGCGAGATCAATCAGGACGCCTTCTCCAAAGCGGTGGACGATCTGGCGCGTGATGCGCAGGAAATCATTCATCAGGCGGCCAAGAAAGCGCAGGATGTATTTTCCGGCACGACGGATTACTTCGTGCGCGACGCCGGCGAGCCGGTCAGCGGCATGCACTGCTTCCCGGCGGCGGGGCTTCGCAAGATTGATATTCAGCTCGATGCGGATGATGTGGAGATTGTCGCGGCGACCGGCGCACAGGTGGAGACGCTCTGGGAGGCCAAGAATGTGGACGGCGAGCCGATGGTCACATATGCTGATCATACGCTGACCATCCGCAGGAAGAATCCGGACGTATTCAAGACGTTTTTCTCCGTCTTCCAGAAGGACGGCGGACGCATCATCGTGCGTGTGCCGCGCGGATATGCAGCGGATTTTGAGGTGAATACCACCTCCGGCGACGTCCGAATCCGCGATGTGGACGTGGACGACGTCAAGATCAGCACGACCTCCGGCAGTGTGCGCGTGGAGCCGGATGCAAAGGCGCGTGCGCAGGTGATTTCGGTGACGACGGTCTCCGGTCATGCAACGGTCAGCGCCTGTGCGGATACGGTTGCTGTGACGACGGTCTCGGGCGGCCAGTTCATCTCCTGTGATGCGCACAAGGTGGATGTGAATGTGGTTTCCGGCAAGGCGCATGTCGAAGGTGCATGCGACGAGTGGGAGGTCAGCTCGGTTTCCGGCGAGGTGGATCTGCTTTGCACCGTCGCGCCGACGAAGAAGGTGCAGATTTCCTCGGTGCACGGCGACGTCCGTCTGGCGCTGCCGGGCGATATCCGCGGCTTTGTCGCCGAGGCGACCGGTGCGCTGGGCTGCGAAATCATCAATGAATTCGGGCCGAACCGCTACGGCACCTGCGCGCTGCCCATCCGCATGGAAACCATGCGCGGCAAGCTGATCATTACCCGACTGTAAGGAGCGGAATCTGATGGATAGAGTGAAAGAATATCTGGCGCTTTTCTTCGGCGGCAGGCTGTTTGTCGAGGGAAGCGGGCGCACGTTTGCCAGACTGCCCGTTTGGCTGGCTGCGCTGGCGGCTGTGTCGAGCTTGCGCCTGGCGGCCGTTACGGTGCTTTTGATTGTCGCCTTCGGCATGAAGGTGCGCGTGGCGAAGGCATAAGGAGGGACCGGCATGGATTTTGAACAGATCAAGCGGAATCTTCTGGATGCGCTTGGCCAGTTGATGGCGCTGCGGGTGATCGTGACCTCTCCCAGCGAAAAAGTGGCGGATCTGCCGGCGATATATGTGCTGATGGCGGCGCTGATGGCGCCGGGCGCGTTGGTGGTGGTGCTGCTGCTGGGCCTGATCACCAGGCATGCGGTGCGCTTTGAAAAGGACGCTGCGAAAATGTAAGCATCAGGGCTGCGGGAAAACCTGCAGCCCTTTTCTGTGCGCTTTACAGATGCAGCCGCTTTGTGGTATGCTTGACCATAGGATTGACGGTATTCTGCATGGCGATATCAAATGAATCGGAGGGAAAGAAATGGAATCCCTTTTTGGAAAAAAGAAGCGCGAGCCCGGCGGCACGCTGGTGCTCTATACAACCAGACACGGCGCGACGCAGCGCTATGCCGAGCGCATTGCGCAGCCGCTGGATGCGCTGGTGAAGGAAGCGTCCTATGCCCGGGTGGACAGGGCAAAGACCTACGACGCGGTTGTGCTGGGCTGCCCGGTGTACATGGGCCGGATCAAAGGACTGGACTTTTTTGCCGATCATGCGGCGGATCTCGCCGGCAAGCGTCTGGTGCTCTTTACCTGCGGGCTGTATGATCCTGCGCAGCAGGATGTGCGCCGGATGCTGGATGATCAGCTGCGCGGAAAGCTTGGCGCTGCGCTGGATGACATGATCGTATTTCATCTGCGCGGCAGGCTGCGCTGGCAGAATCTGGGGCTGGCAGAGCGTCTGATGATGAAGGCGCTTGTTGCGGGCATCCGCAAAAAGGCGGAAGAAAACCGCGATGAAACCGAAAAGCTGCTGCTGGAGACCGAGGGCGGCGCGCTCGATTTTTCGGATGAGGCAGATATCGGGGCGATTGTTCATGCGGTGCGGTTTGGTCGGGAGGAGATTGTATGAGCGGCCAAAAACCGAACATTCTGCCTGCATGGGCCGGTGAAATCGTTCGTTTTGCGCCCAAGGATGCACGGGAGGTTCGTGAGCGCGAGATGATGCTGGATCTGGTTGCCTGCTTCGGCGACAGGATTCTCCTCAGGGAAAATGATTTTGCGCACATGACGGCCTCGTCTATCATCGTCAGCCGGGACAGAAAACGCACGCTGATGGCGTTTCACAGGATCTACAACAGCTGGGCATGGACGGGCGGACACGCCGACGGCGAAAGCGATTTCGAAGCGATCGCGCGGCGCGAGGCGCAGGAGGAAACGGGCATTACCGGCCTGAGGATGCTGGGGCATGGGCCTGCTTCTCTGGAAATTCTGCCCGTGTGGGCGCATGAAAAGCGCGGCAGGGCCGTGGGCAGCCATCTGCACCTGAATGTGTCGTATCTTTACGAGGCGGACGAAAGCCTGCCGCTTCGCGCGAAGCAGGATGAAAACAGCGCCGTGGGCTGGATCCGGGTTGACACACTTGCAGAAAAGGTGACCGAACCGCCGATGCTTCCGATCTATGACCGGCTGCTAAGCAGGGCGAACGATTGGTAATTTCTTATAAATAATATGCGAATTCGCTTGCGCCCCTGTACAAAGATGGATATACTGTAACCACAGAAAGGAGAACAAGCATCATCAGTAACCCAGGACCAACTGAATATCTGGCAACCCTTCGCAAAGGAGGCTGACCGTATGATCGTACGTTTTGTGATGAAAGACGCTCACGTCCCCGCTTCGATTCAGGAGACCATGAACAAGCGCTGTCATCAGCGCATGGATGCATACTTCAGAGATGAAGCACCTGACGCGACTGTGATCACGGTTCGCGTCACCGAGCAGAAGAGCACGTATAAAGTTGGAATGACGATGCCCTATCTCGGACATACCCTTCGTACGGAGAACCAGGAGCGGGAGATTTCGCTGCCCGCGCTGGATAAAGGCATAGATATCCTGGAAAGACAGATGAAGAAGCTTCGCACCCGTCTGGGACGCGACCTTCGCAAAAAGCCTGCGGTGGCGGAAGAGGCCCCGGCGCCTGCCGAGGAAGAAGCCATTGAGGAGCAGGAGAAGGTTATCCGCGTAAAGCGCTATGCGGCAAAGCCGATGAGCGTGGACGATGCGATCCTTGAGATGGACCTGCTGGGACACTCGTTCTACATGTTCAACAATATCGAGACCGGCAATGCAGCGACGGTTTATCGCCGTACAGACGGCGGCTGCGGCCTGATCGAATTGGAAAACCTGTAAGAATCCAAACCTGAGAGGTCCGAAAGACGACAAATAAGCGTATCCTCCAGTGAGCCGGGAGGGACGGGCAGAGAAAGGGTGGTACCGATGGATCCGGCGATAAAGAAAGTGGCGATCGTACTCGCACTTGCGCTGATTGTGGTTCTCGGACTCATTGCCGTGACCCATGGCGCAGGCAGCAAAGACGCACCGGTCGCCACTGAAGACAGCAATACCATCGCGGTGCAGACCGAAAACGCGCAGACCCCGGAGCCCCAGACCGCCAGCGCAGATGATATGCCGACAAATCAGGCAGATGCCGGCGAAGCAGGCAACACCAATGAGGCGCAGCTGAATGATCAGGCGCAGGAAATTGAAATGTATGAAGGTGCACTTGCTGGACTGAGCGAAGAAGAGATTGCGAAGATGGCGCTTGCCGAGGAACAGGGTACTGCAAGAAGCGAAACAACCGGTATTGAAACCGCCGTAGACTGAAAATTCCCACAGATACCGCAGCAGCTCCGTCCGTTCCGAAGGGACAGGCGCGACAGAGGATCACGGGATAAAACAAGAGGAGCAGGGCTCCTGACGCATGCCGCTGCGTGCGCGAAAAGAAAAGAGGTAAGTATTATAGCAGAGATGCATTAAGCCGGAGTCGCAGGCAAAAGAGCAGGCGGCTCCGGTGTTTATGTATGTATGCGGGAGTGGTGTGCGGCAAACGCCGCCGGCATGGAACAGAGACGCTGTTTTTTCTGGATATACCTCAGTTTTTTGCATGGGTTAACAATTTCTGCAGTTTTTTTAAAAAAACCGTTGACAAAAGACCGCACATGGTGTATTATATGTTTCGTCGCCGCGATGATCTGATCAAGCGGGCGGACACGGGAGCATAGCTCAGCTGGGAGAGCATCTGCCTTACAAGCAGAGGGTCACAGGTTCGAGCCCTGTTGTTCCCACCAATTTCATAAAAAGTGGCGCGGTAGTTCAGTCGGTTAGAATGCCAGCCTGTCACGCTGGAGGTCGAGGGTTCGAGCCCCTTCCGCGTCGCCATTTTTATGCCTTGGTAGCTCAGTCGGTAGAGCAGTAGACTGAAAATCTACGTGTCGGTGGTTCGATTCCGCCCCAAGGCACCAGATATGCGGTAGTAGCTCAGTGGTAGAGTGCCACCTTGCCAAGGTGGATGTCGCGAGTCCGAATCTCGTCTACCGCTCCATATCGGCGCCATGGCCAAGTGGTAAGGCAAAGCTCTGCAAAAGCTTCACTCTCCAGTTCGAATCTGGATGGCGCCTCCACTTAGTCACCTTATGGTGATGCAAGAAACCACTCTTACAGAGTGGTTTTTTTGTATGTTTTGGAAATTGTGCAGCGGCGCCCGGAATTGCCGATGGAATGCCCGGAAAGGCGCGTGCGATATGCTGCCTGCACCGGATAGAAAATGTTAAATCATCATGTGCTGTCCAGCCTTTGTTGACATTGCATACAGACAAACTGTATAATATCCAAAAGGGAATGCTTCCCGGCGATCGACTTGCCGGGGATGATATGATGAGGAGGCGAAAACCTTGAAAAAGATTCTGTCTTTGCTCTGTGTGCTCGCACTGCTGCTGAGCATGCTGCCGGTCGGCGCGCTGGCCGCCTATGATCACACCAAGCCTGCCTGCCAGACGCCGGGCCATGAGAAGAACGACGGCGTGGATCACGACCGCCCGAAGTCCTGCTGGGTGACGGGACACTTTGCCTGCGACGGCCTGAACCACGATAAGGCTGCCTGCGGCATCTGGAAGCATGTCAACTGCGACGGCAAGGAGCACGTGCCGGCTTCCTGCGGTGCGGAAGGCCATTTTGTCTGCGATAAGCTGACCCATGCGCCGGCTGCCTGCGGTATCGCCGGTCACTGTGCCGCCGACGGCAAGCGCCATGTGCCGGCTGTGTGCGGCGTGGAAGGCCACTATCGCTGCGTCGGCTGGAGGCATGATCCGGCGGAATGCGGCGTGAGCGGCCATACGTACTGCGATGGTCTCACGCATAAGCGTGCAGAATGCGGCGTGAGCGGCCATATGAGCTGCGACGGCCTTGAGCATGCGCGTGCAGCCTGCGGCCGCTATGGTCACTGCATCTCCGACAATCAGGTTCATGATGCTGCGCCCTGCGGCCATGCGGGTCATTTCCTGTGTGACGGCCGGAACCATGAACCGGCCGGCTGCGGTGTGGAAGGCCACTTTGCCTGCGAAAGCCGCTCTCATCTGCATAAGCCTGTGAGCAAGTACTGCAACGCCGTGCCGCAGCACATGGTCTGCCAGGGCGATATGGAGCACTACTGCGATCCGGCGCAGGGCGGCTGCGGCGATACCTACCGCTGCTCCCACTCCAATGCGCATACCGCGTGCCGCATGTGCGGCCTGCTATGGTGCGACCGTACCCTCGGCGGCCACGAGACTCCGTGCAACAATGCGTATCACCGTCCGTGCGTCTACAAGATGAACGGCATGAAGTACATCAAGGACGATCACAAGACCTGCGGCTACTGCGGCCATGCCAAGTGCACCAACGGCGGCCTGCACGGCAATATGAAGTGCGTTGACGCCTGCCCGAAGTGCGGCGGTCCTGAGAAGTTTGAAAAGGATCATATTGCCGAGTGCGGCAAGCATTACTGGTGCAAGGGCGGAGAGCATACGTGGTGCAAGACGTGCAAAGGTTTCGTCTGCGAGACGAAGTGCGAGCACTGACGAGTGAATACGGATGAAGAGGAACCTGATCATGAAAAGGCTGATTTGTCTGTTTCTGGCGCTGTGCCTGCTGCTTGGCAGCACGCCCCTTGCGCTGGCAGCCTATGACCGGACCAAGCCGCCCTGCCAGACGCCGGGCCACGAGAAGAACGACGGCATGGACCACAACCGCCCGAAGCCCTGCTGGGTGACGGGACACTTTGCCTGCGATGGCCTGAACCACGAGAAGGCTGCCTGCGGCATCTGGAAGCATTTCAACTGCGACGGCAAGGATCACGTTGCCGCGCCCTGCGGCGTGGAAGGTCACTATGCCTGCAAGGGCAAGCATGAGCCGGCTGTGTGCGGCGTGGAAGGCCACTATGCCTGCTCCGGCGATCATTATGCCGACGTGAACAAGTACTGCACCGCCGAGCCGAAGCATACCAGATGCCAGAGTACGCAGGAGCATTACTGCGATCCGGAGAATGGCGGGTGCGGCGAGACCTATCTGTGCAGCGAGTCCAATTCTCACACCACCTGCGACATGTGCGGCCTGCTCTGGTGCGATGAGAGCCTCGGCGGTCACTATACCCGCTGCGGCAACCGCAACCACCGCCCGTGCGTTTACTCGATGCAGGGCAAGACCTGGCGCAGTTCCGATCATCCGGTGTGCCATCTGTGCGGCCGCGGCAAGTGTACCGGCAGGCACGGCGAGGGCGCCTGTGTGGATCTGTGCAGCCAGTGCGGAGCTGTCCTGAAGGAGGGAAAGACCCATCGCGCCTCCTGCGGCAAGCATTATGTGTGCATCAGCAAGGGCCTGGATCACTCCTGGTGCTCCAAGTGCGGCAAGCTTAAGTGCAGTGACGGCACCGCAACGCATACCTGCAAGAAGTAATCGGTCGATTTCTCATCCGCTCCGTTTCCGGGGCGGATTTTTTGCGTGATAAAGATGCTTTTGGTTTTGAATCCTGCAAACAGGTGTTTGACAAACGCGCGTGAAAAGAGTATGATAAACAGCATAACGCCGGGGAGGAATGCATCATGGAGAACATTGCCTACTATAACGGAAAAATTTCGTCAATTGAAGAGATGATGATCCCCATGAACGAGCGCTCCAGCTATTTCGGCGACGGCGTGTATGACGCCATGTTTACCATTGATCATGTGCCGCTGCAGCTGGATGACCATCTCAGCAGGTTCTACCGCTCGGCAAAGAAGATTGAGATTGAGATCCCGATGCCCTTTGACGAGCTGCGCGCGCTGGTGCTGGATTTCTGCAGAAAGGTTGACAGCCCGACGCAGATGGTCTATGTGCAGGCGACGCGCGGCGTGGGCATGCGCGGCCATGCGTACCGTTTTGCCGGCGGAAAGCCGAGCCTGTGGGTCTGGGTGAAGCCGGACGTGCTCGATCCCATGGATCGCGATTACAAATGCATCACCATGGAAGACACGCGCTTCCTGCACTGCGATATCAAGACGCTCAATCTGCTGCCCAGCGTCATCTATACTCAGCGGGCTGAGGAGAAGGGCTGCGACGAGACGATCCTGCACCGCGGCGATCGCGTGACTGAGTGTGCGCACTCCAATGTGCATATCCTCAAAGATGGCGCGCTGAAAACCGCGCCCTGCGACAACCTGATTCTCCCGGGCATCACGCGTGCGCACCGCATTGCGCAGTGCCGCGAGATGGGCATCCCTGTGATCGAGGAGCCGTTCACCGTGCAGGAGATGATGGAGGCGGATGAGGTGTTTTTCACCAGCTGCAGCGCGCTGTGCTGCCGCATCGCCGAGATCGACGGAAAGCCGGTCGGCGGCAGGGATCCGCAGCTGATCAAACGGATTCAGGACGCAGCATGGCAGGAGGCTATGGAAGAGGTTGCGGCGCTGAGTTCCTTCGTGAGATAAGGGGAACGTATGGGGACGCTGATCCGGGGACCTCGCATAGTCGCGCAAGCGCTCCTTGCGATTCCCGACGTTTCGCCTGCCTGTTTCGCCCACCGGGCGCGGCAGGCTTCAGTCCCCCATGCCCCTGGCAGGGACATTGATCCGGGGAACTCGCATAGTCGCGCAAGCGCTCCTTGCGATTCCCGACGCTCCGCCTGCCTGTTTCGCCCACTGGGCGCGGCAGGCTTCGGTCCCCTGCACCCTTCATTGCTGCGCGCATGCGCGCAGCGGAGAGGAATTCAAGAATAGCGGTTTTAACCGCCGCGAAGCGAAGAAGGGAGTCTGAGGGACAGCGTCCCTCAAGCGGGTTTCAGGGCGGCAGCCCTGACGTCTCCGTATCCCATAATATTAAGGAGGTTATCCTCATGAAAAACATCGCCTACTATAACGGAAAAACCGCGCCCATCGAGGAAATGATGGTGCCCATGAACGACCGAGCCTGCTATTTCGGCGACGGCGTGTACGATGCGACCATCGCGGTCAATCATGTGCCGATGCATTTTGACGATCATATCGACCGCATTTACCGCAGCGCGAAGCTTATCGATATCGATATCCCGATGGAGAAGGCCGAGATGAAGCAGATGCTTCAGAATCTGGTCGATCAGGTCGAAGGCGATTCGCTGTTCGTGTACTGGCAGGTGACGCGCGGCGTGGGCATGCGCAATCATCCGTATCGCGGTGTGGACGGTAAGCCGAGCATCTGGGCGTGGGTACGCCCCAATGGCATGCGCGACGTGTACGGTGCGTATAAGTGCATCACGATGGAGGATACGCGTTTTCTGCACTGCAACATCAAGACGATCAACCTGCTGCCGGCGGTTATCGCCAATCAGCGCGCGGAGGAAGCGGGCTGCGATGAGACGATCTTCCATCGCGGCGATCGCGTGACCGAGTGCTCCCATTCCAATGTGCATATCCTCAAGGACGGCGTGCTGCATACCGCGCCGTGCGATAACCTGATTCTGCCGGGCATTGTGCGCATGCATATCCTCAAGCTGTGCGAAGAGCTGGGGATTCCGGTGGTCGAGGAGCCCTTTACCATGGACGAGCTGATGGCGGCGGATGAGGTTTTCTTCTCCAGCTCCAGCGCGCTGACCTGCCGCGTGAAGGAGATCGACGGCAAGGCTGTGGGCATGAAGGACGAGGCGACCTTCGGCAGAATCCGCGACGCCTATCAGGCGCTGGTCAAAAAAGAGTGCGGGAAATAAGCGCAGAATATTTCTGTAACAGACATGGTTTAAAGGCTGTGTCTGTTTTTCTTTGCCTGCAGGGTCAGTGGCGCACAAGCACAGAACTGCGGCCAGTTGCCGCTGCTAAAGTGGACGTTAAAATCCGTCGATTTGATTGACAATCGGCATGCTGAGGATTAAAATTGAACCATAAAAAATGGTGGATTATGGCCGTGGACATGTGTGTATATGTTTACGGTGATGGGAGGATTGCCATGTTTATTTGTTTCTTCGCGCTTTGGGTCGTCCTCAATGGCAGATGGACGACAGAAATCGGCGTGTTCGGTCTGGTGTTTGCCGCACTGGCGTATGCGTTCACATGGAAGTATATGGGCTACAGCCCGAAGGTGGATTTTGCGCTGTTTATGCGCATTCCCTCTGCCGTGCGCTATGGCGTGAATCTGATTGCAGAGATCGTCAAGGCCAATCTGACAGTCTGCAAAATGATCCTCAGGCCGGATTTTATGCCCGAGCCGCAGCTGGTTCAGTTTGATGTGGATCTCAGGAAGAACCGTCATCTGGTTGCGCTGGCCAATTCCATCACCCTCACGCCCGGCACGATCACCGTGGATCTGCATGACCATCACTTCCTGGTGCATGCGCTGGATGCGTCTTTGGTCGACGGGCTGGACGACGGCTTGTTTGTTCAGCAGCTCATGCAGATGGAAGCAAAGCATATGAAGCTGGACGCCGCGAAGGCGGCAAAGGCGCCGGCTGAGCCGGAAGTCGCCGCGGAAGAATCTGTGGCCGGGCAGGAGGCTGTCGCTGAGCCGGAAATAGCCGCGGAGGAATCTGCGGCTGAGCCGCAGGAGATTCAGGAACAGGAGGAAAGCAAAGATGAGCATTGATCTGGCTTACAAGATGCTGCTGGGCTTTGCCCTGGGCGTATTGACGCTGCTGGCGCTGGCCTGCCTGATTCGCTGTATTCTCGGTCCGCGCATCTCTGACCGCGTGCTTGCGATCAACCAGATCGGCACGATCACGGTCATCATGGTGGCGCTGACGGTGCTGCTGCTGGGCGAAGGATATCTGGCGGATATTGCACTGGTGTATGCGATGCTCAGCTTCCTGGCGGTTATCCTGCTCAGTAAGGTGTATACCGGCATTTATCAGGAGCGCAAGCATGAAGAGGAGCTGCACAGGAATGCTGCAGGAGAGGAGGCTGACGCGTAATGGAATGGATTCGCTTTGGCCTGACGGCTTTGCTGGTGCTTTCCGGCCTTGTGTTCTGCTGCATCGGCGTGTACGGCCTGTTCAAGTTCAAGTATGCAGCCAACCGCATGCATGCCGCCGCGATCGTGGATACACTGGGCATCTCGCTGTGCATGCTCGGCTTTGCCGTGAGCGCGCCGGATCTGTTCTCCGGCCTCAAGATTCTGCTGGTCATCGTGTTCTGGTGGCTGTCTTCCCCGGTGGCCAGCCATCTGCTGTGCCGACTGGAGATCACCACCGACGAGCAGCGCGATGAGTACATGCATGTGCATATGGCGACGCTCAAGCGGGAGCGTGAGGAGGCCGAGGCTGCCGTGTATGCGGCGGCCGGGATCGATCCGGATGAAATCGGGAACGAGGCGAAGGAGGAGCAGGCATGAGTATTATTGTTCAGCTGATGCTGCTGTTTCTGATCGTGTGCGCGATTGCCGTGTGCGTGACGAAAGATCTGCTCACCAGCGTCGTTATCTACATGGCGTATTCCATGGTCATGTCCGTCGTATGGATCATCCTCGAGTCGCCGGATCTGGCGATCACCGAGGCTGCGGTCGGCGCGGGCGTGACGAGCCTGCTGTTCTTCCTGGCGCTCAAGAAGATCCACGCGATCGACGCGCGCAACGAGGTCCGCAGGCGGCATGCCGAGAGCAAGCGCGGAGGTGACGACAATGGCGAAGAATAAGCTGTTTGCCAGGGTGAATGCCTGGCTGGACGACGAGACCGGCGGCCTTGAGCGTGTGATGGAAGCAGCGCAGGAGCAGGCGGCCGCGCCGGACATTGAGGAACTCACCCCGGCGGAAAAGCGCTGGGCGCAGGAGGAACTCGAAGAGGAACGCCGCATTGAGGCGGCGATGAACGACTGGACCGAGAAAAAGGGCAAGCCCTTTGTTAAAGCACTGTACAACGTGCTGTGCGTGGCCGTATGCGTGACGATGATCGCGCTGCTGCTTTATACGGTTACGACTCTGCCGCATTTCGGTGATCCGAATCACCCGATCAACAACGAGGTATCTGCCCGCTATATCGAAAAGGGCCTGCAGGAGACTGGCGCGGTGAATATCGTCACCGGCATGATCCTGGACTATCGTGCGTTCGATACGCTGGGCGAGTCCAGCGTGCTCTTTACCGCGGCGATGGTGGTGCTCTTCCTGCTGCGCAAGGACAAGAATTCCGCCAGGCACTCTCAGCTGGCGCAGGCGATGGATCTCAACCCGCATTCCGATACGTATTATGAGCCCAAGAACGATATCATCCTGCAGAAGACGGCGACCATCCTGGTGCCGGTCGTGCTGCTGCTGGGCGTGTATGTCGTGCTCAATGGACATTTGTCCCCGGGCGGCGGATTCTCCGGCGGCGCGATCATGGGCGCGGGCCTGATCCTGTACGTGACTGCGTTCGGCTTTGCGCAGATGCGCAAATTCTTCACCTATAAGCTCTATCAGCGCATTGTACTGGCAGCTCTGCTGACCTATGCGATCAGCAAGTGCTACTCCTTTTACACGGGCGCCAACCATATTCACAGCATCATCCCGCTGGGAACGCCGGGCGCGATCCTCTCCAGCGGCCTGATTCTGGTGCTCAATATTTGCGTCGGCTTCATTGTCACCTGTACGATGTACTGCTTCTACGCTGTCTTCAGGAAAGGAGAACTGTAAATCATGAATATGCTCTTTTCCAATTATTATCAGACGGCGGCGGTTGTTCTCTTCTGTATTGGCTTCTCCACGATGCTGCTGCATAAGAACCTGCTCAAGAAGATCATCGGCATGGACATGATGGACGCGGGCGTCTTCCTGTTCCTGGCGGCGCAGGGCTATATCAAGGATCGCGTTGCGCCGATCGTCGTGGACGGCGTGCAGAGCGTCGAGGCGTATATCAACCCGGTTCCGGCGGGCCTGGTGCTCACGGGCATCGTGGTTTCCGTTTCCGTGACCGCGCTGATGCTGGCGCTTACCGTTCGCCTGTATTATCGCTATCATACCCTTAATCTCGATGAGATGATTGCGCTGGCCGGAAAGGAGGAGGTCTGATGGAGTTTGTTCAGAATTTTCCGTTCTTCTGCATTCTGTTGACGCTGATCACCGCTGTGATCACCTCCGTGATCGGCAGGCGCAAGGCGATCTATCTGACTTCTCTGCTGATTACCGCTGTGACGGCGATGACCGTGTGCGTGCTGGTGTATGTGCTGCGCACGGGCGAGAGCTACGCCTATATGATGGGCCACTTCCCGGCGCCGTGGGGCAACGAGATCCGCGTCGGCGTGATGGAAGCGCTGATGATGACGGTCTTCTGCTTCGTAATGCTCTTCTCGTTCATCGGCGGCATGCTGCCCTCCATCCGTGAGATTGAGAGCACGAAATACAATATCTACTGCATTCTGGTGGATCTGCTGCTGCTGGCGCTTCAGGCGCTGGTGTACACCAACGACCTGTTTACCGCTTACGTGTTTATCGAGATCAACACGCTGGCGGCTGCGGGCCTGGTCATGATGCGCCAGAAGGGACGCAACCTTGTCGCAGGCGTCCGATACATGATGATGAACCTGATCGGTTCCTCTCTGTTTCTCTTTGGCATCGTGATCCTGTATACCATCACCGGTCACCTGCTGATGGTCAACATCCGCCAGAGCGTGGCAGCCCTTGCCGCTACCGGCGAATACAAGATTCCGCTGACGATCGTCGTGGCGATGGTTACGGTGGGTCTGGCGCTCAAGAGTGCGCTGTATCCGTTTGAAAAGTGGCTGCCGGGTGCGTATTCCAATGCGACCCCGTCCGTTGCGGCGATGCTCTCCAGCCTTGTATCGAAGGGCTACATCTTCCTGCTGATCAAGTTCTATGTCCGCGTGATCGGCTTTGACGTCATCTGCAACATGGGTATCCTGGATATTCTCTTCATTCTGGGCATGCTGGGCATGATCGTGGGTTCTGTCAGCGCCGTTCGCGCAAAGACGACCCGACTGATGATCGCTTACTCCTCCGTCGCGCAGATCGGCTACATCTTTACGGCCATCGGCTTGCGCAGCGAGATCGGCATTATCTGCGCGCTGTGGCACAGCGCGGCGCATGCGGCGACCAAGTCCATGCTCTTCATTTCCTGCGCAGAGATGGACGACGCCTGCGGCGGCACGCATCTGCGCAAGCATCTCAAGGGCGCGTTCTATCACAGCCCGCTGCTGGCGCTTGCGTTCTCGCTGGGCGCGATCAATCTGGTCGGCGTGCCGCTTTTGAGCGTGTTCATGACGAAGATCACGCTGGTGCAGGCGGCCATCGACGTGGGCGGCCGCCACATGGGTCTGGTGCTCATCGCTGTGGCGATCTCCACGCTGCTCAATGCGGTCTACTTCCTGGGCACGACGGTGAATCTCTTCACCCCGACCAAGGAGGGCGATGAGGTGCTTCGCCCGACCGTGCGCAAGAATCCGTTCACGTCCGTCGCGCTGGTCGGCATGATCGTGCTGAACCTGGCCATGGGCCTGCTCTCTCAGCCGATCCTGTCTGCGCTGGCTGAAGGCCTGAAGAACTTCGCGTAACCGGCGAAGAAACGATAAACCTGGCATTCAAGGAGGAAAAATACCGTGACTGCTTTGATGATTCTCGCAATTTTCTTCCCGGCGCTGGCGGGCGTGCTCGTGTGGCTCCTGCCTGCGGCGAAGGAGGATCGCGCTCTGCGCGCCAAGCTCAACTGCGGCGCGCTGGCGCTGGAGCTGGTGATGGTGATTGCGCTGTGCACGGCGCAGGGCACCGAAACGCTCCTGCTCAATATGACGCCCACGCTTGGCCTGTATCTGCGCATCGACGTGCTCGGCTCCGTGTTCGCGGTGCTCATGAGCGCGATGTGGCTGGTGGGCTCTGTGTTTGCGCTGGAGTACATGAATCATGACCACAACGAGCGCAGCTATCAGCTGTTCTACATGACCGTGCTTTCTGCGCTGGTGGGCCAGTGCTATGCCGGCTCCATGATTACGCTGTACGTGTTCTATGAGCTGATGACGCTGCTGTCCGTGCCGATGGTTGTGCATGAGCGCACGCCGCAGGCCGTCGCCGCCGGCATCAAGTATCTGATCTACTCGATCTTCGGCGCGATGCTGGGCTTGCTTGGCATCTTCTTCTTCAATCATTATCTGGGCAGCGTCACCTTCACTGCCGGCGGCATTGCGACCGCCGCGGGAGCGCCGCAGTTTGGCCTGCTGCTGATTACCTTCCTGGTGATCATGGGCTTTGGCACCAAGGCTGGTATGTTCCCGATGCATGGCTGGCTGCCGACTGCGCACCCGGTTGCGCCGGCCCCGGCTTCTGCCGTCCTTTCCGGCGTGATCACCAAGGCGGGCGTGCTCGCCGTGATCCGCGTGATCTACTTCCTGGTGGGCGCGAATGCCATCCGCGGCACCTGGGTGCAGACCGCGTTTATGACGCTGGCGCTGATCACCGTGTTCATGGGCTCCATGCTGGCGTATCGCGAGCCGCTGCTCAAGAAGCGCCTGGCGTATTCCACGGTTTCTCAGGTTTCTTACGTGCTCTTTGGTCTGGCCTGCCTGCATCCGGTGGCTTTCGCCGGTGCGATCCTGCATGTGATCGCGCACTCCCTGATCAAGAACGGCCTGTTCCTGTGCGCCGGCGCGATCATCCATCAGACGCATAATACCTATGTCCGCGATCTGCGCGGCGTCGGCAAGCAGATGCCCATCACCATCTGGTGCTGGACCATCGCGTCTCTGGGCCTGATCGGTATTCCGCCGACCGGCGGCTTTGTGAGCAAGTGGCAGCTGGCCACCGGCGCAATGGAAGCGGGTATCGGTGCGTTCGGCATTGTCGGTCCGATCGTGCTGATCATCTCCGCGCTGCTGACGGCCGCTTATCTGCTGCAGGTGGTCATCAATGGCTTCTTCCCGGGCAAGGACTTTGATTATGCCGCGCTGGAAAACAAGGAACCGGGCAAGCTGATGACCGTTCCGATGATCGTGCTGGCTGTGGGCGTCGTGCTGTGCGGCGTGCTGGCCCAGCCGCTGACCAATGTGATTGCCACCGCTGCTGCGGCGATCCTGTAAGGAGGGCGCCTATGCTTTGCCTTGCGGTATTTCTTCCGATCATCGCAGGTCTTGCGATGCTGATCTATCCGCCGAAGACGCGCGGATATCGCGAGTGGGCGGTGGAGTGCGTCACGCTCTTCACATCCTTCATCGTGCTGCTGTGCCTGGCGGAACCCAGAGAAACCCCGACCGTCGCGTTCATGTTGATGAAGGACATGCCCATCGCCTTTCAGATCGACGGCCTTGGCAGCGTGTTCACGGCGCTGGTGGCGTTCCTGTGGCCGCTGGCTGCGCTCTATGGCTTTGAATACATGGAGCATGAGGGCGGCGAAAACCACTTCTTTGCGCTCTATACCATCACCTATGGCGTGACGCTGGGTATCTCCACCGCAGCGAACATCATGACGATGTATATCTTCTATGAGTTCCTGACGCTTTGCACGCTGCCGCTGGTCATGCATGGTACAAAGGGCGAGAGTGTTAAGGCCGGCCACCAGTACATGATCTACTCGTTCTTCGGCGCAGCGATTGGCTTTGTCGGCGTGATGATTATCGTGGCCTTCGGTCAGGGCGGCACGTTCACGATGGGCGGCGTGCTGAGCGAGGCGTTTGCTCAGAAGCATCCGCTGCTGCTGCGCTTCGGCTATCTGAGCGCGTTCTTCGGCTTTGGCGTCAAGGCGGCCATCTTCCCGCTGCATGCATGGCTGCCCAAGGCGTCTGTGGCGCCGACGCCGGTTACTGCGCTGCTGCATGCGGTTGCGGTTGTCAAGAGCGGTGTGTTTGCCATCATGCGCGTGACGTATTTCAGCTTCGGCGCGCACCTGCTTCGCGGCACGTGGGCGCAGCATATCGCGCTGCTGATGACGGTCATCACGATCGTATACGGCTCTACGATGGCTGTGCGCGAGCATCATTTCAAGCGCAGGCTTGCGTATTCCACGATTTCCAATCTGTCCTATATCGCGATGGCTGCCTGCCTGATGACGGCGGAGGGCCTGACCGCGTCGCTGGCGCACATGGTATTCCATGCGCTGATGAAGATCACGCTGTTCTACTGTGCGGGCGCGGTGCTGGTGAGAACGCATCGTACGCAGATCGAGGGCCTGCGCGGCCTTGGCTCTGTGATGCCGTTCACCTGCGGCGTGTATACCATTGCAGCGCTGGCGCTGATGGGCACCCCGCTGCTGCCGGGCTTTGCCAGCAAGTGGATGATCGGTTCCGCGGCGGTTTCCAGCGGCACGCTTCTCGGCTTTGCCGGCGTGGCGGCGATTCTCGTCTCCGCAGTTCTGACGGCGATCTACCTGATGAGCGTCGCGTTCTTCATGTGGTTCCGTCCGCTGGAGGACACGACCGGTATCAATACGGATTTCAACTATGACCCGACCTGGAAGATGAAGCTGCCGCTGCTGATCATCACGATCGCCATCGTGGCCTGCGGCGTCTTCTCCAATAACATCATCGAATGCCTTGCGGCGGTTTCCGCCGGCGTGATCTAAGGAGGGAGGAAGACCATGACTCTAGCGTTTCTCGTCTTTTTCCCGATGATTGCGGCCGTCCTGTCCTATGTGATTGGACGCCATAACAAGAGAAGCCGCGATAACTTCGTGATCATCTCCTGCCTGGTGACGCTGCTTGCCTGCGGCAAGGCGCTGCTGGGCGTGGTGCAGGGTGAAGTTTACACGCTGACAATCCCCGGCTTCTGCAACATGGCGCTGAATTTCGAGCTCGATGGCTTCCGCGCGCTCTATGCGCTCATCGGCGGCGTGATGTGGCTGTGCACCTCCATGCTCAGTAAGCAGTACTTTGCCCATCACTATCACAACCGCAACAGATATTACTTCTTCTACCTGATGACCCTGGGCGCGACGCTGGGTGTTTTCCTCTCCAGCGATCTGTATACGACGTTCATCTTCTTTGAGATCATGTCGTTCACGTCCTATACATGGGTTGCCCATGACGAGACGCCGGGCGCGATGCGCGCAGCGGAAACGTATCTGGCGGTTGCTGTCATCGGCGGCATGGTCATGCTCATCGGCCTGTTCATTCTGTATCTGACGCTGGGCACGCTCACCATCTCTGAGCTGCACCATGCGGCGGAGGCCTGCACCGAGCGCGGCAAGCTGTGGGCTGCCAGCCTCTGCATTCTCTTCGGCTTCGGCGCGAAGGCGGGCATGTTCCCGATGCATATCTGGCTGCCCAAGGCGCACCCGGTGGCGCCGGCGCCGGCGTCTGCGCTGCTGTCCGGCATCCTGACCAAGTCCGGCGTGTTCGGCATCATCGTTGTCTCTGCCAATATTTTCCGTGAGAGCAAGGCCTGGGGCAATATGCTGCTCGTGCTGGCGCTCATCACGATGCTGGGCGGTGCGGTGCTGGCTGTGTTCTCCGTGAACCTTAAGCGCACGCTGGCCTGCTCCTCGATGTCTCAGATTGGCTTCATTCTCACGGGCATCGCCATGAGCTGCCTGCTGGGCCATCACAATGCGCTGGCGGCGCGCGGCGCGCTGCTGTACATGCTCAATCACTCGCTCTTCAAGCTCATTCTGTTCATGGCGGCTGGCGTGGTGTATATACACCTGCACAAGCTGAACCTGAACGATGTGCGCGGTTTCGGCCGCAGAAAGCCGATTCTGCACTTTGCCTTCCTGATGGGCGCGTTCGGTCTGATGGGCGTTCCGGGCTTCTCCGGTTACGTCTCTAAGACGCTGATTCACGAGAGCATCGTCGAGTATGTGCATCTGCTCACGCATGACGGCCTGACCGGCCTTGCGACGCTGTATACCCTCGCCGAGTGGGTGTATCTCTTCTCCGGCGGTCTGACCGGCGCGTACATGATCAAGCTCTACATTTGCCTGTTCTGGCAGAAGCATCCCACGGAGCAGATCTTCTATAACGAGAATAAGAAGTACATGACGTGGCTGACGCGCATTGCGCTGTTTGCCAGCGCGATTCTGGTGCCGCTGCTCGGCGCGCAGCCGAACATGACGATGGACGTGATCGCGGACTTCGCCGGCGGCTTCCTGCATGCAGGCACGCCGGAGCATCATGTGGAGTATTTCTCCTGGGTGAATCTCAAGGGCGCATGCATCTCGCTGGGCATCGGTCTGATTGTCTATCTGTTCTTCATCCGCGTAAAGCTCATGCCCAAGGAAAACGGCGAACGCGTGTATGTGGATCTGTGGCCCGAGAAGCTGGATATCGAGGACCGCATCTATCGTCCGGCGATCATGGGACTGCTTTCCTTCGGCGGCCTGCTGGCGCAGATCGGCAACGAAGAAAAGCTGGAGAACAAGGTGTACTGGCCGGCGCTGCGCAGCCTGTCCTTTGGCGGCGCTGTGGTCGCCAAGGCCTTTGGCGACGTGCTGGATTGGCTGGCGCTGATCTTCACCAACACGTTCCTGAAGATGAAGCACTACACCGAGACCGTGCGCATCGGCAATATCTTCACCGATACGGTCGGCGGCTTTGCGGATAAGATGGCTGAGGTGTTCAACCAGACGCTTTTCCGCAATCATCCGCATGCGCATCATTACACCGGCACGCTGGCGGGCTGGTGGAACGGTATGCTGGCAGCCGTGCGCAGGATGCAGCATACGATGAGCTACGGCCTGCTGATTTTCGGTCTTGGCCTGTGCGTGACACTCATCTATCTTCTCCTCTACTAAATTCCCATGCCGGGCGGTATCGCCCGGCATTTTCCAATCTTGCGGTTGAGCGCCGCGAAGCGTAATAGGGAGTCTGAGGGATGAAATCTCTCAGGCAGGTTTTAGGGCGGCAGCCCTAACGTTCCCCCAAAGGAGGTTTCTCATGACTACCATCGATATGCTCCGCCCGTATGAGGCGCAGATGATCGCCGACCGGCGCTGGCTGCATGAGCATCCGGAGCTTTCCGGACAGGAGATAAAGACGCTGGAATACATCGCGCATGCGCTGGGGGAAATGGGGCTGAGCGTCCATGTTGTTCCAAACGGCGGCGTGATCGGCGTGCTGAATGAAAAAGCAGAAAGCCCCTGCGTGCTGCTGCGCGCGGATGTGGATGCGCTGCCGATCACGGAGAATCCGGAAAATCTGGCGCAGGTGCGCAGGTGTATCTCCCGGAATCCGGGTGTGATGCATGCCTGCGGGCATGATGCGCATGCGGCAATGCTGCTGGGCGCGGCGCGCGCGCTTTCCGTCCAAAAAGATACAGTGTCCGGCTGTGTGCTGTTCGTTTTCGAGCGCGGCGAGGAGAAGGGCGGCAAGGGATATCTTCAAAACCTGCTGCCGTATATCGACGAGCATTTTCATGTTGGCGCGTGCTATGGCACGCATGTGCGCTGGGATATCCCTGCGGGCAGGATTGCTGTTTTGGATGGCACAGCGATGGCCGGCGGCTTCGGGTTCGACGTGACCATCCGCGGCAGCGGCGGACATGGATCGAGGCCTGATCTGGCTGCAAGTCCCATCGATTGCTTCTGTGCAATCCATCAGCAATTGAGCGCATTGCGTCTGCGCATCATTGAGCCGGATCAGGTGCTGACGTATTCGCTGGGCCAGGTGCATAGCGGTGAATTGAGCAATGTAATTCCGGATCAGCTGCGCTTTGCCGGCACGGTGCGCACATACGATACCGCGCGTTCAGGCGAGAAATTTGCGCAGACGATGCGCAGCGTGATCGACAGCACCTGCGCATTGCATGGCTGCAATCCGGAGTACACGCATTTTTCCAGACCGTTGTATGAGGTGCGCAGCAATACGAGGGCGGCGGACAGGACGCGGCAGGCAATCATGAAGCATGTCGGCATGGCGAGCCTTACAACCTGCCAGCCATGGATGGCAAGCGAAACGATGAGCGCATACTTAAAGCTCTGGCCGGGCGTGCTCTCGTTCACAGGCATCAGGAATGAGAAACTGGGTTCTGGAGCAAACCATCATACGCCGCAATTCGATGTAGACGAGGCGGCGCTGCTGCCGGGCGCGGCGGCGGCATGCGCGTTTGCGCTGGATTTCCTCCAAAACCGCCCTGATTTCGGTTTTAAGCGCGATATCGTGAGCATGCAGGATCTGGTCAGCCGGTCGATTTAAACGGCTCAGAGGCATTGACAGCGCCTGATATACACGATACAATATACAGCTGTGTACAGCTGTGCAGTAGGAGGGACGCTGGGCTGCCGATCCGGGAAGCCGGCATAGTCGCGCAAGCGCTCCTTGCCGTTTCCGACGCTCCGCCTGCCTGTTTCGCCCACTGGGCGCGGCAGGCTCCGGTCCCAGACCCGCTTGAGGGATTTCATCACTCAAACTCCCTTCTCCGCTTCGCGCTGGTATGAAAGAAGCTTTGGAGAGTATATGCAAAACAATCGTGAAAACAAGATGGGCGTTATGCCCGTGGGCAGGCTGCTTGTGAGCATGAGCCTGCCGATGATGGCGTCGATGCTGGTGATGGCGCTGTACAACATCGTTGATTCGATGTTTGTTGCGCGTATCAGCGAAAACGCGCTGACCGCCCTGAGCATGGCTTTCCCCGTGCAGAACCTGATGGTTGCGCTGTCTGCAGGCCTTGGCGTGGGCCTGAATGCCGTGCTCTCCCGTGCGCTGGGCGCGAAGGATCACGAAAGCGTGAACAAGGCGGCGACCAACGGCGTTTTTCTGCTGCTGATCTGCGCGGCGGCGTTCATGGTCATCGGCGCGACCTGTACGCGCATGTATTTTGAGGCGCAGACGGATATTTCCGAGATTGTCGAAAGCGGCGTTGTCTATACCACCATCGTCACCGTCGGCAGCGCTGGTCTCTTTATGGGCATCTTCTTTGAGCGCATTCTGCAGAGCACGGGCCGCACGGTATATACCATGTTCTGTCAGCTGACGGGCTCAATCATCAATATCGTGCTCGATCCAATTCTGATCTTTGGCCTGCTCGGCTTCCCGAAGATGGGCGTGGCCGGCGCCGCGCTGGCCACGATTCTGGGTCAGTGGGCCGGCGCGGGCATGGGTCTGTATTTCTGCATCAGGAAGAATCCGGAGGTTTCCCTGTCACTGCGCGGCTTCAGGCTTTGCGGCGCGATGATCCGAAAGATTCTGACCATTGGCGTGCCGTCGGTGATCATGCAGTCCATCGGCTCGGTGATGACCTTCCTGATGAACCAGATTCTCATCGCATTTTCTGCGACGGCGGTTGCCGTATTCGGCGTGTATTTCAAGCTGCAGAGCTTCGTATTCATGCCCATTTTCGGCATGAATAACGGCACGGTGCCGATTGTCGCCTATAACTACGGCGCGCGCAAGCCGGAGCGCATGATGCAGGCGATCCGCTATTCGATCACGGCGGCGATTGCGATTATGATTGCCGGCTGCACGGTCTTCCATGTGGCGACGGAGCAGCTGCTTTCCATCTTCGACGCCTCTGACGAGATGCTGCGCATCGGCGTGCCGGCGCTGCGGATCATCTCGCTGAGTTTCCCGGTTGCGGGCTTCTGTATCGGCGCGGGCACGGTGTTCCAGGCACTGGGCTACAGCATCTATTCGATGATCAATTCGCTTGTGCGCCAGCTTGTCGTGCTGATTCCCAGCGCGCTGGTCATCGGCAGGATCACCGGTGACGTCACGATGGTGTGGTATTCGTTTGTGATCGCCGAGGTATTCTCACTGATTCTGAGCACGGTGTTCTTCAGGAAGATCTATAAAAACATCATCCTTCCGCTCAGAAAAGAAGCATAATCAACGGGCCGCATCCCAAAGGGGTGCGGCCCTGTTTTGCAGGCAGGATCATTTGCCGGCTGTCTGCAGCGACTTAAGCGTCTCATCGAGAATCTCCTGCCAGCGCGTAAAGTCCATATTCGGCACGTAGAATGTCTCCAGCTCATCGTGAAGCTGCTTGGCCTGTGCCATGGCAGATACGGCATGCTGCGCAGAGCGGATGATGCCCGAACGGGCCTGCTCAAGCGCGCATTCCCGGCGAAGCAGACTGCCCGACGGCAGACAGGCAGAGAAATCGAACGTCTGCTCTGCGGTCAGTTTGTCGCTGGTGGTCACAAGCGTGTCAAGCGAAGGGATGGTCAGGTGGACGACGGCGCCGGGAGCGGTGGGCAGCAGATGTTCCTCCACGTCAAAACCTGCAGCCTGTGCGGCGCGGCTGAGCGCCTTGAAGACGGGTGTGGGGTCCATGGCAAAGTGGTGGACCACGCGGATGATCCGCTGCTGCGCGCTTTGGGTCAGCAGGCATATTTCGCCTTTGGGCGTGAGTGCGTCAGTGATCACAGGCCGCATATGCGCGGCGCCGACAGCCGCACCTGACTGCGGAAGCACGGCGCTGATGAGCGCGGCTGTCATACGTGCAAGGCGGCGCTCATCGATGCAGGCGGAAACGGTATCTGCATTATCGCGCCAGAGCGCACGGCTGGCGCGCATAAAGGCGCGCGCTCTTCGCGAGGCGTCTGCATGATCTGCCATGCAGGCGCGGATGTGAGAAAGGCGTGCGCGCATGGCGCGTTCATTCAGGCATGCGCCAAGGTTGATGATGCTGTCGCGCGCACCGGGAATACGCGGGTCGACAATGTGCGGCGCTGTGCCGTCAAGGATCAGAAGACCGTGCTCCTCAACAGCAACCGCATCCAAACTGTCTGGATCGCCTGAACAAAAATACAGCGTTGCCTGTTCGCCATTTTCAGTCAGGGCAGCATGGATGCGGCGCATGAATGTGGACTTGCCTACGCCCGGCCCGCCCTTGAGTATGAGCATGCGGCGCAGATTCTGCTCGGGAATCAGATGATCAAAGCATGAGATAAATCCATCCGGGCCCATGGCGCCCGGAAACAGTGCTCTGGCAGTGCTCAACAGCATCCCTCCTCATTTCCTGTAAAGCAATCGCCGGTCACAGGCTATGACTGGAGCGGCAGTTTCATGCGCATAAAAAACGCAGACGCGAAAGCGTCTGCGTTTGTTTGTACAGGAGATTACTTCCTGCGGATCATTTTCAGGATAACGAAGAGCACAACGAGAATCAGCAGCACGATCAGCAGCCAGATGCTCAGCGAGAAGCCGCTCTCTTCAGCGGGGGCCTCGGTGGGCACGGGCGTCGGGGCAGCGGTCGGCTCCGCGGTGGGAGCGGCGGTCGGCTCCGCGGTGGGAGCGGCGGTCGGCTCCGCGGTGGGAGCGGCGGTCGGCTCCGCAGTCGGGGTGGCGGTCGGCTCCGCAGTCGGGGTGGCGGTCGGCTCCGCAGTCGGGGTGGCGGTCGGCTCCGCAGTCGGGGTGGCGGTCGGCTCCACAGTCGGGGTAGGGGTCGGCTCCGCAGTCGGGGTAGGGGTCGGCTCCG
>JAFWXL010000016.1 GCA_017545905.1 Clostridia bacterium | reverse complement strand
GTACAGCATTGTACTTGGCTAGGTTGCCGGTGGGCGGCGTCCAGTGGACGCAATGAAGCCCACGGGCAACGCCCGGGAGCGGATATCGCAGTGTGTTTTTTATTTGTCCCCGACAGTATGCCCTACTCTCCCGAGGCGCCTATGGCAAGTATGTAAGTACTTGGCTAGGTGAGCCCATGGCGGCACGCAGTGCGTGCAATACAGCCATGGGCGAACGCCCGGGAGCGCTTACTGCGAATCCTCAGACGGTGTCTGGGGCTTTTTTCATATCCAATCGACAAGGTTTTATTATCCGGCTATCCCAGTTAATGTGCAGCATAGTACTTGGCTAGCACGCAGCCGGGCGCGCCCAGTGGACGATGCAGCCCGGCGAAGCGGCCCGGGAGCGGATAGTGCCAAGGTTTTTAATTTGCCCTCCGTTGTGTCCTGCTTTCCCGGAACAACTCAGTCAAGTACATTTGTATACTTGACCGGGCGGTCTTGCGAACACCCGGAAGCAGATGTCACAGAGAACGCTTGCTCTGTCAGCATCCTGCGCGGCTAGACTGCTCTTGCATAGATCTTGTGCGTGTGATAGTATGAGAACGAGATGAGAGAGAAGATCGAAGTTGGAAGAGAATGATGACATAACGGAGAAGATGCAGGATGGATGATTCTTTTTTCTGCCAATGGTTTAAAGGCTTCGAAAAAGGATTAGATGAAATGGATTCGTGCAGCCGGAGCAATCTGCTGAAGAACTGTGCAAAGCATTGTGCTGATACGGGTATTTTGCAATCGTATTTAAAACTATATCAGGCTGTAAATGGGGATCGAGACGCATTTTACAGCAGATTAAGTGAAACGGGCAGTGTTCGCGGTGAAGTTGTCGAATCAAATAGAGAATATCAAATCTGTTTTCTGGAATGTGCCTGCGATATTCATACGCATTTTGGTATCCATACCTCTAATCTATGTGAATGTTCAAGGCAGAGCATCATTTATGTGGCAAAATGCGTGTGGCCCGACAGCAGAATCCGAGTGCAGCAGGAAGAGACTATCCTGTCTGGAGCTGCGGAGTGCAGATTCAGAATTACATTCGATTGATTCTGCCTGTCCATGCCGAAGGAGTAATAGTATGCTTACGATTGAAAATGCGAAAAGGGAACTCAGCCTTGCTGCGCAGATGAATCCCGGTCCGTGGGAGCAGCACAGCATTTCTGTCGCCAATAACGCGCGCCTGATTGCGCAGCGTGTCCCGAATATGGACAGCGGCAAGGCGTATGTCATGGGCCTCATGCACGATATCGGCCGCAGGGCAGGCGTGACAGGGATTCGTCACATCTTTGATGGCTATGATTATATGATGAGCATCGGTGAACCGGAGATTGCACGAATCTGTCTGACGCATTCCTTTCCGATCAAGGATGTGCGTACCTTCTTCGGCAAACAGGATTGCACACAGGAGCAGCTTGAATTCCTTCGGGATTTCCTGAATGGAAACGAATTTGACGATTACGATATCCTGATTCAGCTCTGCGATGCGATTTCGCTGCCAAACGGCGCGTGCATTATGGAAAAGAGGCTGATCGACGTTGCGCTGCGCCATGGTTTGCCGGATTTTACCATTGAAAAGTGGAAAGCGTTTATGAAAACGAAGACGCATTTTGATCATCTGTGCGGCTGTAATGTGTATGATTTGCTGCCCAACGTACTTGAAAACTCATCTGTGAATCTTGTTTGAAGAGGGAAAAAGAAATGAACCAGCATACAACGAACAGCATGTGCATCGGTATGGCTGTGGGGATCGTCGTGTCCCTTGTTCTGGATATAAACATGGCGCTGGGTATTGCCCTGGGCATGCTGGCAGGCGTCGCCATGGGTGAGATCGGCAAAAGGAAATAACAGATTACAGTGTATCAAGCGCAGCGTGAAATCGCTGTTGACAATGGGGGTTGTGTATGCTATAATCTCCCACGTTGTCAGGGAAACCTGCATGAATATTCCGGTGACTATGGCGAAAGGGTCCCACCTGTTCCCATACCGAACACAGAAGTTAAGCCTTTCAGCGCCGATGGTACTTGGCTGGAGACGGCCCGGGAGAGCAGGACGTTGCCGGATTCCATATGAAAAGAGCTCAGCAGTTGCTGGGCTCTTTTCGTTTGCGCCGGAGTTGTGATACAATATGGTTATCTGAGCAAAAGGGGATGATACCATGGAGATCACGCTTGAGCGCGTGCAGGCGGAAAAGAGGGACACGCTCTTTCGTCTGCTGCAATACTCTCTGTTTGAAGAGAGCCTGACGGATATGAACGATATGAATGACGACGCGCTATTCGATTATCCGTGGTTCGATACATATTTTTCCGAGGAAGAACGCGAGGCATATTTCATCCGGCAGCGCGGTACGGCACGCATTCTGGGCTTTGCGATGATTCGCCGGCACGAGGACGGACGGCACAGCATCGCTGAATTTCTGGTGATCCCTAAATACAGAAGGCAGGGCGTCGGCGCGCAGGCGGTAAAAGCCTGCTTTGCCCTGCACGATGGCCTCTGGGAAGTGAAACCGGCATACGGCAGCGAACAGGCAAAGCGCTTTTGGCAGTGGGTAATCGGCCGGACAGCGGATCATGTGCAATGGAAAGACGGCATGTTTACATTTTTGATGAAGCATAAGGAGGAACAATGAATATGGACGCCATAAAGAATATGCTCAGCAGACATAGCTACCGCGGCAAATATCTGCCGGAGCCCGTGTCGCGCGAAGACCTGAGGAAGATCCTTGAAGCCGGTCTTGCTGCACCGTCCGGCTGCAATAAGCAGACGACAAGCTTCATTGCCGTGGATGATCCGAAGATGCTTGATCAGCTCCGCGCAGTGATCACGCCGTCCGTCGGCGAGACTGCTCCGGCGATGATCTGCGTGCTTACCGAGCGAATCATCGCATATCGCGACCGCTGCTTTGCGACGCAGGACTACGCGGCGGCGATTGAAAATATGCTGCTGGCGATTACGGCGCTGGGCTATGAGAGTGTATGGGTCGAAGGCCATATCACGGACGTCGATCAGATCGGCAGACAGATGGCAGATATTCTCAGCGTGCCAAAGAATATGGAGCTGGTGTGCTTCCTGCCGGTCGGAAAGGCGGCGGATGCGGTGAAAGCGCCTGTCAAAAAGCCGTTTGCAGAGCGCGCATGGTTCAACGGATTCGGGAAGAAATAAGCGATGATCAGCAGAATTTATGAAGTCGGATATCTGAAAACGTATAAATACGTGGTCGTTCTGTCCACATGCTGTGGAAAAGTGATGCTCAGCCGGCATAAGCAGCGATCCACATGGGAGACGCAGGGCGGGCATGTCGAGCCGGGCGAAACGCCGATGGAGGCCGCCAGACGCGAGCTCTATGAGGAATCCGGCGCAACACGCTATGACATCCGCGCGCTGTGCGATTACTGGGCTGGCGATGAGATCACCGGCAAAGGCGCGACGGGCATGGTGTTCCATGCAAAAATCCATGAGCTCGGGCCAATGCCCGAGAGTGAGATGGCTGAGGTGCGTCTGTTTGACGGCCTGCCGGAAAACCTGACCTATCCGGCGATCACGCCGGAATTGTATGCGTATTTTGTGAGGGAGCAAGGGGCATGAGGATTCTGATCGGCACAACCAATCCCTCTAAGGTGGGGTATTTTGAAAACCTGCTGGGTGACTGGGACGTGGAGCTGGTTACGCTTTCCGATATGGGCATAACGGATGAACCGCGGGAGAACGGCAGCACGCCGGAGGAGAACGCAAGGATCAAGGCGGAATTCTACGGACAATACGCCCCAAACGTGATCTGCGCGGATTCAGGACTGTATTTTGATTGTTTGCCGCTGGATGATCCGCGTCAGCCGGGGTTGCATATCCGCACGCCGGAGGGCGTGCGGCTGGGTGACCGGCAGATGGTTGATTATTATATGGCGCTTGTGCATCGGCTGGGCGGCAGTGTGCTGGCGTATTATGTGGATGGCTGCGCGCTGAAGATCGGAGAGAAGGTTTATAGCTTCCAGGAGACGAGAGAAGAAGCGCTGGCCAATGCGTTCTATATGGTGGACAGAGCCTGTGAGGAGATGCGCGAGGGCTGGCCGCTGGACAGCATCTCGCTGGATCTTGACGAGGTATCGTTCAACGATCCACGCAGGGAAATACTCATTCAGGATCAGCTCAGCTATAAGGACCGGCTGCGCGCATTCTTGAAGGATAAGCTGGGGCAGAATTAAACGGCTGCATAAGAAAAAGCACCCGATCGGGTGCTGAATAGATCATAGGATTACCATGGTAAATCGCCTGTTGGCGGGACCTCATCCGTCATGCCTTCGGCATGCCACCTTCCCCAAAGGGGAAGGTTTATTTTGTTTTTCCGCCGCGAAGCGAAGAAGGGGTCTGGGGATGAAATCCCCAGCAGGGGTTTGGGGACGGCGTCCCCAAGCGTATCTCCAGTCACTTCATCTTCTCGACATATTCTTCCAGACACCAGTTGTTGTAGGTCATCACCTGCGCGGCCTGCACGCCGACATAACGGAAGTGCCAGGATTCAGCCAGAAAGCCGGTCTTGTCCTGCTTGTCTTCGGTGAAGCGCACGACAAAGCCGTATTCGTAGCAGTGCTCGTGAAGCCATTTCTGCTGCTTTGTACCGGTGAAGGATACGCCCGGGACGGTGATGTCAAAGGCAAGACCGGTCATGTGCTCGCTGGTGCCGGCGGGCGCAACAGTCTGATATGTCGCAGACAGGCAGCGGTCGCGGCTCCAGTCGGGATTGTTCTTCTTGTAATTGGCGACAGACTGATCGACCAGCGCCTGCTGGTCCTTGTAGCCGCGATAGGCGGAGGATACCTGCCAGACGGTGATCCCCTCGTCGATGGCGTCCTCGAGCATGCGGTAAAGCGCTTCGGCGGCTACACGGTTTGCCTGCGTGCCCTTGTATTTGACCTTGAGCACGCTCTCGGGAATCATGTCTGCGATTTCAACCAGATCGGTTGGCGCGTAGTGATCGTCCAGCCTGTTTTCGCGGTTGACGAGGATGAGATAGTCCATCTCCGGCGCCTCGGAGGCGTCCAGTGCGCTGCCGCTGTAGAGCAGGGAGAGCGTTTTGGCGCCGGCAATTCCGTCTGCGCTCAGGCCGTTGACCGCCTGAAACTGAATGACGGCCCGCTGCGTGCCGCTTCCGAAGTCGCCGTCTGCGCTGCCGTCCAGATAGCCCAGCGCGATGAGCGCTTCCTGCATCCTGACGACGGAGGGACCGTTTGCGCCCTTTCGCAGCGTTGTATAGGTGACGGGCGAAGGCGTGGGAACGGGCGACGGCGTCGGCGTGGGCGTCGGCTCTGGCGTGGGCGTCTCGGGAATCAGGTTTTCGCCGCCGTGACCGTACTGCGCGCCAAAGGGCGCATAGATTGCCGGCGTGGGCGTGATAGTCGGCTCAGGCGAGGGTGTGGGAACGGGCGTGGGCGTGCCGGACTCCGGCGTCGGCTCCAGCAATGCAGGATCGATTTTGGGCATCAGGGACGTTGACGCAATGCACACGAGCACGATCAGCAGCATTGCTGCCGCGGCGAGCAGCACGCGGATAAAGGGATTATCCAGCGCACGGGTGCGCTGCTTGCCGGGTCTGCGGGCATGGACGGCGTCCGGCGGCCGTTTCTGGGATCGGGTAGTGCGGGGCATGGTTCCTCCTTGGAGTTCGGATGTGCAGTCAGCTGCCCTGATAGAGCCAGCGTCCGGCGGCGATCAGCGCATTGGCCCAGGTGCGAAGCTGCGTGGTGGCGGCGTCCAGCTGTGCGCGCTCGCGCACGGCAAAGCGTCCGGCGGCAATCTCTTCGACGATTGCATCGTTGATCCACGCGCCGTAGTGCAGCGTATCCTTGTAGTTGTCCAGATTGAGCACCCAATCCTCGCGTGTGCTGAAGTCGTACACCGTCACATTGTCGTACTGGCTGAGCACATCGTAGCATACGCCGCGCAGCGTCAGCATGCTCTCAAGCGTGCCCTTGGCCTGCATGGTCGACCACTCCGCCGCAGAATAGGGCGGAAAGAAGAAGTCAAATTGCGTTTCTGGATGCGCGGTGATCAGCGGCAGAACGTGCGCGTTCAGGTTGGCGAGCGCTTTTGCGACGTCGGCATCGGCCGGGCGCATGGGCGCAGCCGGAGAAAAGTGCGCATTGTACAGCGCGGAAAGCCCGTAATTGTCTGAACCCTTCCAGCTGTACATGCTGTCGCGGATGGAATCATCCTGCCTCTGGCCCCATGTGTGCAGGCAGCGCGGCAGGAAGGAACCCAGCACGCTGCGGTTGAGCCAGTACTGCGCGTCGTTGAAGGGATTGTGATCGTAGAGATAAAACGGCACCTCGCAGCCGGTTTCCGTCAGCTCTGCGATAAAGGAGTATACATCCAGACCGTAGATTACGCGCCGGATCTCGTGGGTATCAAAGGCGAGATTGAGCAGCAGCGCGTGGTTGTACGCTGTGCCGGCGGAGGAGCACAGCTTGATGAACCGGCCGCCGAGCAGCGCATCCATCTGCGATGGACGGAAATTCTCCGTGACCGATGTGCCGACCACGATGCTGTCATAGTCGTAATTGCGCACGATGCCGGCATTGGCATAGACCTGCGTGGTATTGTCGATTGGCGGCATGTAGTGCGTGGCCAGACGATAGACCTGAAACGGATCGATCGCGATGACAAGCGCGCTCAGAGAGACGAATGCGCCGATGATCGCTGTGAGGCACAGGAGCGCCCAGGTTTTCTTTTTCATACAAACCTATTGATCAAAGGTAGTTTTCAAGGGCCATCCGCCCGAAGAAAACGGGTTGAAGCAGCGCGAAGTGAATGGGATGCGGGTACAGCCCGCTCAGAAGTTGAAATAGAGGAAGACGCTCACGTTGGACAGGGACAGCGTGACATAGAGGATCAGGCCGACGGTCATCACGGCATTGAAAAGCGTGGGCCTGAACGCCATGGTCTTTTCATAGGTATTCTTCATGCCCAGACACGCGATAAGCGAAAGCGCATACCAGGCCATCATGAAGAGCGCATTGTACCCTGAACGGAAGCCGCCGGGCAGCGCAAAGGCCGAGGTGATCGATGTGCGGATCGGACCGAAATCCATCATGAGCATGGATCTGAGGATCGCCAGCGCATCGGCCATGCTCGTGGCGCGGAAGAAGACCCACGCGACGATCACGAATGTAAACGTCAGCAGCCACTGCAGCGCCGGATGCAGGCTGTCGTACTGCCTGCGGAAGATGCGGTAAAGGACGCTTGCCGCGCCGTGCATCAGGCCCCACAGCAGGAACAGCCAGCCCGCGCCATGCCACAATCCGCTGGCGAGGAAGACGACCATCAGGTTTACGCAGGTGCGCACCATGCCCTTGCGGCTGCCGCCCAGCGGGAAATAGATGTAACTGGTCAGGAAGCGGGAGAGGGTGATGTGCCAGCGCTGCCAGAACTCGCGGATATTCATGGACTTGTAGGGCGAGTTGAAGTTCAGCGGAATTCTGATATTGAACATCAGGCCCACGCCGGTGGCGACGTCGCAGTAGCCGGAGAAGTCGAAGTAGAGCTGCAAGGTATAGCCGATGGCGACAAACCATGCCTCGACGGTATTGAGATGAAGCGCATCGGCAAAGCCGGCCGTCACCGCGGCGCCGAACGTATCGGCGACGATAACTTTTTTGAACAGGCCCAATGCAAAGGCATACAGGCCGGGCGCGAAATTGTCGAAGTTGAAGCGGCGGTTCTTTTCATCTGCGAACTGCGGTACGATCTCGCTGTGCAGCACGATCGGTCCAGCGACCAGCTGCGGGAAGAATGTGACGAAGAGCGCATAGTCCAGAATGTTGTAGCGCGGAACAGTGCGCCTGTAGCTGTCAATCACATAGGAGAGCTGCTGGAAGGTGAAGAACGAAATGCCCAGCGGCAGCGCCAGCTGATAGAGCGCCAGATTCGTGCCGAAGAACGCGTTCATATTTGCGGCGAAGAAATCGTGATACTTGAAATAGAACAGCACGCCCAGATTCAGCGCAAGGCCCAGCAGCATCAGCGGCAGGCGGATGGCTTTGCGTTCGCTTCGCAGCATCAGCTGGCTGAGCATGTAATTGACCAGAATGCTTGCGGCGATGATGGGTACATAGCTGGGATTGTTGTAGCCGTAGAAGACGAACGACGCGAGCACCAGAAACAGCTTGTTGAGCTGGATGCGCGCAGGCAGCCTGCCCAGCAGAAAATAGATGAGGAGCGTCAGCGGCAGGAATGCCAGCATGAAGACGTAGGAATTGAACAGCATGTTGCTTTCTCCTTCGGGTCAGAGTAGGGCGTCGAATGAATCCGGCCATGCGCCGTGTGCGCGCAGGCGGTCCACATAATCGATAAGAACGCGGGTGCTTTCGCGAACCTGATCCGTGCTTGTCACACGCCACTGATCATTGGCGATCATTTCGGCGATAGCGTCGTTGATATGCGCGCCGTAGTGCTCGTAGTCCACGTAGTGGTCAAGGTTGAGTATCCATTCGAGCCGGGTCTGAAAGTCGTAGAGCTTCACATTGTCATAGGCAAGCAGACGCTCGACAACGGCCTGCTTCTGCATCAGGTTGTCGTGGAGGCTGCCCTGCTGGTAGAAGCTGTACCACTGCATCAGCGAATACGGCGGGAAAAAGAAGATGAATTCCGTATCAGGATGCGACTCAATGTATGGGATGAAGTTGTGCTCGATATTGAGCATGAACTGCTGGGAGAGCACGGGATGATCGGCAAGCGGAGACTGCCTGACCTCGGCGGTGGAGAAGACTGTATCGCGAAGCACGGCGTCCTTGCCGTAAGCAAAATCTTCGCCCCAGCTGTACATGGTATCGATCTGATCCGGATCGCTTTGCCCCAGGGTTTTCAGGCACCGGGGAATGTATCTGGCGAGCACACTCTGATTGAACCAGTACTGTACGTCGTTGAAGACGTCGTCATCGTAGAGATAGGTCGGCATCTCAGCCTTGGGCGAGGTATAGAAAAAACAGAGCGCGCTGATGTCCAGGCCGTAAAGCACACGCTTCACATCATGCGTACCGAAGGCGATGTCCATCATCTGCTTGTTATTGAACGACGTGCCGCCGTTGATACAGAGCTTGACGAACTTCCCGCCCAGCAGCGCATTCAGTTGACTGGGCCTGAAGTTTTCGGTCATGGAGGAGCCGATGATGATGCTGTCGTAATCGTAGGATTTGGCGATGCCGGCGTTGGAATAGCTCTGCGTGCCGCTTGCAATCGGCGGGATAAACGCCGTCGCCTTGTGATAGACCTCAAAGGGATCGATGAGCACCACCATGCCGACGATGAAAAGGAGCGTGCTGACAAGCAGGGCAAGCGTCAGCCGTCCCCATTGCCTGTTGGTCATGATTACACTCCTTTCGGTCCGGTCAGTTTTTGTGCTGTGGGAAAAGCGCAGCGACGGCAGGCAGCAGTGCCTGATTGTTCTTCTCAATCTGGGTCATATCCGTAATGCGGCAGACGCCGTCCGCCATGGCATAGGCCATCTGATTGTTGACAACAGAGACATAGTGGATCAGGTCGTAGTACAGGCTGTAATCTCCGATCCAGTCGAAGCGGGCCTGAAAATCGAACAGCTCCACATTCGGCTCGGCCAGCAGCGTTTCGGCCATCAGCCGCTTTTGCGCTATGCAGGAATCCAGATTGCCGTTTTCGGCCTGACTGGCCCAGTAGAGCAGCGAGTAGGGCGGGAAGAAGATGGTGAACGTGGTATCCCTGTGCGCGCGGATGAAGGGAAGCAGATTGTGCTCAAGCCCCAGACGGGCGAATTCCAGAGCGCGGGCTGTATCTGCCTGCGCAGGCATGGGCGTGCTCAGATTGACGAGCGCGCGCAGCGCCTCTTCGCCGGGCATTTCAGGCGGCTCCCAGGCGTACATGCTGTCGCGGGTTTTATTCTCGTCGGGCGTGCCGATGCGCGCAAGCGCCTTGGGAATCTGAGAAAAGAGCACGCTTTGATTGAACCAGTACTGCACGTCGTTGAAGAGGCTGCTGTCGTAGAGATAGTCCGGCGTTACAGCCTTCTGATTGGTGTAATACAGGGAGAACGAGAAAAAATCCATGCCGTAGACCACGCGCCGCACGTCGTGCGTCCTGAAGGCGATGTCCATCATCTTCGCATGATCGAGGGACTGGCCGGCATTCATGGAGAGCTTGACAAAGCGGCCGCCGAGTGCGTCGTCGTAGATGCTGGGGCGGCAGTTTTCGGTCATCGAGGAGCCGATGATGATGCTGTCATAGGTGTAGGACTTGGCCACGCCTGCTGCGCTGTACATCTGGGTTTTGCTCTCGTAGGGCGGATTGTAGAACCATGCGCGATGATAGATTTCAAACGGATCGACGATCACGACGAGCGCGACGATCAGAAAAAGCGAGAGCGCGAGCATCGCGCCGGTGAAAAGACTCCAACGTTTGCGGGTCATGTCTGCCGGTCCTTTCTGTAAAAATGGGTACCATAAATGCATATACCAAATCACTTTATTATACACGATCGGCGATTTGATTGCAACCGGCGCACATTCAGCGCGCGCTCAGGATAAAAAAGACCCTCGGCAGAGGGCCTTTCATGATTCGGGAAAGAGCATGAGTGAAGCCGGGGAATGCATCACCGCATCGGCAGATCACACCCCCTCAACCTACGCTGTCCTCAAGCGGCGCGCGCGGCACATATTCCGGCACGACCATCGGCACGGCTGCAGGCAGCGGCGTGCTTTCAGGCACAGGCGTGACAGTCGGCGCAGCGGTTGGCACGGGGGAGGGCATCTGCGGCAGGGGAGACGGTGTGGGATCGACGCTGGAGGAGAAGAGCAGGGACTGGGTCTTTTCACCGGCAGCGCCGTCAACGGCGAGACCATGGTCGCGCTGGAAGGCTTCAACCGCCCTGATTGTGCCGCCGTAGTAGCCGCCGGTGACGGTGCCGTTGTAATAGCCCAGCTCGCTCAGGCGCATCTGCAGCATGAACACGTCCTCACCCGTACGTCCGCGGTAGAGCGTGCGGTATTGTCCGGGCCAGTTTTCGCGGCTGTATACGGGCGTGGGTGTGGGCTTGGGCAGGGAGCGTTCGCGCAGCGTTTCGGTGTTGAGCGGGCGCCTGAGCGTCATGGTGTATTCCGGGTCGTATTCACCTTCATAGACGGTGATGATCGTGCCGGCCTTGCAGTTGTCGTAGATCCACTTGGCGTCGGATACATACAGACGCACACAGCCGTGCGAGGCCGGCGTGCCCAGGTTTTCAAAAGATTCGACGGAGAGCAGCGTTTCGTCAGCCTCGTAATAGAGCACGGAATGGAATGCGTTGGCGCTGTCGATGCGCGTGAGATACTGCGCGTGGGAATCCCATGTCGGGAAATAGCCCCAGCGGGCGCGCTTGCTGGGCATGATGGTGGTGCCCAGCGGCGTGGGATTGCGCTTTGTGCCGGTGGAGCAGATCATCTCGCGCACCAGCACGGTATATGCGCCAGATTCGTCATATGTATATGCGCGCACGATCTGGTTGACCACGTCGACCATCAGCGTGTATTGGGCCGGAGGGGGCGTGGGCGAGGGGCGCGGCGTGGCATAGGCGGGCACGGCGTCTGCGCTGAAGAGCATCTCCTGCGTCTTTCTGCCGGCGACGCCGTCGGCGCTCAGGCCGTTATGGCTCTGGAAAGCGCGCACGGCCTTCTGCGTCACCTCGTAATAGCCGCCGGAGGATTTGGCATTGTAGAATCCCAGTTCGCGCAAACGGTCCTGCAGCTGCTGTACCAGCGCGCCGTTTGAGCCGTATTCCAGCTTGCGCGTGTAGGCAAAGGGTGCAGGCGTGGCGACTGGCGTGGGTGTGGGCACGGGCGTGGGCGTGGCATAGGGATGGCTGCCGTCGCGCGCGGTGGCGGCGGAGGAAAACAGGACGGTCCATGTGGGCACGTCGAGCTTGCCGGTCTCCGGAAAGCCGTTGTATTTCTGAAAGCGGCGAACGGCGCTCTGCGTTCCCTCCAGATAATTGCCGGAGCACTTGCCGTGGTAATAGCCCAGATCGGTCAGCCTGTTCTGCGCGGCGAGAACATATTCGCCGCTGTCGCCGTACTGCAGGGTCCGGGTGATGGCGGGGACAGGCGTATCGGGGACATATTGCGCGTCGGGCGCTCCGGTTTGCGCCGGCAGCGGCGTGGAGGACGGCGCCGGGGTGAATGTGGTTTCTGCGAGCGCTGCGTCTGCCGTGGGCGCTGCGGATGCAAATGTGCCGTCCGGCGGCAGAAAGCCGATTTCTCCGTCGTCGCTCATGATCACCTTGCCGTTTTCATCTTCAAAGAGAATAATCTCCGCCTGTGCGCACAGGGGAAGGCATACGCCAAGGAGCAACAGCAGGCAGAAAAGGCGTTTTGCAAATGGCATCCGAATGACCTCCAAATGACCTTCAAACAGGCATCAAATGATTCTCAACAATGAGCGGGAATATGCTGCATTCATCATAGCACAGCAGGACCCGGCGCGCAAGGCGCGGCAATATATGGAAAAAGGCTCCCCGGTTTGGGGAGCCGTGACTGCGGGATCAGTTGCTGATGGTTTCAACCTCGGTCGGCTGGGGCATGACGATTTCCAGCGTCAGCTGGCGGCCGTTGCGGTCAACGACGATATTCACGACGTCGCCGGTGGTGTGACCGGCCTTGAGGGTGTTGAGATCGTCGGCGGTGACGACCGGCTCGTCGCTGAAACTGACGATGATGTCGCCGCGCTGCAGGCCGGCACGCTCAGCCGCGCTCATGGAGGCGACCTCGGTGATGTACAGGCCGACCGGATAACCGTACTGCTTGCTCATCTCTTCGGAGATCTCGGAGATGGTGATGCCCAGCATGATCTGGCTGCCCAGGGTCTGCGCCTTGACGGAGTCCGGATCGTTGATCATGCCGGTGACGAGCTCCTTGATGTCGTTGACCGGGATCGCGTAGCCCATGCCCTCGATGGACACGGAGGAGGACTTGGCGTAGACCAGACCGATCACATTGCCGAAGGAATCAAACAGCGCGCCGCCGGAGTTGCCCGGGTTGATGGAGGCGTCGGTCTGGATGGCGCTGATGGTCACGTCTCCGATGGTCAGCTCCTGCTCGGTGGCAGAGATGATGCCGGCGGTGACAGAGCCATGCACATTGCCCATCGGGTTGCCGATGGCTACGGCCAGCTCGCCGATCTCCAGCTGGTCGCTGTCGCCGAATACGGCGGCATTGAGGCCCTCAGCATCGATCTTGAGGACGGCGACGTCGTTGCTTTCGGAGGAGCCGATCAGCGTGGCTTCGTAGGTGGTCTCCTCGGCGGAGGGGTCCTCCGGCATGACGTAGACGGTGATTTTGTCCGCGCCGGAGATAACGTGATGGTTGGTGAGGATGTAGCCGTCTTCGGAGAGGATGATGCCGGAACCGGCGCCGGTCTGCGTGTATTCACGCGGCGCGCTGCGTCCGCCCGGATAGCCATAGCCGTAACCGTAGCCGAAGCCCGGGAACATGGAGCCGAAAGGATTGTAATAGTCGCTGCCGTAATCGTTGTAGACCACGGTGGTTTCCGTCTCGATGGCGACGACGGAGGTGCGGCATTTCCTTGCGATCTCCGAGATGGAGAGCGCGCCCTCCTGAGAGGCGGCCTCGACGATGGAGAAGTGCTTGCTGCTGGCTTCATTGGCAAAAGCGGTGACAGAAGCGGTGAGGGCCAGAGCCAGCGCCATCGTCAGCGCGGCCAGCCTGCGAAGGGAACGGTTTTTCATCATGGTATGCAATCTCCTTTCGGGGTCTGGGATTTTCTTGGATGATGTCATTATATACGGCACGTGTGGAGGGATCATGATAAGAGTTGGAAAAGATTATTAACGAATTGTGGCATATATGTGAAAGTCAGCCGGAACCGGCCAGCGAAGCGAAGCCGAGGGCGAGCAGATCAAACCCGGCGCGCATGAGAGGCGCCTGACGCGCGAGCCGCACGCCGCTGGTCATCACGCCCACGCCGGCGCCGGTCTTCGGATCGGCAAACAGCTCTGCGCACATGCCGTAGGCCACGCCCTGATGGCCGACCGGCGAAAAACCGGGAAACACGTCCGGTAGGAACGCCGTATTCAGCCCGCGGCCTGCGCTTTGAATGCCGCATGCGCCGTCCTGCGGCGCGCGCATCATATCCAGCGAGGCGGCGGAGATCACGCCCATGCCGTCTTTGGAGGCGAGCAGCCGGATGAGCCGCTCCATGCCGCAGCTGTCTGTGATCATGCGCCCGGCGGCGATGAGGTAATCGCGCTCGGGATCAAACGGTTCGGGCGGCCTTGCAGACAGCTGCGCGGCGTCGTAGCGCAGGCGGGGCGGCAGAATGGAGCGCACGCTGTAGCCGTCGGCCAGATCGCCGGCAGGGATGATCCTGCGGGGATCGTAGCTGGCGCGTACGCCCAGAACAGAGAATACGCGCTGCTGAAGGATATCGTCAAAGGGCATGCCTGCCGCGCGCTCGAGCACAACGCCTGCCGCGCCGGCGCCGAGGTTGCTGTAATGGAAGGCCTCGCCGGGCACCGTGTGCAGCCAGCTTGCGGGGCTTTCAAGCAGCTCGCGCAGCGTGCAGCCCGGCTGCATGCCGCGCGTGCCGTACGGGCCGGCGTCTGTGACGCCGGCGGTATGGGTGAGCAGCATGCGCATGGTCACAGGCGTGCCGCCCGCGCGCGGATGACACACGCGGTAGCCCAGATAATCTGAAATATCCCGGTCAATGTCCAGCTGACCGCTTTCGCACAGGGAAAGCGCGGCAAAGCTCATTACCAGCTTGGAGACCGACGCGATACGAAAGCAGGTTTGAGCCGTTACGGGTATTTTCGGCCGGAGACGCGCATAGCCATAGTGGAAGAAGTCCGCTGCGCCGCCGGGCGCGCAGAGGACGATGCTTGCGCCAACTGCACGATGACAGCGCAGAACGGCGTCGATCTGCTTTTGCAGGGCCTCGCGGCTGTGCTGCAGGAGCCGCCCGTCCGGGCTGCGCTCAGGCGGGGTCAGGGCTCTGGCAATATCCCGGGCACGCGCTCTGAGCGCGATCAGCTCGGATGGAGAAGCGTTTTTCATGGTGCCTCCGGATTCGTGATCAATATCGCTATTGTAATGGCAAAATGACACATTGTCAACGGAAGAATTGGCTAAAATTGACAATAAAGCTTGCGCGAAACGGTGGTTGGTGTTATAATACTTAACGCCGATTTAACATGAATTTTACCTGAATGGCGTCTGCGGGCGAAGGTGCGCCCGCAGGACTGCTTCAGGGTATGCGGAGGTGCAGACAATGACGTCGATGACCATGCAGGATATATTCAGGCTTCTGAATGGATTTGAGAATTTCGGTCAGCCGCTGAGCCTCAATATGATTCTGCTGAGGATCGCGGCGGCGGTGGCCATCGGCGCGGTGGTCGGCATCGACCGCGAGGTGAAAAACCGTCCTGCCGGCATGCGCACGCACGTGCTGGTCTGCGTGGGCGCGGCGCTGGTTTCGCTCATCGAGCAGCAGTCGACGGCGGCTGTGCTCGCGCTGGGTCCGGGCTCGCCGATCAACGTGAGCGTGGGCCGCATCACCTCGACGGTCGTCTCCGGCGTCGGTTTCCTGGGCGCGGGCACGATCTTCATCGCTGAGCACAAGATTTCCGGCCTGACGACGGCGGCGTCTCTGTGGTGCATGGCCTGTATCGGTCTGGCGGTTGGTTCCGGCTTCATTCTCATGGGCTTCCTGGCCGGCTTGATCGTGCTGGTGGTGCTGCGCGTGATGCAGCGCATCATCCATGTCCATACCCTCAAGAAGCTGGAGGTGCAGTTTATCCACAGGCAGGAGACGCTCGCCTTCCTGAGCGAGTACTTCAGCAAGCAGGGCGTGAAGATCCTCGATGTTGACTTCCATGCGGAAACGAAGCAGGAAGAGAACCTGTACACCAATATGTACACGCTGACCATGCCCAACCGCATCAGCTACGTGGATATCATTGAGACGCTTTCCGAGCATCCGAATATCCGCCGCGTGCGCACGCGCAATCTCTGATTGCCCCGCGCGTGATCAGCAGGCACAGCGCAAGCGATATCAGATCGCTGGCGCTCTGGCACAGGATCAGGCCCGTGAGCCCCAGAAACCGGGGCAGCAGCGCCAGCAGCGGGATGAGCACAAAGCCCTGACGGCTTGTCGCCACGAGACTGGCATGCACAGTGAGGCCCATCGCCTGTGTGAGCATATTCATCATGATGACAGCGCCCTGCGCAAAGAGCGTAAAGCTCTGCGCGCGCAGGGTGCTTTTTGCTATCGTTCGAACCTCTTCCCCGGGGGAAAAGAGGCTCATCAGCGGCCCGGCGAGGAAAAAAAGCGCCGCGCCCGCCGCAAGAAGAGACAGCGTAAGCGTGTGTGTGCAGAATCGGTATGCCCTTTGCACGCGGTCCATACGTCCGGCGCCATAGGCTGCGCCGCATACGGGCTGAAAGCCCTGACCAAAGCCGATCACGGCGGCGCTGATGAGCGAGAGCGCACGCGTGCTCAGCCCGACGCCGGCCAGCGCCGCCTCGCCGAAGACTGCAGATGCGCGCGTGAGCATCACGGAGGAGAAGCTCGTCAGCCCTTGACGCAGGAGCGTGGGCAGGCCGGAGCGCATGATATCCCGGATGGTATTCAGGCGCAGCGAGACGGCGCGCAGCCGGGGACGGATCAGCTGTTTTCTGCGCAGGATGGAGACGGCGAGTGCAAGCAAGGTGACGCCTTCGCGCGCGAGCATCGCTGCGCCGGCGCCGTGAATGCCCAGACGCGGCACAAGCAGCAGCTGCAGGGGAATGCCGGCAGCCGCGCCGGCGCTGAAGGCGAGCATATTGGGCGTGGTGTGCCCCTGCGCGCGCAGCAGGCTGGAGAGTACCAGCGAAGCGCACATCAGCGGTCCGCTGGAGAGCACATAGCGCGCATAGGCTGCGGCAGGCGCAAGGATATCGCCGGAGGCGCCCAGCAGCCCGGCAAGCGCGGATGCAAAACACAGCCCGGCTGCGCACAGCGCGCCGGAGAGCGCAATGGCAGCGAAAAAGGCTGTCGACGCAGCGCGGTATGCGGCGGGCTTGTCGCCTGTGCCGAGACAGCGGCTGACAAAGCTGCCCGCGCCCATACCCAGTGTGAAGCCAAGCGTCTGGATAAGGGTGAGCAGGGCATAACTGACCGATACGGCAGCGGACAGGCTGGCATTGCCGCGTCCCAGCAGCAGCGCGTCAAGCAGAGAACAAAGCGACGAGGCGATCATGGCTGCCATGGAGGGCAGCGCAATTTTCAGGATCAGCATACGGATATCGCCAGAGAGCAGCGCGGGATTGTGCATACAGACCTCCGGTCGGGAATATGGACAGGAGACAGGATGCACACAGCGCCGGGACATTATCCGCCGGAAGGAGCATATATTATAGAAGAAAAACGGGAGAAATGAAAAGCCCCGGCTGCGCGGGGCGGATGCATTACAGACGCCTGACGTACCATACGGCCAGCGCGAACAGCGCGAGCACTGCTGCCGCCAGATACGGAAGCGCGCGGTCAAAGGCGTTGCGCGCATCGTGAATGGCGTTTTCCACGCCGACGCTGCGCTCGGCAAAGCGTGTATAGATACGGTCATTCATCATAAGCGCTTCGTCTTCCGTCAGCTTTGTGCTCTCCAGCGCGTCCTGCCAGCCGGGGATGGCGGGATCGGCGGTCAGAGCGGACACGGCGCCTGCGCGCACGCCGAGGATTTCTGCAAGTTCGTCCTGCGAAAATCCAAATTGCATGAGTGCCAGCGCAGCGCGGCGGCGGAAGGGCAGGCGCATGAGCGCATAGAGCGCGTCGGTGACGGGGAAGGAGAGATTCTGTGCGGCAAGCTTCTTTCTGCCGGGCATGCGATGCATCCTCTTTAAATAGAAGTCATCGCACAGGCGGACGGCGCTCTTATATAGAAGAATTCGCGCTTCGGCTTCCCCGATATCGGGATTTTTTGATCCGCCCAGACGCAGGAAGGTCTGGAAGGCGACGTCGAGGCTGCCGGTGCGCTCTCGACACAAAATGTAGCACAAAGCACCGATTTCGCGGTGCCATTTCTCATAATAGGCGTCAAAATGCGTACAGATTTTCGACATTCGGAATTCATCCCTTCAATTATGCATTCCTTGCAAAGAAAGATTCGAACTTTGAATCAAAAAAGAATTTTTTGAATTTCGGACTTGCAAAGTGTTTAGTGCTGTGCTATAATGCATTATAGCACGAAGGGACGGGCCTAGCAAGCGACCGCTTCTGACCCGTTTTTTCCAATCGATATTTTTTTTACAAGGAGGAAGCCCCATGAAGAATCGTTTTGTTGCATGGCTGCTTTGCCTGGTTATGCTCCTGTCCGTCAGCGCTGTCGCTGCGGCTGAAGTGAACCCGAACCAGGGCCTGGGCTACTACCCGGGCACCAGCACCAAGGGCTCTATCGCCGTTGAGTGCTCCACCATGTCCGTCATGAACACCACCAAGATGACCTACAACACTGAGCTGGGCATCGCCCGCCACACTCAGGATTGTCTGGTTAAGCTGAGCCCGGTTGACAACCAGATCGTTCCGGCTGCGGCCGAGAGCTGGGAGTCCTCTGCGGACGGCCTCACCTGGACCTTCAAGCTCCGTCCGGGCATGAAGTGGGTCAACTCCAACGGCGAAGTCGTCGGCGACGTGACCGCGCATGACTTCGTGTTCGGCTGGCGCGAGCTGCTCAATCCGGTCAACGCCTGCGAGTACTACGCCTTCGCCGCGGTCTTCAAGAACGCGCAGGCCTACTACGACTACGCCTCCGGCGTTCCGGGCGCTCCAGAAGTCAAGATCGAGGACGTCGGCTTCAAGGCTGTTGACGACCTGACCCTCGTGTGCGAGCTCGAGAACGTTCTGCCGTACTTCCTGCAGTACGTCAAGTTCGAGGTCATGAGCCCGATCTATGAGCCGTTCTACACCCAGGTTGGCGCCGACAACTACGCCACCTCCCCGGATACCGCTCTCTACTGCGGCCCGTTCTACATGACCGAGTGGGTCCTGGAGAACAAGATCGTTACCAAGAAGAACCCGGCCTGGTGGGATGCCGCTAACGTCTCCCTCGACCAGATCGAGTGGATCAAGTACACCGATTCCAACGCCAAGATGAACGCCTTCCAGGGCGGCGAGGTCGACCTGATTGACATCACCGGCGAGCAGCGCGAAATGTTCGGCGCTGAGGGCTTCACCGTTTCCAACTACGTTGGCGGCTACTCCTTCTACCTCTACTGCGCCATCGACAACCCGGACCGCGACATCTCCAACCTGAACCTGCGCAAGGCCATCAGCTACGCTCTGGATCGTGAGCAGCTGATCAACACCGTCTTCAAGAACGACTCCGAGCCGTCCCCGACCTTCGCTCTGGGCATCTCCGGCGTCAACACCGAGACCTTCTCCGAGGCTGTTCTGGCTGCCAACGGCGGCGAGCGCCTCTACCCGGTCAACTCCGACGAAGCCAAGGCCAAGGAGTACTTCGCCAAGGCCCTCGAGGAGCTGGGCAAGACCGCTGACCAGATCGACGTGACCTTCATGGTTTCCGAAGGCACCCAGAACGAGCTGTACAACCAGGTTATGCAGGAGCAGCTGCGCAAGGTGCTGGGCATCGAGGCCAAGATCGAAGTCCTGACCATCACCGAAGCCCGCGCCCGCCGCAACGCGCATGACTATGACCTCTTCGCCGGCGGCTGGGGCCCGGACTACAACGATCCGATGACCGACCTCGACCTGTGGACCACCACCAACGGCAACAACCACACCGGCTACTCCAGCAAGAAGTACGACGCGCTGATCGAGCTGGCCAAGGTTGAGACCGACATGGTCGAGCGTGAGCAGATCTTCGTCAAGTGCGAGAAGCTCATCGCCGAAGACATGCCGATCATCCCGATCTACTGGCGTCATGAGGACTATGTGGTCTCCGAG
>JAFWXL010000004.1 GCA_017545905.1 Clostridia bacterium | reverse complement strand
GCACACGGAAGAGTCAGAAACTGTTGTCCCTAATGACAATCCCTCGTGAGCGGCAGTCCCATCATCCAGGACGGAAAGCTGATTGGCGCGGTGACTCATGTACTGGTGACTGACCCGACGAGGGGATACGGAATTTTTATAGAGAACATGCTGGATGCAGCGAGATAACAGAATGACAGGGGCAAATAGCTCCTGTCTTTTTGCTGTTGTACATGGTATAATTAGTTCGACAAATAAGAATTTACTCGAACAGATTAGGAGCAGGACCTGCGGGTCCTGCTCTTCTTGATTCTGGGGTCATCATGGAAACTACAAAATTCCCTCATAAACATTTCTGTATATAATCCACTTCTCATTCCCTGTGCTGAGTGGTGATGAAATCAAACAGACCATGAGCATCTGGGACACCCATCCAGACATACTGGACGAGGACGGCAATTTCAATGGATATAATCCAGAGGACGATTTGCCACCAGTAGAGATGGAAACAGGCACGATTGTAGTTCATGACGAGGGGGAAGTTTTCCCACCTAAACGAATTACAGACGAGACGGTGATGCTTCTGTCCCAGCAAAAGCCGGATGATACGGTTCGCATTGGTTTAGATTATGAATGAAACGGAAGTCACCAAGGCCGAAAGCAAAGCGACGTATGCCCAGATTCAGGCGTATGTCGAAGAAAAGTACGGATTCAAGGTTTCCACACTCTATATTGCGCAGGTCAAGCAGAAGCTGGGAATTATTGAGCGCGAGTGCTATAACGCGCCCAAATCCGAAGACAGCAGACAGCCGAAGTGTTCGCCGGAAAAGGAAGAGGCAATTCAGGCGGCGCTTAAGCACTTTCGGATGATTTAAGAACAAATAGTTAAACGCCCTTGAACAGTTTTCGGCTGTTCAAGGGCGTTTGTCATTGTCATATGTCAATGTTTTGCTTCAAAGCAACCATCCCGTATCTGAAACTCTCTAAGCTCCCATGAAAATCTTCGTCATTTTGTTGATTATAATGATGAGCGAAACTCTGCCTATATCCATATTCTTATCTGGTAAGAATTGTGGTTTTCTCAGTTTTCTGCTATGCAAGAGATTTGAAAGAAGGCGATATTCGTAATGACATTGCCGAAAACAGCCGTTTTATTTATATGCATCCGGATCAACCCGAAGTCCGAGCATTCTTTCATGCCGCCCGGGTGTCATTCTCCCATCGAGCGGACGATATCCAGCATCTCCGCCGCCGTGTGGGCAACGTAATCTGCACCAGCCTCACGCAGGCTCTCCTCGCTGCGGAAGCCCCAGCTCACCGCCAGACAAGGCAGTCCTGCATTGTGCGCCGTGAATACATCCACATCCGAATCACCCACGTATACAGCTTCATCCCCGCTGACGCCCATGATCTGCATCGCGGCAAACACGCTGTCAGGCGCGGGCTTGCGCGCGCGGCCCGGATCATCGCCGATCGCCGCCAGCATCCGCTTTCCAAAGTACAGGCGGCTGAGCTCCTTGACCGCAAAATCGATCTTATTGGAGACAATGGCCAGCTTCAGGCCGTCCGCAAGCATGGCGTCCAGCGCATCCATGACGCCGTCATACGGGCAGGTCTTATCCCTGCTGTGCTCGGCATAGTGTGCGACGAACGCATCGTATACCTGCCCAAAAAGCGGATGATTCTCCCCCTGCTCCGGCACGGCACGTTCGATGAGCTTTCTCACGCCGTTGCCCACAAAGCTGCGCACCTCATCCGGCCTGCGCACAGGCAGATCATGCTGCGCAAGCGCGGCATTCACACTCGCCGCCAGATCGTCCAGCGTATTGAGCAGCGTTCCATCCAGATCAAAAATGACAGCCTTAATCGGCATGCCGATCACCTCACAATATTCTATACAATCATTATACCCATCCGGCCACGAATTTTCAATCATCATAAAAGGGAGCATCCTTTCGGATACTCCCTTTTGCTATGCGAAGATAAGTTTTGGAGGGCCCTCCGCCCGAACGAAACGACTTTAAACCGCCGCGAAGCGAAGGGCACGCCGCCTCAGGCGGCTTACTTCTGGACCAGGTGCAGCGCGAAGCCCGCGATCTCGTCCTTGAAGTAGATAGCCTTGAGCTTGCCGTCCTTGTAGTTGGCAGAGGTCTCGTCAAATTCGAAGCCCTGACGCTCCATGTACGCCTTGGCGCGCTCGATGAAGTTGGTCTTGATGCCGATGTGGCCCTTCGCGCCGCGGAACGGAGTCTTCATGACTTCGATGCCGGTGCCGGCGAAGATGGAGCTGTTACCGACCTTCATGGTCCAGCCCAGCAGCTTGCACAGCTTGGTAGCGGTGTCCATGGCCTCGGCCTCGTCGGCAGAGTTAATGCCAACGTGCGCGATCTCCAGACCCAGCATCAGCTGAACGGCGGAAGCGGTCAGTTCCTTGATCTTGTTCCAATCCTTGGCCTTGACAGCGTCGCCCGGAACCATCCAGGTGCCGCCGCAGCACAGGATCTTGCCAAAGCTGAGGTAATCCAGCAGGTTCTTCTCATTGACGCCGCCGGTGGGCATGAAGGTCACGTCGCCGTACGGAGCCGCGATGGACTTGATGTACTTGAGGCCGCCAGCCGCCTCGGCCGGGAAGAACTTGACGCTCTTGAGGCCCAGGGACAGAGCAAGCTCGATGTCGGACGGATTCGCGGTGCCCGGGCAAACCGGAACGCCGATCTCCTGGCAATACTTGACGGTGGTCGGGTTGAGGCCCGGGGAAACGATGAACTTCGCGCCCGCGGCAACAGCCTTGTCAACCTGCTCAGTCGTCAGCACGGTGCCGGCGCCAACGATCATCTCCGGGAACGCGTCGGCCATCGCCTTGATCGCCTCGGCAGCGCACGGGGTGCGGAAGGTGACTTCAGCGGCCGGCAGACCGCCCTCAATCAGGGCCTGCGCCATCGGCACAGCGTCAGCAGCGTCGTTGATCGCGATAACCGGAACAATACCGATCTTGGAAAGCTCCTTCATAACGTCCATGGGAAAAACCTCCTCAAATTAAATTGTCGAATTATGCTTCACGCGAAAGCAGTTTCGCGCAAATCAGGCTTATCTTGTTCCATTTCGCCGCGGGCAGAATTTTTCCTGCCCGCAGCATTCTGACCGTATCGGTTTTATTTGACAAAATCCCTGCGCATCGGCGCGAAGACGTCCAGCAGCACGCCTTCCTTCACGCAGGCGCAGCCGTGTACCTTGCCGCCATCCACGATAATGGAATCGCCGGGCAGCATCGTGCGCGTCTCCCCCTCGATGTGATAGGTGAATTCGCCCGAAAGCACGTAGGATATCTGCGTATGCGGATGGCTGTGATCTGCGCCGACCGCGCCGCTTTCGAAGATGACCTCTACGAGCATCATTTCTTCGTTATAGCAGCGGATTTTGCGGCTCGTGCCTCCGCCAAGCTCGATCAGCTTCGGCTCATCCGCTTTCACAAAGGTATGCATATCTTACTCCACATCCATGCCGAAATACGCCACGGCGTTGTTGTAGCTGATGCCCTGAACGAGTTCGCCGAGCACCTTGTAGTCTTCCGGATACTCGCCGTTCTCCACCCACTTGCCGATCAGGTTGCACAGGATGCGGCGGAAGTACTCATGACGGGTATAGGAAATGAAGGAGCGGGAGTCGGTGAGCATGCCCACAAAGCGGCCCAGCAGACCCAGAGAGGCCAGAGACTTCATCTGCTCGATCATGCCGAACTGCTGATCGCAGAACCACCAGCCGGAACCGAACTGGATTTTTCCGGGAATGCAGTCGCCCTGGAAGTTGCCCAGCATGGTGCCGATGACGTAGTTGTCCTTCGGATTGAGGCAGTAGAGGATGGTCTTGGGCAGCTGATCCTCGCGCTCCTGCTCAGCCATCAGGCGGGTCAGGTTCTCAGCGATGCAGGTGTCGTCGATGGAGTCAAAGCCCACGTCAGCGCCGTACTTGGCGAACATGCGCGGATTGTTGTTGCGCATCGCGCCGATGTGATACTGCTGCACCCAGCCGCGCGCCTTGTACATGCCGCCCAGCTTCACCAGCAGGTAGGTCTTATACTCGTCCACCTCAGCCTGGGTCAGCGTTTCGCCAGCCAGGCCCTTCTTCAGGGCGGCGTCAGCCTTGGCAGCGTCCGTCCTGGCATAGGGCACGGTATCCAGCGCATGGTCGGAAACGCGTGCGCCGTTGGCATGGAAGTAATCCAGGCGGATCTCCAGCGCCTTGAGCACGTTCTCGATGTTCAGGCATTCCACGCCGGAGACGCGGGAAAGGGTGTTCATGTACTCGGCAAAGCCGGCGCGGTCGATGTTGAGCAGCTTGTCCGGGCGCCATGCCGGATACACCTTGAAGGAGTTGTTCTGCTTGGCAATCTCCTGATGATCGTGCAGATCGTCAATCGGATCGTCAGTGGTGCACACCAGCTTCACGCCGAACTTCTCAATCAGGCCGTGGCAGCGGTATTCCTCGGTCGCCAGCAGGGCATTGGCGCGGTTCCAGATATCCTCGGCGGTATCCTCGCTCAGGATATCGTAGATGCCGAACACGCGCTGCAGCTCCAAGTGCGTCCAGTGATACATCGGGTTGCCGATGCAGTACTTGAGGGAGGCGGCAAACGCCTTCCACTTCTCCAGCCAGGTGCCGTCGCCGCGGATATACTTGTCGTCGATGCCGTTGGAGAGCATCACGCGCCACTTGTAGTGGTCGCCGCCGAGCATGAGCTCGCCGATATTGGCGAACTGATGATTCTCCGCGATCTGTGCCGGCGGAATGTGGCAGTGGTAGTCGTAGATCGGCATGCTTTCCGCGTAATCGTGATACAGCTTTTTCGCCACATCATTTTCAAGCAGGAAATCGGCGTCCATAAACTTTTTCATGGGAATCGTCCTCCTTCAAATTGCTCCACAAATATCTCATCCTGCTATAGCAGGTATCGTTGCGTCGATTTGCAATCCACTGTAGGGGCGGGGCTTTGCTCCGCCCAGCATTTGCGGAATCGCGGGAGGAGCAGAGCCCCTCTCCTGCGGGTTCATCTGCAATTACAGCGTTACGCCATCCTTGAAGATTGCAATCTCGCGGTAGCCGTGCATCTCGCTCTTGGTCTGCTCGCCGGAAGCGATGGCAAGCAGCTTCTTGAAGAATTCCTCGCAGGTCTCCTCCATCGTCGCGCCCTGCACGAGCACGCCTGCGTTGAAGTCGATCCAGCCGTGCTTCTTCATCGCCAGCGGTGTGTTGGTCGCCACCTTCACCGTCGGAATCGGCGCGCCCACAGGCGTGCCGCGGCCCGTGGTAAAGAGCACCATCTGCGCGCCGGAGCCCATCAGCGCGGTGATCGCGCAGATGTCGTTGCCCGGGCCCTGCACAAGGTTGAGGCCCTTCTCGGTCACAGGCTCGCAGTACTTCAGCACGCCGCGAACCTCCGCCGTGCCGCCCTTCTGCGTGCAGCCAAGGGACTTATCCTCCAGCGTGGTGATGCCGCCGGCCTTGTTGCCCGGGGACGGATTCTCATAGACCTCCTGATTGTAGCGGATGAAATACGCCTTGAAGTCGTTGATCAGCGCAACGGCCTTGCGGAAGGTCTCCTCATCCTTGCAGCGGTCCATCAGGATCGTCTCCGCGCCGAACATCTCCGGCACCTCGGTGAGCAGCGTGGTGCCGCCGTGACGCGCCAGCAGATCGGACGCGGCGCCCAGCAGCGGGTTCGCCGTGATGCCGGAGAGGCCGTCGCTGCCGCCGCACTTGAGGCCGATGACCAGCTCGGAAGCCGGAACGGTGGTACGCTTGAACCGGGAGGCATATGCCGTCAGTTCGTCGAGGAGTTTCATGCCCTCCCCGATCTCGTCCTCATGATCCTGCGTGATCAGGAACTTGACGCGATCGGGGTTGTATTCGCCCAGCACCTTCTTGAATTCGGCCACGTTATTGTTCTCACAGCCGAGGCTGAGCACCAGCACAGCGCCGGCGTTGGGATGTTTGACCATGGAGGCCAGCAGCTTCTGCGTGTTCTTGTGATCCTCGCCCAACTGGCTGCAGCCGTAAGGATGCACGAAGCAGTGAACGCCGTCCACGCGGTCGCCGTAGGCTTCCTGCGCGAGCTTTTCCAGCATCTTGCTCGTGCCGTTCACGCAGCCGACGGTATTGACGATCCAGACCTCGTTGCGGATGCCCACGCGGCCGTCCTCACGGACGTAGCCTTCGAACGTCGCCTCGCGGTCGACCTTCACGCTGCATTCATGCGGATTATAGGTATACTCCAGCAAGCCGGAGAGGTTGGTCTTCACATTATGGGTGTGCACCCAGTCGCCCTTCATGATGGCCTCTGTCGCATGGCCGATCGGGAAGGCATACTTGATGACATTCTCGTTTTCGGCGATGTCACAAAGCGCAAACTTGTGGCCCGCGGGCACATCCTCATGCAGGGTAACGCCCAGAATCTCTTCGCCCTTAGAAAGGGGCTCGAGCGCGACGGCGACATTGTCGCGCTCGGTGATCTTGATATACTTGCTCATGTTTCAGCCCACAACTTTCGCAATCGCGGCCTTCGCGTCGGCCTTGATCTCTGCCAGATAGCCAGCCACAGCCTGCTCGAAGCCCGGCAGCGCGGCAGTCAGATCCTCGCCCCAGAAATCCACGTTGGTCAGCACGGCCTTGGCGATCTCAGCAGCATCCTTGCCGGACATAGCGGCGAAGAAGTCCAGCACAAACTGGTCGTCCACGATGGGATACGCATTGCCCAGCGCACGCACGCCGGCAAAGGAGCCGTCCGCCTGCTTTTCACCGCAGTAGAATGCGATGAATGCAGCCATGGAGAAGGTCAGGATCTTCGGCAGTTCACCCTTGCGCTTCACATACTCCTTGATGGTCGGCAGCACACGCGCACGGAACTTGGACTGGCTGTTGAGGGAAATGCTCAGCAGCAGGTGACGGTTATAGGGATTCTCAAAGCGCTCAAAGATCGCGGACGCGAACGCCTCCAGATCCTCCTTCGGCAGATCGAGCGTCGGCATGATCTCGTTAAAGAGCGCGTCGGACATGTACTTGCGGGTGTCGGCGTCAGCCATGCAGTCGCCCACGATCTCGTGGCCCGCGAGATACGCGCCTAGCACCATGGAGGTATGCGCGCCGTTGAGCATGCGCACCTTGCGCAGCTTGTACGGGGAGACGTCCTGCGTGAAGACGACGTTCAGGCCAGCCTTCTTGAAGGGCAGCTCGTCCTCGATCCATGCCGGGCCTTCGATGACCCACAGCCCGAACGGCTCGGCGGTGTTGAGCATGTTATCCTTGTAGCCGATCTCCTCCCAGATGCTTTCTGCCTCGCCGCGCGGATAGCCGGTGACGATGCGGTCGACGAGGGTGGAAGTGAAGACGTTCTCGTTTTCGATCCACGCCTTGAACTCGGCGCTCAGACCCCACTGCTCGGCGGTCTTCAGGCAGCACTCCTTGAGGTTGCGGCCGTTGTAATCGATGAGCTCGCAGGGGAGCAGGATGAAACCGGTGCCCTTTGCGCCGCCGAAAGCGGTGAAGCGCTCATAGAGCAGGCGGGTCAGCTTGCCCGGGAAAGAGGCCTGCGGCTTGTCGTCAAACTGGTCCTTGCCGGTGTAGACGATGCCGGCCTCGGTGGTGTTGGAGATGATGAAGCGCATGTCCTTATTGTGCGCCAGCGCCAGGTAACCCTCAAAATCCTCGTACGGAGACAGGCCGCGCTTCACGCACTGGATGATGCGCATATCCTTCTGGGCCTTGCCGTCAACCACGCCGCGCAGAATCTGGGTGTACAGACCGTCCTGCTCATTCAGCATGCCGATCATGCCGCGCTCGATAGGCTGCACGATCACCACGCCCGCATCCATGCCGGCCGCCTCATTGGTCTTGTCAATCATCCAGTCACAGAAGGCGCGCAGGAAACCGCCCTCGCCAAACTGGATCACGCGCTCCGTCTTGGGCGCGACGCCGCGCGCCATATTCAGGGAAGAAAGCGTATTCGCATTAAGCTGAACCATGTAAAAAACCTCCCAAATCAGATGTGATTTCGTTGCAGGCAGATACGCCGGATGATCCGCCGCAGGCAGATGGGCAGTCGTATCCATCTTTTATCCAATGGTATAAACAGTATATCATTCTGTCAGATACGCGTCAAGGTTTCGGGTAAAAGCACGGGCATGATTTTGTCAAGGATGTCCAAATCATCCGACCTTCGTTCAGGCGTGCAAATACATGAAAAATCCCTGTTTTTGCTTGTAAGACGCATGCTTTGGTGGTAAAATATTGTCAATCATATTTCGAAAAACCCGATGAGACGGGAATCTATGATCAGGAGGCACCCACCATGAAAAGACGCATCGGCATCCTCACCGCCGGCGGCGACTGCCCCGGCCTGAACGCCTGTATCCGCGGCGTTGCACGCGCGAGCTATTCCCTTTTTGACACCGAGATCGTCGGCATTCAGGACGGTTATGCCGGACTGATCGAGGGCAACTACCGTGAGATGAAGCAGAGCGACTTCTCCGGCATCCTGACCCTGGGCGGCACCATTCTAGGCACCCGCCGCACCCCGTTTTCCGAGATGCGCGTCATCGGCGAAGACCAGGTCGACAAGGTCAAGGCGATGAAGAAAACCTACGAAAAGGCCAAGCTGGACTGTCTAGTCTGCCTGGGCGGCAACGGTACCCACAAGACGGCCAACCTGCTCTCCGAAGAGGGCCTGAACATCATCGGCCTGCCCAAGACGATCGACAACGATATCTGGGGCACGGACGTCACCTTCGGCTTCCACTCCGCCGTGGATATCGCCACCGACGTCATCGACCGCGTTCACACCACCGCCGCCAGCCATGGCCGCGTCATGGTGATTGAAATCATGGGCAACAAGGCCGGCTGGCTGACGCTGTATTCCGGCGTCGCCGGCGGTGCGGACATCATCCTCCTGCCGGAAATCCCGTATGATCTGGACGAGGTCTGCAGTGCACTCGCCGACCGCGCCAAGCACGGCAAAACCTTCTCCATCATCGCCGTCGCCGAGGGCGCCATGACCATTCAGGAAGCGAAGATGAAGAAAAAGGAGCGCGCCGCCAAGCGCGCCGAGCAGGGCTTCAGCGGCATCGCCAATCGTCTGGCCAAGGAAATCCAGGAGAAGATG
>JAFWXL010000015.1 GCA_017545905.1 Clostridia bacterium | reverse complement strand
ATGAAAGGAGAGGGGAATCGAACCTGGGCCAGTAGTGAATGACAGCCCAGTGGGCTGTCAGAGCTGGCCTGACCGAGGCACGTTGAGTGCCGAGAGGAGATTCCCCTCACCTCCACCAAATAGAAAAGCATCCCTTGTGGGTGCTTTTTCTATTTGGTTATGAAAGGAGAGGGGAATCGAACCTGGGCCAGTAGTGAATGACAGCCCAGTGGGCTGTCAGAGCTGGCCTGACCGAGGCACGTTGAGTGCCGAGAGGAGATTCCCCTCACCTCCACCAATAGAAAAGCACCCCTTGTGGGTGCTTTTTCTATTTGGTTATGAAAGGAGAGGGGAATCGAACCCCTGTCCGGCGATCAGAGCACCAACTCAGAGATCATGCGGCAGATCTGCGAAACATTTGCACTGCTGACAAATTCAAACTTGACACGACCCATTCCGGAGAACCACCGCTCCAGCTCGCTGTCCAGATCCAGAACGCCTGCGGTTTCCACACTGAAGGCCTGAATCTTGCTGTAGGGAAGAGAGGTGTAATCGATCTTCTTTCCGGTAATGCCCTGCACGTTGATGGCAAAAATGCGCTTGTTTGTGAAGACGACGCCATCGCGAATGGTTTTGAAGCTGCCAAGAATCTGCTCGCCGGGCACGAACATCGGCGTAATTGCCTTGCTGAACGTGCTGTTGTCGACAGGCTTGAGTTTGAGGAATGCGGCATTTTTGAAATCAACCATAAGCGAAGGCTCCTTTCACTTTGCAATGAACGCTTGTGTATATAAATATTATAGTAAATTGGGTACCGCTTGTCAATACAGCGCGCCGCCAGCACACGGATTGAGATGGAAATCAAAGCCATCCCGGCTGCCGGACGGAAAAAAGCAGGAAATCGCAGGAAAAAGAAGAATAATATCAAGATGGTTATTTTCGTCGGAGAGGCGGGAATCCCAACCTTTCAGAGAATCACGAGGTGACATGCGTGGAGGAACGCAGGCGCAGGGCGCAGCGCCCAACGCAGAATATACAGCAGCAGTCTGAGCAGGAAAACGGCGCACAGCAGGAAGCATTGCCTGAGCAGGCGTCTTCGCAATCCGCTGCGCAGGCGGAGCCGCGCAGAAGGCGAAATGCGCAGCAGGAAATGCAGCAGGCCCGTCAGGAGAACACGGCTGCGCAGACGTCCGGGATGCATGCGCACGCAGAGGCTGAGCAGAGCATGCAGCCTGAGACGGGTGAGCGCGCCGCGAAAGAGAAAAGACGTCTTTCTGCGCCGGCTACGCTTCGCGGCGGACGGCTCAAAGGCGCGGTGAATACATCGGCCAAAGCCGGGAAAAAGGCGATTGAGGGGCTGGGCGGCCTGCTTGTGCTGATCATGCTGCTGCTGAGTGAAGGCGTCAAGAAGCTGCGCGCGCTGACCGGCAGGCTTCCGGCGGCGGTGCGCAGCAGGAATCACAAACAGCAGCAAAGCGGCGCGCAGCCGCAGCAGGCATACGAACTGGAGCTGATCCGGCCGGAGGATTATCACGGCCGCGGACAGGCGCATGCACAGAAGACGGCGCCGCATCAGAAGCCGGGCGAACCAAAGAAGACAGATCCGAGCAAAAAGGCACAGCGGATCAGCGGCCTGATCAGCGCGGCACTTGTATGTGTGGCGCTGTTCAGCCTGTGGCAGATCGGCAGCATCGTGGTGCGCAGCGTGCGCACGCGCAGCCTGAATAACGAGCTCTCCCGCCAGCGCGCCGAGCTGATGGAGCAGGCGCTGAATGAATCCGGCGGACAGGAAACGGCGCAGGAGGACGTGCAGGGCGGGGAACTGCCCGCGGCAACGGCATCTGTTGCGCAGGCGACGCCGGAACCGACGATGGAGCCGACCGCGGAGCCCGCGCCGCAGGATCTGGCCACACCCGCGCCCGATGTGGTGAAGACAACCAAATACCGCCAGATGGGCGGCGACGCGCTGCCGGAGATGGCGGCGCTGCATGAGAAAAACCGGGATCTTGTCGCATGGATCCAGATCCCTGACGTGCTGGATCTGCCGGTGGTCTACCGCGACAACAGCTATTACCTCACGCGCGATTTCAACAAGCAGAAGAATGCGGCGGGCACCATCTTTCTGGATGTGAATCACCCGTTCAAAGAGAAGACGCAGAATCTGCTGCTGCACGGCCACAACATGAAGGACGGCACCATGTTCGGCCGTCTGGCGCAGTATCTGTACGATGATACGTATATCCGCAATCATCCGTTTATCTATTTTGATACCCTCTGGAAAAAGGAACAGTATGTCATCGTGGCGATTCTCAATGTTTCGCTGGATACGAAGGACGAGCGCTTTTTCAATTATTTCACCCACGATACGTTCTCTTCCGATGCGGAGTTCCAGTCGTATATCCGCCAGCTGCAGCTGCGCTCGCATTATGCGATTCCCATCGACGTGCAGCCCGGAGACGCGCTGCTGACGCTGAGCACCTGCCTGGAAGAGGACCGTCTGGTGATTGTGGCCAGAAGGCTCCGGGAAAACGAAACGCGTTCCGAACTGCGCACCCTGATCCGCATGACGACCATACAGTGAGAAAACAATGAGCAAAGGAGAGCGTATTTCATGAATAAAGGAATCCGGTTTGATCTTGCCTATGAAACAATGCCGTGGGATCAGGTGGACGCCGTGGTCTTTGACATCGGCAATGTGCTGATCCGCTTTGCGCCGGATGATTTTCTCCAGCAGCTCTTCCCCGGCAACGAGCAGATGCAGCAGCATATGCTCCGCCATGTCTATCGCGGACCGTACTGGCCCTGCTTTGACCGCGGCACGATGACCTACGAAGAGGCGGCAAAGCGCCTTGTGCAGGAGGCGGGCGGCAGATACGAGGACTATCTGCACGCGCTCTACGGCTGGATCGAGCTCAAGGACCCGATTGAGGAGGGCTGGCGCGCGGCGCGGCTGTGCCGGCGCAAGGGCAAAAAGCTTTGCCTGCTTTCCAATTATCCGCAGGCCGGCTATGAGCGCCTTCGCGAGAAATTTGCCGATCACTTCGGCGATCTCTTTGACGGCGGCGTCATCTCCTGCTATGACCATGTGGTCAAGCCGGAGAAAGAGATTTATCAGCTGCTGTGCGAGCGCTGCGGGATTGATGCGCAGCGCGCGGTGTTCATCGACGATACGCTTGCCAATATCGAAGGTGCAAATCAATTTGGCATGCACGGCTTTCATCTGCATGAAAAAGGCATGCTGGATCGTTTCTTTATAGAATGAAAGAAACGGTCATGATATGCGCCTGCGTGCATATCATCACTTCAGAAGAGGTCTGGAGGGAACATAATGCTGAAACAACTGACTGCGGCGCTGGCCGCATCCATCATGATGGCGTGCGCGCTGCCCGCGCTTGGCGAGGGCGTGATGCTTGGCGTGCAGGTGAAGAACACGCCTGCGCCGACTGCCGTGCCCACGGCGACGCCCTTTGAGCTTGTCCATGTGACACAGGAGGAGATTGCGCAGTCCGGCCTTGGCGAGCGGATTCTCTGGCGCGGCATGGAGGGAGAGGATGTGGCGCTCATGCAGCGCAGGCTCTGTGAGCTTGGCTATTATCTGGGCGAGATTGATGGTGTGTTTGGTCTGGGTACGCGCTCGGCGGTATATGCCTTCCAGCGCGCCCATAAAATGGAAAAGGTGGACGGCAAGGTCGGTCCGGCGACCATCCGCGCGATGTTTTCAGACGATGTGATCGTCAAGCCCACGCCGACCCCCACGCCCACGCCCACACCGGTGCCCACGCCCACGCCGAGCCCCACGCCGATCCCTACGCCGGCGCCCACGCCCACGCCTGATGTATCCGGCGCGCCGTTTGCGTTGGAGCAGATGGAGGTCTATGTGGATGATCTGCCGTTTGAGCTCTTTGTCGGCAGGGCGGATGACGGCGCACTGCTCTATCCGCTGTGCGGCGTGATGGGGCATATGGGCTATGAATGCCAATATGCGCAGGGCAGCTGGCAGCTGACGGGCATTGGCGGCGGCAGCCAAATCGCGCTGATGACCGATGGCAGCGACGGTTTGTGCGCCGGGGCCATGGGTGCGGTGGATGGCGTCATTTTCCTTGCGGATGATTTGGCTCGCGTGTATGTCTATGGCGGGGAAGCCTATGTGACGGATGCGCTGCTGGAGAAGATGGATGTGAGCTGCCTTGTGGTGGGCGGCGTTCCGGTGATCCATCGATGATATACAATTTATAAACCAACAAGCGCTGCAATAAGAGAAGATGAATCAAAGGCAAAGAAAAACCGTCTCTTCGGAAGACGGTTTTTCTTTATTCATCTCAAGGAAAAACGAGGTAAAAATAATTCATGCAATACACGGGATATTTGCATGATGTATGTTGACAAAATGTTGACCAAGGTGGTAAACTTGTACCCATCACGAACGGTTGGACGACACAAGGACCGTTCCGGAGGAATACTATGGAAGAAAGAATGGGAAAAATCGGCGATCCCAATGAGCTGGATGCAAAAGCGCAGAAGCTTATGGAGGACAAGGACGCCGAAAGCCGCACGCGCATACTGGTGGGACCGCTGGAAAAGGCGTTCACGGCTGTGCTGATCATCTGGGCCATCTTTCAGGTCTGGGCCAATACATTCGGCACGCTGGGTGCGGTGAAGCTGCGCACGTCGCACATCATGTTCCTGCTGCCGCTGGCGGTCACGCTCTATCCGACGTTCAAAAAGGAACGCCGCCGCAGAAAGAGCCTGCCGGTATGGGATTATCTGATCATTGCGGTGACGGTCGGCTGCTACGGCTACATCCTCTGGCGCTACGACGCACTGGCGCGTACAGGCCGACTGAACAGCACGGACGTCTTTGTCGGCGTCATGTGCCTGCTTGTCGCCTTTGAGGCGGCGCGCAGAACCAGCGGCAATCTGGCGGTCATCGCGCTCGTATTCCTGTCCTATTTCGCGGTCTGGGGCAAGTATATCCCCGGCACATTCGGCACCAGCGCCTTCACCCTCAAGCGCATCATCAAGTCGCTCGTCTGGGATACGGGCGGAATCCTCGGTACCGGCGCGAACGTCTCTGCGACGTATATCTTCGTGTTCGTGCTCTTCGGCGCATTTCTCAAGTATTCCGGCTTTTCGCAGTTCATCAACGATATCGCGCTCACACTGGTGGGCCGTTCCCCGGGCGGACCGGCGAAGGTGGCCGTGCTGGCCTCTGCGCTGATGGGCATGATCAATGGTTCGGCCATCGCCAACGTGGCGACCACCGGCACCATCACCATTCCGCTGATGAAAAAGACCGGCTACAAGAAGGACTTTGCCGCTGCGGTCGAGGCTGTTGCTTCTACCGGCGGCCAGTTTACCCCGCCGATCATGGGCGCCGTCGGCTTTGTCATGGCGGAATTCATGGTCGTCAGCTATACCAAGGTCATGCTTGCGGCGGCGATTCCTGCATTCCTGTATTATCTGTCGCTGATCTACTCCGTGCATCTGGAGGCAAAACGCCTCGGCCTTTCCGGTCTGGCGCCGGAGAATATCCCCAAGGCGGCCAAGGTCATGCGAGAGCGCGGACATCTGCTCATTCCGCTGGTTGTGCTCATGGCGCTCATGTTCATGGGCTATACGCCGCTGTTTGCGGCGATTGCAGCGATCTTTGTGACGATTCCCGCCTCGTGGCTGCGCAAGGATACGCGCATGGATCTGAACACCATTGTGAAGGCGACGGTTGAAGGCAGCCGCAGCGCCATCAGCGTGGGCGTCAGCTGCATCATTATCGGCGTGATTATCGGCTCGGTCAATATGACCAGCCTTGGCCTGAACTTCGGCAACCTGATCCTCAAGGTCGTGGGCGAGGGGCAGCTGTTCCTTGGCGGCCTGATGGTCATGGTCATGTCCACGATTCTGGGCATGGGCGTGCCGGGCGTGGCGGCGTATGTCATCGTGTATGTCGTGGCGGTTCCCGTGCTGCGTGCAACGGGCGCGACGGAGATGGCGGCGAATCTGTTCTGCCTGATCTACGCGTGCCTGTCCAACATCACCCCGCCGGTGGCCATGAGCTCGTACGTCGCAGCCGGTATCGCAGACAGCAACATGACGAAGACGTCATTTATCGCCATGAAGCTGGGTATTGCAGGCTTTATCCTGCCGTTCTTCTTCCTCAATAATCCCGTTCTGCTCTATGGCAGCACCGAAGGCGTGGCCATGAGTGAGACGATCCGCGCGTTTGTCACGTCATCTGTGGGCGTGCTGGCGCTCTCTGACGGCCTTGCGGGATTGCCCGTGCAGAAGTATTCTTCGGGTACGACGGCACTGAGGCTTGTCTGCCGCGCGATGCTGATTCTGGGCGGCGTGCTCTTTGTCAATCCGACGCTGGCCACCGACGTCATCGGCCTGGTGCTGATCGCGGCGGAAATCGCGATCGACAAGCTGATTCTCAGCAGGGCAAAGCCGGTTGCGGCCGCCTGATCATGATCACTTTTGCAACAGATGCAGTGCTGCCTGCATCCGAAATACGTTCTTTATGAAAGAGAGGAACCTGTTATGAAGAAGATCCTTGCGTCTGTCCTGTGTCTTGCCCTGTGCCTGAGCGCCGCCTGCGCTTTTGCGGCGGACATCAACTTTGTCACTGCCGGCACTGCGTCCACGTTCTATCCCATCAGCGCGACGGTCGTCGGCCTGTGGAATGAGAATATTGAAGGCATGCGCGCTGTGGCGACTCCGTCCGGCGGCGGCATCGACAACCTGAATCAGGCGTATGACGGCGAGGCTCAGATCGGCATCGCCAATTCCAACCTCGTCTATCAGGCGCAGGAAGGCCTCGCTTCCTTTGAAGGCTATGCCAATGACAACCTGCGCATCTTCGCCGGCCTGTACATCAATCCGAATCAGGTCGTGGTGACCAGGGATTCCGGCATTGGCGGTCTTGCCGACCTGGCCGGCAAGCGCATCTCCATCGGCGCGGCGGGCTCCACCACCGTCGACGAGGCGATTGTGCATCTGGGCTCCATCGGCAAGACCCTGGACGACATCAAGGCCGAGTATATGGATACCTCCGCTGCGGCCGATGCCGTGAGCAACAAGCTGCTCGACGGCGTGTGGATCATGGCCGGCACGCCGAATTCTGCCGTCACCCAGATCATGACCACCACCGATTCCAAGCTGATGCCCATCACCGCCGAGGAAGTCGAGGCGCTCAAGGCGGATTACCCGTGGTACGCTGCCTGTGAGATCCCGGCGGGCACCTATGCCGGCCAGGACGAGGCTGTGCCGACCTCCGGCGTGAAGCTGACCCTGTTCATCACCGCCGATGTCGATGAGGAGACCGTCTATCAGATGACCAAAGTCTTCTGGGAGAACTGGGACTACCTCACTGCCACCCACGCGGCGCTGGCCAAGGCTGACCCGAAGGAAGCCTGCAACGACGTGGCCGGCGTTGCCATCCACGACGGCGCTGCGCGCTACTACAAGGAGATCGGCCTGCTGTAATCAATCGCAAGCGAAGACAACAAAGACCGGAGAGCAACGCTTGCTCTCCGGTCTCTTTTCTGCTATCATACATACAGAAGGAATGCCCGGATGAACGGGCAGATCGTGCGGAGGATGCATATGAAGAAGATCGGCCTTGTCGGCATTTACTTCCCCGGCGCGTACGAGGCGCTGCATGAGAATGTTCCGCAGGGGTTTGAGCTGGTCGACGCGCTCAGTCCCGACGCCTATGGCAATCTCAAGGACTGCGAGTATCTGATTTCCCGTCTGGATATCGATCCTGACATCATTCATCATACGCCCAATGTGAAATTCTGGCAGCGCTGGGGCGCGGGTTTTGACCATGTGGATCTGAAGGCGTGGGGTGAGCGCGGTATCCCGATTGCGACCTGCCCAGGCGTCAATTCCGGCATCGTGGCGGAGCTGGCGATCATGCTGATGCTGGCCGGATACCGCAATCTGCTGCAGATCAACCGGAATCTGCGTCAGGGGCATTGGCCGCGTACGGAATACTTCGACCGATCCTTCATGATCCGCGGCAAGACGGTGGGCATTCTGGGGCTGGGTCATATCGGCAAGAAGGTTGCAGCGCTGGTTTCTGCCTTCGGCGCGAATGTCATCTATTACGATATCATCCGCATGGCGGAGCAGGAGGAGCAGTTCGGCTACCGCTATGTCGATATGGATACGCTGCTGCGCGAAAGCGATATCTTCTCGATCCACTGCCCGCTGGATGAAACCACGCGCGGCCTGATCGGACGGGAGGAGTTTGCCAAAATGAAGCCTGCCTGCATGCTCATCAATACGGCGCGCGGCCCCATCATGGACGAAGGGGCGCTGATTGAGGCGCTCACCACCGGGAAAATTGCCACGGCGGGTCTGGATACCTATGAAAAGGAACCGCTGCCCAAGGATCATCCGCTGCTGACGCTGGATAATGTCGTCGCCAGCGCGCATGCCGGCGGCAACACGAAGGACAACCATATCAATATGGTGAACTATGTCTATTCGAACATCGTGAAGTTTGATCAGGGCCTGCCGCTCAATACGGACAAGGACGTCGTCAACGCACAGTATCTCAGATAATCCGGACAGGAAGCCTGCGTATGCGCGGGCTTCCTGTTCTGCTTATCCATGCAGTTTTTACAGATGCAAAACGGGAGCGCCGCAGGGAGCGAGCCTCTGCGGCGGGCTCCAGAAGGAGGAATGCATATGATTCGATTTGGCACAGGCGGCTGGCGCGAGATCATCGGCGATGGATTTACCAAGGCAAATATCCGCCGGGTAGCCTGCGCGCTTGCGCGCAGGATGAAGCGCGAGGGTGTGGAGCAGGAGGGCTTCTGCATCGGCTATGACAGGCGCTTCCTCAGCCGCGAGGCGGCGATCTGGTTCTCCGAGGTGATGGCAGGCGAGGGTGTGAAGCTGGACTTTGTGAACCTTGCCGCGCCGACGCCGCAGATCATGTTTACCGTCAAGGAAAGGAATCTGCCCTATGGCGCAGCGGTGACAGCCAGCCACAACCCCGCCGTCTACAACGGTATCAAGCTCTTCACCCGGGGAGGACGCGATGCGACCGAGCAGGTTACAGGCCCCGTCGGCGAGGAGGCAAGCGCGCTTTCCGACGGCGAAATCCGCGTGATGCCCTTTGAGGAGGCGCTTAAAACAGGCTGGGTGCGCTTCATCGATCCGCGCGACGCGTATCTCGATTCGATCATGGAGAAGATTGACATGGACGCCATCCGTGCACGAAGGCCGCGCGTGGTGCTCGATCCGATGTACGGTGTGAGCCTGACGGGCCTGATGACCATCCTGTTCACCGCGCGCTGCGATGTGGACGTGATCAACGACAGGCACGATGCGTTCTTCGGCGGTCATCTGCCTGCGCCCAATCCGGACACGCTTCGCGATCTGCAGGGCAGCGTTGCGGATCACCATGCGGATCTGGGCATCGCCACCGACGGCGACGCAGACCGCCTTGGCATCATCGACGAGCGGGGACGCTATGTATCGGCCAACGACGTGCTCGTGCTGCTGTATTATTACCTGCTCAAATACAAGGGATGGAAGGGCGCGGCTGTGCGCAATATCGCCACGACCCATCTGCTCGACCGCGTGGCGGAGGCCTTCGGCGAGACGTGCGTCGAGGTGCCGGTGGGCTTTAAGCATATCTCCGCGGGCATGGAAGCGCATGATGCGCTCATCGGCGGCGAATCCTCCGGCGGCCTGACGGTGCGCGGGCATATCAGCGGCAAGGACGGCCTGTATGCCGCATCGCTGCTGGTGGAGATGATCTCCGTGACGCGCAAGCCGCTCTCGCGCCTGATCAGGGAGCTGACGGATCAGTTCGGCGCGGTGTATATGGCGGAGTACGACTGGGCGCTGACGGCGCAAAGGCGCGTGGCGATCGACGAGATGCTGATGCAGAAAAAAGTGCTGCCGGATTTCGGTATGCCGGTGGTGAAGGTCAGCTATCTGGATGGCTGCAAGGTGTATTTTGAGGATGGCTGGATCATCGCCCGCTTCTCCGGTACAGAGCCGCGCGTGCGCGTGTTTGCAGAAATGCCGACCAGAGAACGCGCGCGTGCGCTGGTGCGTACGATGGCGGCATTTCTGGATCTGGAGTTTCACGACTGAACGGCTCTGGACGCTGAAATGTTGACAAATTACAAGACAAATGGTATGTAGTGACAGCCGGATCATGATAAACAATGATTTATCCAGAAAGTCCGGTGATTTGTCAAGAAACAGGTGTTCGTGAATGATGAAAAGAGCGATGGCGCTGACGCTTACGCTGCTGATGCTCATCAATCCGATGACGGCGTTTGCCGTGGAATGAAGCTGCATTGTGACGGAGCCTAAAAGCAGCATGCTGCGCTGGTGGATATCTATGAGCCTGACCCTGCGCCTGTTTGACGGCGAGGGCAGGAAGCGCCTGCCGCGTAAAGCAGAATATGAAAAAGGGCTGCCTTCGGGCGGCCCTTTTGCTATGTCATATATTACCAGATGAAGGGGATCAGCCGCCAGCGCACCTTGCGCATATACGCATCGTATCCGCTGAGATTCTCTTTGAGGAATGCTTCTTCGCCGCGGATCCGCTTGATGATGATCGCCGGATAGAGAAGGAAGATGACAAACCCGGCGATGGAGCGCAGAATCAGCGGCATAGCGAGAAACAGCAGAATCGTGGCGCTGTACATCGGATGGCGCACGATGGCGTAAAGCCCCGTATCCACCACATGCTGGTTTTCCTGAATCTCGATGGTGCGCGAGAGAAATGCGTTTTCGCGCAGCACCAGCGCGTACAGGGCATAGGCCGCAAGAAACAGCGCACAGGCCGCCCATGAAACCCAGCCGGGAAGCAGCAGAAAACCAAAGCGGTAACTCAGGGAGCAGGCGATGAAACCGGCGATGAACATGACAAGGCTCGCCGCGATCACCTGCTTCTGCTCGCCGAGCTTTTCCTTCATGTTCAGCCGCTTGGCCAGCAGATCCGGGCATTTTGCCAGCATGACAAAGCCGGCAATGATCATGGGAACAAACAGTATCGCCATAAAGCGCCAGCCCTCGGGGTAGTCCATCGTGCCGGCGGGCGCAAAGAGCAGCGCGCCCATCAGCAGCACGCCGGCGCTTACCTTGACAAGCGCCTGGATAAGAAGCGGTTTATTCATTGTCTTCTCCTTTCTCACAGCGAGAACGCGTCGTCCAGATCGCGAAGATACGCGGCGCAGGCATCGTCCTCCAGCAGGATGTCGTAGGCTTTTCGTGCGGCCTGCCTGAAATCCGGATCGAGCGAGCGGATGCCGTAATCCGTCAGCGGGCAGACGGCTTTGGCGCGCAGATCGATGCGCAGCTTCGTCACGCCGTCCTCCTTGAATCTGAGGAACAGCGGAAACAGGCGGCAGGCCAGCGGCCTGTTTGCCCGGTCGCATGTGCCGCCGCAGACAAAGAGCTGCGCTGGCGCGCCGCCGAGCGAAAAGCCCGCCGGAATGATCCGGCCGAACGTGCAGCCGTCGTAGAATGCTTCCTCGCCCGGAAAGAGCAGCATGCCCGTGGCGTCGTCGCCCTGACAGCATGCGCCGGCGCACAGCCGGCCGCAGTCGGTTTTCAGCGGCGTGAGATTCTCGACGCAGCTGCGCGCGGCAAGTACGGATTCATATGCGGACATGGCGGTTCCCCCTGATATCAAATGGTTGACTTTATCATATCAGCGTGCGTTTTACTTGTCAATGCGAAGTAAAAACAGTATAATATATACTGTAGCATTATACTGGTGCTGATGGCATGGAATCGCGGTTTCTGCTGCCGGTGTAAATGTGATCAGCAGCTTACAAGTGAAGGCGGCCAATGCCGCATGGAAAAGGACGGTAGATCGGGATGTGTGCAACCTATATCCGCTGCGGCGCTGAGCGCCATCTGGGCCGGGAAAGCATGGGCGTACTCAAGCATGCGCAGCTGCATGCCTGCAGGGAAGAGCTGCTTGCCCGCTATGCAGGCGCCGTGCAGACGGTGTATCTGGATCCGCCGTTCAATACCGGCAAGCGCTTTGATATGAAGGTGCGCATCGGCGAGAAGGGATACCGCACCGGCGCGCCGACGATGTCCCTGCCCGCCTATGACGACCGCTGGGAGAGCCGCGAGGCGTATCTTTCCATGATGCGCGATACGCTCCTGCTCGCGCGGGATCTCATGAAGAAGGAAGGCACCATCTTCGTGCACATCGATTGCCGGATGCATGCGCATATCCGCCTTTTGATGGATGAGATCTTCGGCGAGAGCAATTTCCTGAATGAGATCATCTGGTCGTATCAGTCCGGAGGCCGAGCGCGGACGTATTTTCCCAGAAAGCACGACGTGATTCTGTTCTATGCCAAGTCCCGTTCGTATTATTTCAGCCTCAAGTCCGTGCCGATTGCGCGCGGCGAGGCGCGCAGCAACCACATGAAGCGCAGCGTGGACGAGGACGGGCGCGTATATCGCTCCATCATCTCCGGCGGCAAGGAATACAGGTATTACGACGACGAGCCGGTATATCCGGGCGACGTGTGGGATGACGTGAGCCATCTGCAGCAGAAGGATCCCCAGCGCACCGGCTATGACACGCAGAAGCCCGTCAAGCTGCTTGAGCGCATCATCAGCTGCTCCACGCAGGAGGGCGATCTGGTGTGCGATCTGTTCTGCGGCAGCGGCACGACGGCTGTGGCCGCGGCTAAGCTGGGCAGACGCTTCCTGTGCGTGGATCAGAGCCCGCTGGCTATCGCTGTGTCAGGCAAACGCCTGAGCCAGACCGGAGGCGGCAAGCCCATGGACGTTTGCTATGACGTGGAGGCGGAATGCGGCGAGGACGACTGCTTCGTGGAGGCGGAGGTCTTCCCGGCGATCACCAGCTATACCGTGCATCTGGCGGGCTTTGACTGCGTGGCGGCGCGCGAGGCGGGCGTCAAGGGCCTGGATGCTGTGGATCAGTGGTCCGCCGGTTTTGTGCAGGGGGATATGTACCGCTCCTGCGTGGAGAGCGTGCGCACGGCGGGCACGCCGGCTTTGGCGCAGACGATGGAAATGCCCGTGTGTGCGGGCGAGCCGTGCATCATGATTGTGGATATTTGGGGCAACAGACGGTTCTATTTGCCCAAGAGGAGATATTAAGCGATGGCAGTACCCAATGGATATATGGTCTACCTGCTCAGGATTCTGGCGGCGCAGGGCGCGCTCGCTTCGATCTATACGGACCCCAATGACCCGGACGGATTCTGTGCGGGCTTTGTGGAGGCGGTGGACGCGAAGCATGTGCTCATGTGCGATCTGACGCCGTGGGGACAGATCGACGGCTGGCGCGTGCGCCGAAACAGCGATGTGATCCAGATCCTCTCCGGCGAGGAATACGAGCAGCGGCTGGGCATGCTCATGGCGCATCACAAGGAGCGTCATAAGCCCTTCTTCACCGATTATCCGGCAGAGGATACCGACCTCATGCTCAGCGTTCTGCTGGAATGCAGGGCGAGGAATGAAATCGTGAGCGTGATCATTGGCAATGAGATGATCACGGGCCGCGTTGTGGAGGCCAACGGCCTGCGCGTGAAGATCCGCCTGTTTGATTTCTTTGGTCGCGAAGCGGAGATCGAAACCGTTACCCTGCGCGAGATTGAGATCCTGGAGATCTGCACGCAGGAGGAGAAGATGTACGGCATCCTCGAGGAGATGGAGCGCCAGCGTATGCAGCTTCTGCCCAATGAGGAAAATCCGGGCGAAACGCAGGAAACGGACGACTGAATATGAAGATTACGATTCTGACAATTTTTCCGGAGATGTTTGCGCCGCTGCATTTGAGCATGCTCGGCCGCGCGGAGAAGGCGGGCCTGCTGGAGATCCGCGAGGTGAACATCCGCGATTATTCGAAAAACAAGCACCACAACACGGACGATGCGCCCTTTGGCGGCGGCGCCGGCATGGTGATGCTCGCTCAGCCGATCGTGGATGCGATCCGCGATGTGCAGGGCGAGCATTTTCAGGGCAAGCGTATCTATCTTTCCCCGCGCGGCAAAACGCTCACGCAGCAGAAGGTGGAGGAGCTTGCCAAAGAGGAAGAGCTGATCCTGCTTTGCGGCCATTATGAGGGCGTGGACCAGCGCGCGCTGGATCTGTGCATCGACGAGGAGATTTCCATCGGCGATTACATCCTCACCGGCGGCGAGCTGGGCGCGATGGTGCTGGTGGACAGCGTGGCGCGGCTGGTGCCGGGCGTGCTGGGCTGCGAGGAGAGCGCGCAGACGGAGAGCTTTTCCTCCGGCCTGCTGGAGCATCCGCAGTATACGCGGCCGCGCGAGTTTGAGGGCCTGACTGTGCCCGAGCCGCTTTTGAATGGAAATCACGCGCATATTGAGGACTGGCAGCTCTCCGAGTCGCTCTATATCACCCTCAGGCGCAGGCCTGAGATGGCTCGGGCATTCCTTCAGGGAAAGAAATTCACCCGGCACCAGAAGAAGGTGATCGACGCGGTGTTTGAGAGAATCCGCAGGGAGGATGAACACGCTGCCGCACAGGCGCAGACGGAGGAAACATGCATCTGACACTGGGCGTGACCGCGCACGTGGACGCGGGCAAGACGACGCTGTGCGAGCAGCTGCTGCTGCTCGGCGGTGTGCTGCGCAAGGGTGGCCGCGTGGATCATGGCGACGCATTCATGGACAGCCATGCGCTGGAGCGGGCGCGCGGCATCACGATCTTCAGCGAGCAGGCGTCTGTGGATCTGGCAAAGCCGGATGGGGAAATTGTGCATGTGACGCTCATGGATACGCCGGGCCACGTCGATTTTTCCGGCGAAATGGAGCGCGCGCTGTCCGTGCTGGACATGGCGCTGCTGGTGGTCTCCTGCGCTGAGGGCGTGCAGAGCCACACGGTGACGCTGTTCCGCCTGCTGAAAAAGAAAAAGATACCGACGCTCATTTTCCTCAATAAGACGGATCGCGAGGGTGCGGATGTTTCCCGCGTAACGGCGCAGATGCACAGGCTGCTCTGCGGCGACTGCGTGCTCATGACGCAGGACACGGAATCTCTGCGCGAGGAGCTGGCCATGCGCGACGATGTACTCATGGAGCAGCATCTGATGGAAGAGGCGGTCAGAGAGGATTATCTGCTGGGCGCGCGCCGGGCGGTTCGCGCTTGCCAGCTGTATCCTGTGCTTTCCGGCAGCGCGCTGGAAAACAGGGGCGTGGATACGCTCATGGACGCCATCGCGCAGCTTTGCGATACGGATTACGAAGCGAAGCTGGATGAACCTTTTCTGGCCAAGGTATACCGTGTGGCGCACAGGGACGGCATGCGCTACTGCTATGTCAAGGCGCTTTCCGGCAGACTCGGCGCACGCGACAGCGTGAATACGCAGCACGGTGAGGAGAAGATCAATGCGGTTTTTGCTGCGCAGGGCGCGAAGCTCACCGTCTGTCAGACGCTTTGCGCCGGACAGACAGCGGTGGTGACCGGCCTTTCGTGCAGGCCGGGCGAGATGATCGGCGCGCAGACTGTGACCGAGGGTCAGGAGCTTGTGCCGCTGATGAGCGTGGATGTCCAGGGGGAAAAGGGACTGGACTCCACGAAACTGCTTGCGCATCTTCGCGAACTGGAGGAGGAAGATCCGCTGCTGAGCGTGCGCGCCGAAAACGGGCGTATTTCCGTGGGCATCATGGGCGCTGTGCAGACGGAGGTGCTGGGCAGCGTGCTGGAGAGCCGCTTCGGCGACAGGGTTTCGTTCCTGCCGCCGAAGGTGATGTATAAGGAGACGATTGCCGGGCCGGTGACCGGCATCGGCCACTATGAGCCGCTGAGGCACTATGCCGAGTGCTGGCTGCGCCTTGTGCCCGGGAAAGAGGGCAGCGGCGTCACATTTGCTGACAAAACCCCTGCGAACCTGCTGGATATGAACTGGCGCAGGCTGATCAGCGCGCATGTGCACGAGCGGCAGCATCCCGGCGTGCTCACGGGCAGCCCGCTCACCGACGTGTGCGTAGAGCTGATCGCAGGCCGCGCGCATCTCAAGCACACGGAGGGCGGCGATTTCCGCGAGGCGACGTACCGCGCGATCCGCAATGCGCTCATGCAGGCGAAGAATGTGCTGCTGGAGCCGGTTGTGCGCTTTGAGCTCTCGTTTTCTCAGGAGCTGCTCAGCCGCGTGACGGGCGAACTGCTGCGCCTGAATGCCGAACTGGACGCGCCGGAATATGACGAGGATGAGGTGATCCTCACCGGCGCCTGCACGGCGGCCGCCTTTTGGGATTACCCGCAGAAATTCGCCGCAACGACACGCGGGCATGGACGCATCCGCTCGGAGTTTGCGCGTTATGCGCCGTGCCGGAATCAGGATGGAATCGTCGCGGAGATCGGCTACAGCGCGCTGGCAGATGTGAAGAATCCGCCGGGCAGTGTTTTCTGCAGCCACGGCGCGGGTTATTACGTGCCGTGGGACGAGGTGCGCGAGATGGCGCACTGTGAAGTTGAAGAGAAATAGACCTTCCTCATTTGGGGAAGGTGGATCGCCGTAAGCGAGACGGATGAGGTCCCCGCTGCGGCGGGTGCTGCTTGAAAGGAAGAAGCTACATGTTCACCTGCACGCTTGACAGCGGCAGCCGCGTGACGCTGACCGATCAGCTGTACAGCGCGCTGCGCGAGGAAATCATGAGCGGGCGCATTGCCGCAGGCAGAAAGATGCCCTCCAAGCGCCAGCTTGCCGAGCATCTGCATGTGAGCACGGCAACGGTTGAGGCGGCCTACAGCAGGCTCGCCAGCGAGGGCTACTGCGAGAGCAGGCCGCGCAGCGGCATGTACGCCGCCAGTGATCTGCCGCAGATCATGACTGCGCAGCACGCGCAGAACGTTCCTGTCCGCTGGGACTTTTCCACCGGCGCGGCCGATGCGGAGCATTTTCCCTTTTCGACATGGGCGCGCCTGATGCGCGAGGTGCTCAGCGAGCAGAACACGCAGTTGCTGCTCTCCGGTGATCCGCAGGGCTCTGCGCAGCTGCGTGAGGAGATTGCGGGCATGCTGCTGCGCCTTCGCGGCATTGAGGTGTCGCCTGCGTGCATCGTGCTGGGCGCAGGCACGGAGGTGCTGGTTACAGCGCTGGTGTCGCTGCTGGGCCGGGAAAAGCTCTTTGCTGTGGAGGACCCGGGCTATTCGCGTGTGCGAAGGATTCTGGTGGCCAGCGGCGCGCGCATTGCGCCGACGCCGCTTTCCGGCGGTGCGATTGACGTGCGCGCGCTCTACACGGGCGGCGCAGGCGCGGCGTATGTCACGCCGTCGCATCAGTTTCCGCTGGGCGCACAGATGAGCGAGAGCCAGCGCACAGCGCTGCTGCATTGGGCCAGGGAGACCGGCGGCTATATTCTGGAAGACGACTATGACAGCGAATTCCGCTTTGCGGGCGTGAGCCTGCCGCCGCTCAAGGCCATGGACGACAGCGGGCAGGTGATCTATATGAACACGTTTGCCCGCACGCTTGCGCCGGGGCTGCGTCTGAGCTTTATGGTGCTGCCTGAGGCGCTTGTCGGGCGCTACAGGGCGATGCATGCGGCCTGCAGCGTGCCGGGCTTTGAGCAGGAGACGCTGCGTAAATTCATCGCAGGCGGGTATCTGGAGCGGCATGTGTCGCGCATGCGCGTGGTTTATCGCGCGCGGCTGCATGCGCTTGAGCGCAGGGCACAGGAGCTGGGTCTTGGCGAGGTAGCGCCCTGCGGCGCGGGGCTTTATGCGCTGCTGCATGTGGGCGGCAGGACGCCCGCGCAGGAACTGGCGGCGTTGGCGGCACGAGCGGGTGTGAGGCTGACGAGGCTTTGCGATTACGGCGTGATGGAAACCGGCAGAGAGTATGAGCGCGTGGTGCTGCTCGGCTTTGCGGGTATGGATGAACAGGCGATCGGCGAAGGGCTGGAGGCGCTTCACCGCGCGTGGATGTAAGGAGAGAAAGATATGAAGAGGATTGTACTTGCGTTGGTGCTGTGTGCGGCCGTTCTGGCGCTTACCGGCTGCACCTCGATGGAGCAGGCGCTGGGTAAAATCGGCGATGACATTGAGGCGCGGCAGCTGGAAGTGCCCGCGGCGGCGGATACCAGCGTGGACTGGGGCTTTGTGATCGAGGTGCGCGAGATGGCGACGAAGATGTTTACCGAGGGCGTGCCGGATGCGACGATCACCAATACGCGCGTGGCGTCCAAGGATAATAAGGGCGACCGTGCGATTGTGGTGGTGGAATTTGAGCGTGACGGAAAATCGGGCAGCTATGGCTTTGACTATGAGCGTAATGATGAGGGCGTCTACGAGCTCAAGCGCATGGGCGAGGGTGTGCGTACCGATGACCTGATGTAACCCATCTTCAAACTGGCGCGAAACAAATAAGGGGTCCGGGGACATCGTCCCTGGACCCCTTATTCGCTTTGCGCTGGATGAATCAAGAAGGTTTAATACTGGTCGCCGTAACCGTTTGCGTCGATATCAAAGGGCAGCAGATCAAGGATATCCTTATGCACATCCACGCCCGGATACACCTCCAGCAGCTTGAGGCCGCGCGCAGTGAGGATGAACACGCAGCGCTCGGTGATATAGAGCACCTTCTGTCCGTTGTCGATCGCCTTGCGCGCGGAGAAGCTCACACTCTGCACGCTCTGCACAAACTTGGGAATCGAGCCGTTGCGCTCGATGATCACCTGCTCGTTTTCCCTGCTGACCTGCAGGCCCTTCGTGTTGAATGTGAGACAGAAGACAACCGTCGGCGTTTGCGCGGTGATATTGGCAAAGCCGCCGATGCCCGCGTATGCGCCCGGACCGCGGTGCGCATTCACGTTGCCGTAGCGGTCAACCTCCAGCGCGCCCATGAAGCAGATGTCCAGTCCGCCGTTGTTGTACAGGTCAAACTGGTTGGCCATGTCATAGACGGCCTGCGCGCCGATCATCGCGCCGAAAACCTTGCCCGACGCCGGGAAACCGCCGATACCGCCGGATTCGACGGTCAGTGTGATATGATCGAGCATGCCGCTCTGTCTGGCATAGTGCGAGATCATCTCGGGAATGCCGATGCCGATGTTGACGATGTCTTCCTTGCGCAGCTCGCGGGAGGCACGCTCGCCGATGATGTGGCTGGCGAGGCTTCTTTCGCGGTTGCCGGAGGTCACGTTTTCCAGCTTTTCCATCCAGCCGTGCCAGTCCTCAAAGGGGATCTCAAAGCTGCCGGTGAGCGCGGTGAATGCCTCGTCGCGCGGCTCCGGCTCCTTGACCACGATTGCATCGACCAGACAGCCCGGAATGATCGTGTTGCGCGGACGGGAGGGCATATCCACGATGCGGTCAACCTGCACGATGACGATGCCGTTGTTGGCTTTGGCTGCCTGACAGATGGACAGCGCGTCGCCGGACATGTACATGTCGTCAAAGGAGATGTTGCCCTTGCGGTCGGCGGCGGTGCCCTTCATCAGGGCGACGGTGATCTTGGGCAGCTTATAGTAGAGGAATTCCTTGTTGTCAACATTGACAACCTTGACGAACGAGGAATCGGTGGAAATCTGGTTGATGCCCGGGCCGTCGCGGCGCGGATCGACAAAGATATCCAGACCGACCTTCGAGAGCGCGCCGGGAATGCCGCCTGCCTGCGCGCGGATGGCATGAGAGATGCAGCCCAGAGGCAGGTTGTAGGCCTCAAAGCGGTTCTCCAGGATGATCTTCTTCGTGCTGGGCATCGAGCCGAAATGGCCGCAGATCAGGCGGTCTACGGCGCCTGCGCGGATATAGCCTTCGGCGGCGCGATCTTCATCCCATACGCCGAAGCCTGCGCTGGAGATGACCGTCAGATGCTTGGGAGAATGGGTCTTGTCGTATCGGCGGTCAAGCGCCTCGTGCAGCTCCACCGGGTTTTCGATGCCGACAAAGGAATTGACGCAGATGCAGTCGCCGTCGCGGATGAGGCTGATGGCCTCGTCTGCTGTCATGATACGGTACATATTGCAAAACAGCCTTTCTGTTGTAGGGTTTGATGCATGCCGTCTTTGAATGGACAAAGAGCGGAAAGTGATAGACATTATACCATACAGGCGCATGGATATGCAAGCTCAGGGCGCAAATGATGCATTTTTATAAGAAATTACAGTTGCTATACGCACTGCTCAGGCGTATAATGGGCGTATATGCCCAAGAAGCACGAACGGAGGCGAATCCATGAACAGGATCGGAGATACATTCCGCAGGGAAACGTCCTATAAGGCGCTTCTGCTGTCCATTCTGATTGCGGGCCTTTCCTACGGCCTGTACAAGGGAATGCTGGATAATTATCTGGCGGAGATTGTTTGCATGGGCGAGATGGACCGGGGCGTCACGGAGTTTTTCCGCGAGCTGCCGGGCATCGCGCTGGTGTTCATTCTGGCCGTGTTTTATATGATGTCAGCTGAGACGATGTATAAAGCAGGCGCGGTGATCATGCTTGCCGGCATGGGCATGCATGCGCTTCTGCCGCCGGACAAGGTGCTGGTCACGCTGGCGATCTGCACGTATTCTCTGGGCGAGCACATACAGCTGGGCATGAAGAGCACGCTGATGATGAGCTATGCCCGGCCGGGCAGGGGCGGCGCGGCGCTGGGCGTGCAGAGCGCAGTGAGCCAGATCGGCACGCTGGCAGGCCATCTGGTGATTGTCGGCGCGTTTTCACTGCTTTCGCATAGCCAGCCGTACAGGCCGTTTTTCTTCGCTGCGGCGGTGCTCACGGCGCTCAGCGCCATCTGCAGCCTGCGCGTCAGGGGGCAGAGCCGGCCGGACGCCACAAACAGGCGGTTTTATTTCCACAGGAAATATGGAAAATACTACATGCTTGAGATGTTTTACGGCGCGCGCAAGCAGGTGTTTCTCACCTTCGGCCCGTATGTGCTGATACTCTTCTATGGCGCCGGCGCTGCGACGGTCAGCCTGCTCTTTGCGCTCTCTGCCATTGCCTGCTTCTTTGCCTCGCCTGTTGTCGGCAGGCTCATCGACCGGGTGGGCTACAAGGCGGTCATGGTGGCGGATACGCTGATTCTGGTCGTCGTGTGCTTCTTCTACGGCTTTGCGCATCATCTCTTTGCGCGCGATGTGGCGTTCATCGTCTGCTGCGTGAACTATGTGCTTGACGCGGTGATTTCGCTTGCCTCTATGGCGTCCAATGTCTATGTCAAGGATCTGTCTGAAAGCGAGCAGGAGGTCAAGGCGACAATCTCTACCGGCGTTTCAATCAATCATGTGATCACGATCTTCATTGCGCTCTTTGGCGGTTGGATCTGGGAGACGCTGGGTATCGAGACGCTGTTCATCGCCTCGGCTGTGCTGGGTCTTTTCAACAGTGCCTACGCGGCGACGATCCGCACCGGAAAACAGGCAGGATAAGAAAGCAAACAGGCTTCCTTCGCGGAGGCCTGTTTTGCTTTGTATGTGCTTGTGGCGGAGAATCAGATCGTATATAATGGATGTATCGGACGTATATCATCTGAACAGGAGGCTCGGTATGAAAGCATTGTTTATCGGAGGCACAGGCACCATCAGCATGGCGATCACACGTGCGCTGGCGCATCATCCCGATTGGGAGCTGTATCTGCTCAACCGCGGAACGCGCATGGCGGAGATTCCGCAGGGTGTGAAGGTCATCACGGCGGATATCGGCAACGAGGCGCAGACGGCAAAGGCGCTGGAGGGCATGTGCTTTGACTGCGTGTGCGATTTTATCGGCTTTGTGCCGGAGCAGCTGGAGCGCGACTGGCGGCTCTTTGGCGGCAGAACGAAGCAGTTTATGTATATCTCATCAGCCTCTGCCTATCAGACGCCGCCAGGGGATTATCTGATCACCGAGGGCACGCCGCTGGGCAACCCGTGCTGGGAATACTCGCGCAACAAGATTGCCTGCGAGGATTATCTGATGAAGCTCTGGCGCGAGCATGGCTTCCCGGTCACCATCGTGCGCCCCAGCCATACCTATGACGAGCGCAATCTGCCCATCGGCGTCAACGGCGGCCGCGGCGCGTGGCAGATCGTCAAGCGCATGCTCGAAGGCAAGCCGGTCATCATTCATGGCGACGGCACGTCGCTGTGGACGATCACGTTCAATACCGACTTTGCCCGGGGATTCATCGGCCTGATGGGCAACTGCCATGCCATTGGCGAGGTCTATCATATCACCAGCGATGAAACGGTCACGTGGAATCAGATCCATGCGATCATCGCCGATGAGCTGGGCGTGCCGTTCAGACCGTATTATGTGTCGTCTGATTTCCTGGACGCCGCAGGTCCGTATGACTACAGGGGAAGCCTGCTGGGCGACAAGGCCAATTCGGTTGTCTTTGACAACAGCAAGGTGAAGCGCGCTGTGCCGGGTTTTGTGTGCACGGTGCGTGCGGATCAGGGCCTGCGCAGGACGGTGCGCAGCATGCTTGCCAATCCTGCGCTGCAGCGTGAGGATCCGGAGTTTGACGCATGGTGCGACCGGGTGATCGCCGCGCTGGAGGCAGCGAAGGAAGCGATTCTCAAGGGATAAGGCAGAATAAAAGCTCCCGTTTGCAAGCGGGAGCTTTGCTTTGTCAGCGGGTTATTTTCTGTCTGCCGCGCGCAGGATGAGGCCGAGTGCAAGGCCGATGAGCGAGGGGATCACCCAGCCCATGCCGATGGAGAACAGCGGCAGATGCATGGCGATCTTCTGAATGGAAGCGCCAAAGAGAAGGGAACGTGCGCCCTCAGGCAGCGCGTTCAGGAAATCCAGCAGCGCGGGCACGAACGTGAAGAGCGTCACGCAGCGGAAAACGCGCTTGTCATAATCGAACAGATGGCCAAACAGACACAGGAGGATCAGCGTGATCGTCAGCGGATAGAGGAACATGAGCGCCGGCAGGGACAACTCGATGATGCGGCTCAGCCCGAAATTGGCAATGCCGAAGGAGAACAGGCAGAAGATGACTGCATAGGCGCGGTAGCTCAGTGTCCGGGGGAACATCTCCACAAATGCGGTTGCGCAGGAAGTGACCAGACCGATGGCGGTCTTCAGGCAGGCGAAGGTGACGATGCATCCCAGAAGCACGCCGCCGAATGTGCCGAAATAGTGCGAGCCGATGTGATAGAGCGCCTCGCCGCCGTCTGCGCTGATGCCGATGACGGACTGGGACTGCGCGCCCAGCACCGTCAGGATGCAGTAGATCGCGGCCATGAGCAGCGTGCTGAGAATGCCGGAGAGCAGTGTGCTTGCGGAGATCGCCTTGGGCTCGGTTACGCCCAGCGTGCGGATGGATTCGACCAGAATGATGCCGAATACCAGCGACGCCACGGCGTCCAGCGTATTGTATCCCTCCAGGAAACCCTGAAAGAAGCTCATGGTCTCGTATTTGCCGGTGGGCGCAGCCGCGGAAACCGGGCTCATGGGCTTTGCGAGCGCTGTGACGGCCAGCACGGCAAGGAAGAACAGGAAAAGCGGATTGAGCAGCCTGCCGATCCACGTCATGATGCCCGATGGGCGCAGTGAGAAGAACAGCACCGCCGCAAAGAACAGCGCAGAGAACACGCACAGCGCCAGGTGTACGTTGCCTGCGCGGATCACGGGCTGGATGCCGACGCTGAAGGAGACTGTGGCCGTGCGCGGAATGGCAAAGAGCGGACCGATGGACATGTACAGAAGCAGCGTGAAGAAATACGCATAGGGACGGCCGATGCGAAGGCACATGTCAAACAGGCCCTCGCTTCTGGAGATGCCCATCGCTGCAATGCCCAGCAGCGGAATGCCCACGCCGGTCAGACAGAAGCCGGCAATCGCCGGGAATAAATTCGTACCGGCCTGCTGGCCCATCGATACGGGAAAAACGAGATTGCCTGCGCCAAAGAACATGCCAAAGAGCATCGAGGCGAGGATGATGTATTCCTTTGCGGTCAGTCTGCGTTTCATGGTGCACCTCCTGAGGCAAGCGCTGGTTGTATACGTCGATGATATTCAATGAGAAGATGAATTTAATTCATCCATTGCGCTGGATGATTGCTTTTTTCTATTGTATCAATCATACACTGAATTGGCAAGAGATTTTTGCGCTGAATGCACAGAAAATGTGTGCGCTGCATGCATCCGGCGGGGCATATTGTATCCGGGAGAAAAACGCGCTATAATGGGCGAATCAACGCAAGGAGAAAAGTGTGATGAAAGAATTTGCAAAGGTATCCCTCGGCGTGTTTCCCACGCCGGTACATAAGCTGGAAAATATCAGCCGCATGCTCGGCACGCAGGTCTATGTCAAGCGCGACGACATGACCGGCATTGGCCTTGGCGGCAACAAGGTGCGCAAGCTGGAGTATCTGCTTGCCGAGGCGAAGGCGCAGGGCGCGCAGGTGGTCTTTACCACCGGCGGCGCGCAGTCCAACCATGCCATGCTGACCGCAGCGGCGGCGAACAGGCTGGGCATGAAGCCCATCCTGATTCTCAAAAAGCGCGGTGTGACGGGCAGGCTGGGCAATCAGCTGCTCGAATACCTGATGGGTACGGACGTGCGCTTCATGGATACAAACGACTATGCGGATATCTATGCAGAGATGGATCGCGTGGGCAAGGAGATGGGCGTGCCGTATTACAAGATTCCCTGCGGCGGTTCCAATGCACTGGGCACGCTGGGGTATGTGGACTGCGTGCGCGAGCTGCGCGATCAGGGCATGACGTTTGATCACATCATCTGCGCGGAGGGCAGCGGCGGCACAATGGCCGGCCTCGCGCTTGGTGCGAAGCTGTACATGCCCGGCGCGCGCGTGACAGGCATGATGGTGGATACCGATCCGTTTGACGAGATCACGCCAAGGCTCATGCGCGAGGCGGCGGCGCTGCTGGAGGCGGATGTGGACGTCAGCAGCGCAGACTTTGATCTGCGCGATCTCTGCGGCCCGAGGTACGCGATTCCCTCGAAGGAAGGCAATGACGCCGTGCGTCTGATGGCGCAGCAGGAGGGCCTGTTCCTCGATCCCGTGTACACGGGCAAAGCCTTTGCGGGCCTTGTCGCCATGGCGAAGGAGGGCGTATTCGGGGCGGATGACCGCGTGCTGTTTGTGCATTCCGGCGGCGCAGGCGGCCTGTTTGCGATGGATATGGATTGACAAAACGCATAAGAACAGCCCCGTCTTCCGGATGAGCCGGAAGGCGGGGCTGTTTGCATGTGGAAATCAGAAGAGCGACCAGATCACCGCGATGACCAGCGCGGGCAGATAATTGGCAACCTTGATCTTCTTGCCGAAGGCGAGATTGACGCCCACGCCGAAGATGAGCACATTGCCCACCGTGGACAGGCAGGAAAGCGCAGCTTCGGTCATCAGCGGGCCGATGAAGGCGGCCAGCACGGTCATCAGGCCCTGCCAGATAGCCATCGGAATCACAGAGAAGACGGCGCCCTTGCCCATGGAGGCCGTCAGCGCCATGACGATGATCATGTCGAGGATGCCCTTGGTCGTCAGGATCGTGTAATCATGATAGAGCGCGTCGTTCATCGGACCGATGATCGCCATCGCGCCGATGCACAGCGTGAACGTCGCCGAGGCAAAGCCCTCGATGAAGAGCGGGTCGCGCTCAGAGTGGCTCTTGACCTTGAGCCATTCGCCGAAGCGCTCGAGGTTGGCCTCGATGCTCAGAATCTCGCCGATCAGGCCGCCCAGACACAGCGAGATGACCAGCAGCATTTCGCCCGTTGTGCCCAGCGCGCCGTTTGTGATGGTGAGCATGTGCTTGAATGCGCCGGATGCACCGATGAAGATCGTGCTCACGCCGCAGGCCTTGACCATGATGTCCTGATAGCTGTCCTTGAGCGCCTTGCCGAACAGAAAGCCCAGCAGGCCGCCGACGAGTACGAATGCAGAGTTGATGATGGTACCCATTCCGATCATATGTATGCGCCTCTTTTCGCGCAGAAAGATTACAGATTGTCATGCATCGATCATGCGCAGATTTTGAAAAGAATGAAAGTATTATAGCACGATCAAACGGCCAAGGCAAGCGCCCCGGCCGTTATTGCGCGGTGACAATTGTGCAGCTTCTTCAAGCCGCCGCGAAGCGAAGAAGGGAGTTTGAGGGATGGAATCCCTCAAGCGGGTCGCAGGGCGGCAGCCCTGACGTTTCCCCCGGCGTACTGTGTCAGTTTCCGCATTCAATCGAGATCGCATTGAACTTCTCAAGCAGATGCTCAACCTTCAGGCCCTTGCGCGCCTCGCCGGAGAGATCCAGCTCCAGATGGCCCTGATGCATCATCAGCAGACGGTCGCCGTATTCAACGGCATAGCGCAGGTTGTGGGTGACCATGACGGTGGTCAGCTTCTTCTGCGCGACGATCTTGCCGGTCAGCTCCATGATGATCTCGGCAGTTTTGGGATCCAGCGCCGCCGTGTGCTCGTCAAGGATCAGGAATTCGATCGGGGTCATCGTGCTCATGAGCAGGGCCATCGCCTGACGCTGGCCGCCGGAAAGATTGCCGACCATGACGCCCATCTTGTCCTCCAGCCCCAGACCGAGCTGCGCGAGCATCTCCCGATATTCCTCGGTCTTTTTGCGGTTGACGCAGGGCATGAGATTGAAGGGCAGGCCCTTGTTGTCGGCCATGGACATGTTTTCCAGAATGGTCATCGACGGGCATGTGCCGCGGGCGGGATCCTGATAGACGCGGCCGATGCGCCTGTGGCGCTTGTGCTCGGGCATGCGGGTGATGTTTGAGCCGCCCACATAGATGGAACCCTCGTCAATCGGGATGGAGCCGCAGATGATGTTGAGCAGAGAGGTCTTGCCCGAACCATTGGAGCCTACGATGCAGACGAACTGCCTGTCGGGAATGGTGAGGTTGAAATCATTGAACAGACAGGTTTCATTCACCGTGCCGCCCTGATAGATTTTTACGATATTCCTCAGTTCAAGCATGGCGTTTCACCTTCTTTCGATTCTGGCTGCCGGCAACGATGATGACGAGCAGCAGCACGGCTGTGACGAGCTTGAGATCAAACGGGGAAAGCCCCATGCTCAGCGCGAGCGCCACGCATCCTTTGTAGAGGATGGAACCGAGCACAACGGCTGTCGTCGCGCCGAGGAAGCGGAAGCCGCGTGCCAGCTGCGTGCCCACGATGACGGAGGCGACAGCCAGCACCAGCGTGCCCGTGCCCATGGAGATGTCGAAGTAACGCTGATACTGGCACATGATGCAGCCGGAGAGCGCGACCAGCGCATTGGCAATGGACAGACCCAGAATCTTCACCATGCCGGAATCCTTGGCAAGCGTGGCGACGAGCGTCGCATTGTCGCCTGTGGCCCGCAGCAGAAAGCCGGAGCGCGTGGCGAGATAGGCGTCCAGCAGCAGCTTGACTGCGATGGCGGCAATAGCCAGAATGATCACCGGCGCATAGGGCTGCACAGCCGGAGGCAGGGAAGAGATCAGGCTGTTTTTGAAGATGGTGTCAAAGGCGAAAAGCTGCACATTGGCACGGCCTGCGATGTGCAGGTTCACGGAGTAGAGCGCGGTCATGACGATGATGCCCGAGAGCAGGTCGCGCACCTTGAGCTTGACGTGAATCACGCCCGTGAGCGCGCCGGCAATGGCGCCGGCAATCAGCGAGACCGGCAGCGTCAGCAGCGGGGAAAAGCCAGCCTGAATCATCAGCGCGGTGACGGCGGCGCCAAGGGGGAAGGACGAATCGACGGACATATCCGGGAAGTCCAGAATTTTGAAGGTGATGTACACGCCCAGGGCAAGGATGGCGTAAATCAGACCCTGCTCAAGGACGCTCAGAAGAAGATTCATACTCGGATACCTCCGTGGATGGGAACGTTGGGCTGCCGCCCAAACCCGCCTGAGGGATTTCATCCCTCAGACTCCCGTCATTTTTGATGTGATGAAAAGCTTTATTCTCTGCGCGAAGCGAAGAAGGGGTCTGGGGATTGCGTCCCCAGATGGGGTTTGGGGCGATAGCACCAACGTTCCCCTTTCGTTACTGTACTTCGTTAGCTCTCGCGGCGAGTTCGTCGCTGAGCACGATACCGAACTTTTCAAGCGCGGCGCTGTTGACGTACAGGCCCGGCTCGGTGATGATTTCATAGGGGATCTCGCTGGCCTTCGCTTCGCCCTTGAGGACCTTGGCGGCCATCAGGCCGGTCTGACGGCCCAGGGCGATGTAGTCCAGACCTTCGGCAGCGACGCAGCCGAGCTTCACCTGCTCGATTTCGGAGCCGAAGACCGGCTTGCCGGCGGCATTGGCCTTGTCGAGCATCAGCGCAAGGGCGGAGACGACGGTGTTGTCGGTCAGATTGGACAGGCAGTCGACCTTGGAGAGCAGCGCGTCCAGCGCCAGCGGGATATCGGCGATGGTGGAGACGCCGGATTCGACGATTTCAAAGCCGTATTCCGGGGCGAGAGATTTGTAGATTTCGATTGCGGAGATGGAGTTGACCTCGCTGGTGGTGTAGAGGATGCCGATCTTCTTCGCATCGGGCAGCATGGCGCGGATGGTTTCCAGCTGCGCCTTGATCGGCAGCGCGTCGGAGGTGCCGGTCACTTCGCCTGCGGCTTTGCCGCTGGCGTCCGCAAAGCCCGCGGCGACCGGATCAGTGACGGCGGTAAAGATGGTGGGGATGGAGCCGGAGGCGGCGTTGTAGCAGGCCTGCGCCATCGGGGTGGCGATGCCCACGACCATATCGACGCGGCTTGCAGCGAACTGCGCGGCGATCTGCTGGGCGATGCCCATGTCGGCCTGCGCATTCTGCAGATCGACCTTGAGGTTTTCGCCCTCAACGATGCCGGCTTGCGCAAGGCCCTCGATGAAGCCCTGATAGCAATTGTCCAGCGAGCCGTGCTGGGCGAACTGGCCGATGCCGATTCTGTAGGTTTCGGCGAAGGAAACGGCGGCGGTGAGGATCAGGGCGACGGCGATGATGATGGAAACGATGCGCTTCATGATGTGTTCCTCCTGAAAATAGATTTCTTGGTTGATGGGGGAAACGGTGATCAGTCGTGGGTGTGAAGCGCCGAGACCAGCGGAAAGAAAAAACGCCTCACATTCCTTACGGAACATGAGGCGGAAAATGCTTATTTCCCGTGGTGCCACTCAGTTTGGCCTTTCGGCCCGCTTTACCCCGTACCAACATACGGTGCAGCCTGATAACGGGTCTGCGTCCCGTCCCTCTCTAATAAGGCGAATCGGAGAAACGCCGGTTGAAAGGGCCCTCGGGAAGTCCATTTCAAAACCTTCCTGTACCGCAGTCACAGCAGCATGCGGCTCTCTGAAACAGGACCGGGTTTTTACTTCTCTTCCTTCAAACGGTTTGAGATTCAGTTGAGAGCATTATAACCTGCCGTATGCAGATTGTCAACTGGGAATCTGCAGTTTTGTACAAGTAATCTGCGCTGCTTTGTCTGCTTTGCCTGAAAGCAGGGTATGTATATACAAAGTATGTCAATGCTTGAAGCGGGCGCGCCGGTGTGCTATAATAATATGATCCCATGAACAGATGACTTTTTCCGCACTGCGGACGGAGGAAAACATATGAGTGAATTCAAGGTCAGAGAGGACTGGATGGCGTTCTGCCTGCCGGACGTCAGCGAGGCGGAGGTCGCTTCGATTGCCGAGGCCGTGCGTTCGGGCTGGTGGGCCAAGGGCCCGCGCACCATCGCATTTGAAAAACAGTTTGCCGAGTATGTCGGCGCGAAATACTGCATCGGTCTCAATTCCTGCACGGCGGCGCTGCACCTGTCTCTGGCGGCCAAGGATATTGGCCCGGGCGACGAGGTGATCACCACGCCGCTCACGTTTGCGGCCTCGGCCAATACGATTCTGCATGTCGGCGCGACGCCGGTGTTTGCCGATATCGATCCGGATACCGGCCTCATTGATCCCGCGGAGATCGAAAAGAAGATCACCAAAAAGACGAAGGCGATCGTGCCGGTGCATTATTCCGGTCTGGCAGCGGATCTGGGCGAGATCGGCAGGCTGTGCGACAGCTATGGCCTGTTCCTCTCCGAGGACGCTGCGCACGCTGTGGAGACCCGCTATAACGGCGAGCTCATCGGCCACCATCCCCGGGGCGCTGTCTCCTATTCCTTCTATGCGACCAAGAACCTCGCCTGCGGCGAGGGCGGCGCGCTCATCACCGACGACGAGGAGCTGGCGCAGAAGGCGCGCGTGCTTTCCTGCCACGGCATGAGCGCCGGCGCATGGAACCGCTACGGCAAGGGCGGCTCGTGGCGCTATGACATCGAAGAGCCGGGCTACAAGTACAATATGTTCGACCTGCAGGCGGCGCTGGCGAGCGTGCAGCTCGAGCGCATGGACGATATGCAGCGCCGCCGCTTCGAGTGCGTGGACGTGTATGAAAAGGCATTCAAGGATGTGCCGCAGCTGCGCCTGCAGAAGACGCCGGCATATTGCCATCACAGCCGCCACCTGTACATCCTGCGCATCGTGCCCGAAGCGCTGACGATCTCCCGCGATCAGTTCATCGAGGAGCTCAAGGCGCGCAACGTGGGCGTGAGCGTACACTTTATCGCCCTGCATACCATGAGTGCGTATACCAGGCGCTTTGGCTACAAGCCGGAAGACTTCAAGAAGGCGTATGACTTCTCCGAGAGCGAGATCTCGCTGCCGCTGTATTCCACGCTGGGCGTGGAAAAGGCTGAGTATGTCGCCGAAGCCGTTCTGGATATCTGCCGCAAGTTCGCACGCTGACAATTATCCCTGCGGAATCTGTCTCCGCAGGGATTTTTATTGTAGCTTTTTGGCGCGCCGTCCATTATAATGAAGATGATCATAATCACAGAGGTGCTTGGCAATGGATACCATGACGGACCGCGCGATCTATATGAACCGGGAGCTTTCCTGGCTCAAGTTCAACGAGCGTGTGCTTGAGGAGGCGGAAAGCGATCTGACGCCGCTGTGCGAGCGGCTGAGCTTTGCGTCGATTTATCAGAGTAATCTCGACGAGTTCTTCATGGTCCGCGTGGGCTCGCTGGTCGATCAGGAGCATCTTTCGCCTCAAATCCGCGAGAACAAGACCCTGATGACGCCCGCCGAGCAGCTGCATGAGGTGCTGCGCACGGTACGCAGGCTCAACGAGCGCAAGGACTTCATCTATGCCAAGCTGCTGGGCCGCATCGAAGAGGCCGGCGTGCGCTTGGTCGATTTCAGAAAGATCGGCAGACAGGAGAGCGAGCGTCTGGAGCGCTATTTCGACTGCGAGATTGCGCCGCTGATCTCTCCGATCATCGTGGGCCGCCGTCAGCCGTTCCCGTTCCTGCGCAACAAGGATATCTATGCCGTCGTGGTGCTTGAACGCAAAAACGGCAAGAAAAAGCTGGGCATCATCCCATGCGCATCCGGCGTGTTCCCGCGCCTGATCGAGGTATCTGCCAGTGAAAAGACATATATGCTCGCCGAGGAGCTCATTCTGCATTTCATTCCCAAGGTATTTGCAGGCTATACCATCCGCGAAAAATCCCTCATCCGTGTGACGCGCAACGCTGATATCGATGCCGATGCGCTCTATGAGGAGGACATCGACTATCGCGAGTTCATGGCGGAACTGATCAAGCGCCGCAGACGCCTCGCGCCGGTGAGGCTGGAGCTTTCGCGCGAGCTGGACGGCGAGATCGTGCGCACGCTGTGCAAATATATGGATGTGCGCCGCGAGCATGTATTCAAGAACAACACGCCGCTGGATCTGTCGTTCCTGTATCAGATCGCTGATACCCTGCGCCAGCGGGGCGAGCTGTTCTACACGCGCCGCATTCCCCAGCGCAGCGCCATGATCGATGCGGGCAGACCTGTGCTCGATCAGATCCGCGAGGGCGATAAGCTGCTTTCCTATCCGTATGAGAGCATGCGCCCGTTTTTGGAGATGCTCCATGAGGCCGCCAACGACGATAACGTCGTGTCCATCAAGATGACGCTCTACCGCGTAGCCAAGCAGAGCAAGGTCGTCGAGAGCCTGATTGAGGCTGCCGAAAACGGCAAGGACGTGCTGGTGCTGGTGGAGCTCAAGGCGCGCTTTGACGAGGAAAACAACATTGAATGGAGCCGCCGTCTGGAGGCGGCGGGCTGCAATGTCATCTACGGCCTGGACGGCTATAAGGTGCATTCCAAGCTCTGCCTGATCACCCGCATGGAAGACGGGCATGCGCATTACTATACGCAGATCGGCACGGGCAATTACAATGAAAAGACGGCCAGACTCTACACTGACCTGAGCGTGATGACGCATGATCAGGAGATCGGCCGCGAGGCGGCGGAGGTCTTTAAAACCCTTGCCATGGGCGAAACCGTGAGCGAAACGCAGCACCTGCTGGTTGCGCCGCACTGCCTGCAGGACAAGGTGCTTGCGATGATCGACAGCGAGATTGCGCGTGCGCGCCGCGGCGAGGATGCATATATCGGCGTGAAGATCAATTCCCTGACGGACAAGGCGATCATCGACAGGCTTGTGCAGGCGTCCTGCGAGGGCGTGAAGATCGACCTGATCGTGCGCGGCATCTGCTGCCTGATCGCCGGCGTTCCGGGGATCACGGAGAATATCCGGGTGATCAGCATCGTCGGCCGCTTCCTGGAGCATTCTCGCATCTATATCTTCGGCAAGGGCGAGCGCGCAAAGGTGTATATCGCCTCGGCGGATTTTATGACGCGCAATACGCTGCGCCGCGTGGAGGTTGCCGCGCCGATTCAGGATGAAGCGCTCAGACGGCGCGTGATCGGCATGTTCGATCTGATGCTCAGCGACAACGTGCAGGCGCGCGTGATGCGCCCGGACGGCAGCTATTCCCGCCGTGCGCCGGCAGAGGGCGAGGCGGTATGCAATACGCAGGAGATGCTCTACGAGCAGGCGTACGAGGCGGCCGCACCGAAAAATATATAAAAGCAAGAAATAAAGGGACGAAGCGAAAATCTTCGTCCCTTTTGGTATGGATGGAGGATCAAAACAGGCAGCGTATCCATGTGAGAAGATCAAAAGAAAGATATCTTCGCCGCGGATTTGCTGTGCCAGCTCTCCCTGAAGGGCGGGCTTTGGGGATGCGCAGCTTACATTTGCAGACGATCATCTTCTTTTAAAGCTGCCCCTGAAGAGGCTGAGAAAGCCTGAGCTCCTTTCCTTGTGTGAAAAGAGTGATCCCTTACTCTGCGTAGATGATGTCGTCGCGCAGACGATAGATCGTTGCGCCGTACTTGCTGCGGCAGAAGGCGTCGACAAACCAGTCGATCTCCCTGACCGCGTCGTACTGTACATAGGCGTAGCGCTCGCCGTTGATGCTCTTTCCCTTCATGTTGGAATCGGCCCAGTGAACACAGTCCGTCTCGGGGTCATAGTCCTCGATGAACATCATTGAGTGCGCGCCCACGCCGTAGTAGTAGTTGGCTGCCATCTGGAAATAGTCGCCGCGCCTGACCTGCATGAGGAATTCGCGCGCTTTGCGCCTGTTTTCCTCTTTGCTCAGGCTGCCGTCGTAGCGGAAGGACGCCGCTTCATAAAAGGGATTGCCCTTTGCGGCGGATATGTCCTGCCACTTGACGCCGTAGACATACGGCGCGCAGTCGGCCTTCTTTTCATTGTTGGGGATGATCAGCTCCACGTCCGGATACTCCGCCATGCGGAAATCGCCGCTGTTTTCGCGGAACAGATGCACCGTGAAGTTCTTGCAGACATAGATGTCGCCGGAATACTGCGCGCGCTTTGCTTTGCCGCCGGCGCCGTCATAGAGCGATTTTGCGGTGGCGATGATGCGGTCGATGAAATCCTCGCGGGCCGGATTGGCGCTGACGGGCTGCGCTTCGGCGGTGATCATGACGGCCTCCTCGGCGGCGAGCATCTCATCCAGAGAGAGCACGTCCGCTCGGGCGGCGCAAAGGGGAAAAGACAGGAGCATGAAAAACAGAAGAATTCGCTTCATGGATGATACCTCGGAGATGGCAGGATGAAGCCTGAAAGACGGCCATGGGAAGCCCGGACGCAATCCCGCCGGGCGATGGATGTATTGTATCATGGACGGAAGCTGCATGCAATCTCGGCAGCGGGAATTGAAAGGCTTTTTTAAATAAGAAAAGTTTATAGAATTAAATTGTACAGAATAAACATATTATGTGTGTAAGCTCGATTTCTGAAAAGCCAATTCCCGTCTGATTTTGTACACGCGATTCTGTGTGCAAAAGGTGGGAGAAATGTTTAATTTCTATTGATAAAGAAAAGAAAACTCGGTTGACTGCATGCGTAGAATATGGTAGTATAAACACAAATTATGATATACATAAGCTGAGTTTTATCCTAACAGAACAGGAGTGTAATTATGCCGCCGAAACAGAGAATTACCAGAGAGATGATTCTGGAAAGATCGTTCGAAATGTTCTGCCGTGAGGGCATGGAAGTGATCAATGCGCGTTCGGTTGCCAAGGCGCTCAATTGCTCGACGCAGCCGATTTTCAGCTACTTCTCCGGCATGGAGGATCTCAAGAGCGCGCTGGAGCAGAAGGCAAAGGAGCTTTTTGAAAATGCGCTGAAGGTGAAGGGGCTCTCGGATGATCCGATGATCAACATCTGCTGCGCCTATACGCGTTTTGCAGCGGAGCAGCCGTGCCTGTTCACGCATCTGTTTATGATCAATAAGGATGATCCGCTCTATCCGTTCATCAGCAAGGACGAGCGCCATGAGCTGGTGGAGGATGAGGCGGCGTATCTGAATATCCCCTTTGATGCTGCTGCGAAGATCTTTGTGCAGATGAGCGTATACAGCCATGGTCTGGCGGCTGTTCGTGCGGCGCACAAGGCGAACTTCACCGCAGAGGAGATGGCCAGAATGGTCGAGGGAACCCATAAGATGACGGTGCTCTCCATCCGCTACAGCATGGAGAATCCGGACGCGTAACCGACAATTCAGGCGGACAGCAAGGGCTGTCCGCTGTTTTTGTTTTTTTAAAAAAAAGCGGAGCGGTTTCAGGCCGCTCCGTTTTTGATATGCGTCAGTCGATGGCAATTTCGCCGTCTGCGTGCACCGCGATGTTGCTGGTATACAGCGCGGTGAGCGCGCGCACCATGTATTCCACGTCCGCGCAGCCGGCGGTTTCCACGCTGGAATGCATGGCCAGCTGTGCAAGGCCGATGTCCACGGTATTCATGGAGGCATGGGTGTTGGCGATGTTGCCCAGCGTCGAGCCGCCCAGCACGTCGGAGCGGTTGGCGAAGTGCTGCACAGGCACGCCTGCCTTTTCGCACAGGGCAGAGAAGATCGCACAGGAAACGGCGTCGGTGGTGTATTTCTGGTTGGCGTTGTGCTTGATGACCACGCCGCCGTTGAGGAAGGTGCAGTTCTGCGCGTCGTATTTCTCCGGGTGATTCGGATGGACGGCGTGCGCGTTGTCGGCGGAGGCCATGAAGCTGGAGGCGATGGCCGCGCGGATTTCGCTGTCCGATGCGCCGAGCGCCTGGCCCACACGCGCAAAGACGTCGGTCAGGAAGGTGGAATCTGCGCCCTGCTTGGACGAGCTGCCGACCTCCTCGTTGTCAAAGACGGCAAGCACGTTGATATGGCCGACGGCCTCGCTGGAAAGGAACGCGGCGGCGGAAGTATAGGCGCATTCCAGATCGTCGATACGCGGGCAGGAGAAGAATTCGTTCTCCGCGCCCCAGACGCTGCCCGTCTGGCGCGCATAGAGGAACAGATCGCGGGAGACGACGGCGTCCTCGCTGACGCCGGCAGCCGCGGCGATTTCGGCATGCAGCTTGCCGCGGCTGCCCTTGCCGCCGTAGAGCGGGAGCAGATCGACCTGCGCATTGAACTTGTAGCCGTCGTTCACCTCGCGGTTGAAGTGAATGGGCATGTTGGGGATGAGCACGGCGTCGCGGCCGAGATCCACCAGCTTTGTGCTCAGCCTGCCGCCGTCGCGCACCAGCACGCGGCCGGCAATGGAGAGCGGACGGTCAAACCAGCTGGACATGATCATACCGCCGTAGCGCTCGACATTCAGGCGCAGATAGCTGCCGCCGGCAGCCTCATCCTCGCAGCTGTGCTTGAGCTTGAATGTCGGTGAATCGCTGTGGGAGGAGACGATCTGGAAGTGGGCAAAGCCGGTCTGGGGGATCGCAAAGGCGATCACGCTGGAGCGGTTTCGGGTGACGTAGTATTTGCCGCCGGGCACGATGGTCCACGGCTGGCTTTCTGCAAGGGGCGTGTAGCCGCCGTCCTCGAGCATGGCGCACAGGGTGTGCGCGGCGTGGAATGCGCTGGGGGACTTGGCGACGAAATCACAGAAAAGCTGAACATGGTCTGCCATGGGGATACCTCCTGTCGGTACAGTCTCAATTGCTCACATTATACATGCTGGCGCATGCCCATGTCAAACCACAAAGAGAAAACGGACGCTTTGCCGGTGAGTTTGGGCGAAAACGGCAGTATAATAAGGCATAAATCCATTGCGACATGCGCAAAGGGGAAGAAACATGTCTGTCAGCAGCGAGCGAAAGGCAATCAACATAACCGTGCTGGCGCGCATCAGCGATTACCTGGCGCGCCATCTGCGTTTTATCGATGCGGCGGATGTGCGGGAGATGACGGCGCTGGGCGTCAGCGAAGAACAGGCGGTATACCTGCTGGCATGCGCGGCGATGGGGCTGGGATTTGGCTATTCCGCGTTCATGGCCGGCGAAGCCGGAGGTTTCGCATATGATGATCGCTGAGCGCGACCGCACGGTGATCAGGCTGTTCACGCAGCATATTCTGCCCCCGGCTTCCGCACAGGGAATATGAAAAAGCACTGCTGAATTCAGCAGTGCTTTGCCGGTCTGTCTGATTCGGCTGCGCTCAGCCGTGGCAGTGGCAATCGTGATCCTCGCCGCAGCCGTGCTCGCCGCACACATGATCCGCGCCATGATGCGCATCATGATGGCTGCAGTTGGGCGCGTCGCTCGCCTGAAGCGTACCTGCCAGCAGGCTGGCGACTGCCTCGTCCGCATCGCCCTGAACGCCGCCGTGAATCCGGATGCCAAAGCCGCGAAGCGCAACCTGCGCGCCGCCGCCGATGCCGCCGCAGATCAGATCATCCACACCGTTCATCATCAGAAAGCCCGCCAGAAGGCTATGGCCGCTGCCCGTCGCATCGAGAATCTTCGTAGAGACGACCTTGCCTTCCTCAATCTCGTAAAGCTTGAACTGGGCGCAATGGCCAAAGTGCTGATAAATCTGACCATTATCATACGTAACCGCAATCTTCATAAACGTATTCCTCCCATTTTTAATTCTGCCGCGGCCTGGGCACACGGCACACTGCCCGCCTTCATCTCCGCGCTCACAGAGCACCACGTCTCCGCCGCCGATTTCTACTGGACTGCCCATGACCAGGCTGCGGGCAATCTTCGCCCGCGCACTGCCATAGATCGCCTGCACCGTTGCGCGCGCCACGCACATCTGGATAGCGCATTGCTCCTGCGTCAGGCTAAGGAAATCAATCAGCCGGATCGTTTCATATTCATCGAGCGTCAGGATTACCGGAAGGCTTTCCTCCTGCGCGCCACAGGGCTCAAAGCGCCGGCAGGGCGGCAGATCACAGATACGCCGTCTTTTGCTGGGTCTGGGCATGGCTCGCCTCTTTTCTGGCATATGCCGGATATATTTTTATTATACACCTATGCAGGCAAATGTCAAGCCATTTTCGGCAAATGCCAGAAATGAATCCTCACTCTTTTCTCCTGCCGAGAGTTGCCAAATAAACAAATTCCCCCTATAATGAAGACAGTTTTACGCTTCATCACAGACAGAAAAGGTGGTTTCTTTTGAAAAAACTCTTTGTCTATCTCAAGGGCTACTTGCGCGAATGCGTGCTTGGCCCGCTCTTTAAGCTTCTGGAGGCTTCCTTTGAGCTGATCATCCCGCTGCTGGTCGCCGCTATCATTGACAAAGGCATCCTCGCAGGGGACACGGCCTATGTCATAAAGATGGTCGGCATCATGGCGCTGCTGGGTCTGACGGGCCTGATTGCCGCCGTGACGGCGCAGTATTTTGCTGCCAAGGCTGCCATCGGCTTTTCCACGCGGCTGCGTCACGTACTCATGGCGCATATTCAGACGCTGTCGTATACCGAAATCGACACGGTCGGCACATCCACGCTTATTACCCGCATGACCAGCGACGTGGGGCAGGTGCAGTCCGGCGTGAATATGTGCCTGCGTCTGCTGCTGCGCTCGCCGTTTGTGGTCTTCGGCGCGATGGTGATGGCGTTCACGATTGATTTTGACTGTGCGCTTATCTTTGCAGCGGTTATCTTCGTGCTTTGCGTGATCGTCTTTTCCATCATGCTCATCACGATTCCGAAGTACCGTGCCGTGCAGGGCCAGCTCGACAGCGTGACCGCCGCCACCCGCGAAAACCTCGGCGGCGTGCGCGTGCTGCGCGCGTTCTGCAAGGAGGAGGATCAGACGCGCCGGTTTGAAAAGCGCAGCCGCCTGCTCACGCGCATGCAGCTGTCCGTGGGCCGCATCAGCGCGGTTATGAATCCGCTGACCTATGCGGCGATCAATGCGGCGGTCATCATGCTCATCCACAGCGGCGCTGTGCGCGTTGAAATGGGCAGCCTGACGCAGGGCGAGGTCGTTGCGCTGTATAATTACATGAGCCAGATCCTTGTGGAGCTGGTGAAGATGGCGAACCTGATCATCCTGCTGACCAAGGCTTGGGCCTGCGGCGACCGTATCAGTTCCGTGCTGGAGGTCAGATCCTCGCAGGAGGACGGCGTGCTTGCGGTGGAGGATCTGCATGAGCGCGGCAGCGTCGATTTTGAAAACGTATCGCTGCGCTATGCCGGCGCCGGTGCGGAATCGCTGGAGGGCGTGTCGTTCTCAGCGCGTCCGGGCGAGACGATCGGCGTGATCGGCGGAACGGGCTGCGGCAAGACGTCGCTGATCAACCTGATTCCCCGGTTCTACGATGCGACAAAGGGCTGCGTGCGCATTGGCGGCGTGAACGTGCGCGAAATCCGCAAGGAAGCGCTGCGTGAATCGATCGCCGTCGTGCCGCAGAAGGCTGTGCTTTTCAAGGGCACCATCCGATCCAACCTGCTCTGGGGCAATGCGCAGGCGACCGATGAGGAGCTCTATGCGGCGCTTTCCACGGCGCAGGCGCTCGACGTGGTCAACAGCAAGCCCGGCCGGCTGGATGAGCCGGTGGAGCAGGGCGGCCGCAATTTCTCCGGCGGTCAGCGCCAGCGACTGACGATCGCACGCGCACTGGTGAAGAAGCCGGACATCCTGATCCTTGACGACAGTGCTTCTGCGCTGGACTATGCGACCGACGCGAGCCTGCGCCGCGCCATCCGCGCGATGGATCACCGCCCGACGACTTTCATCGTCTCCCAGCGCGCGTCCTCTGTGCGCTTTGCAGACAGAATTGTTGTGCTTGACGACGGACGTGTCGCAGGAATCGGCACGCATGAACAGCTGCTTGCCGCCTGCCCGGTCTATCAGGAGATCTATGCATCCCAGTACGGCGAGGAGGTGGAGCGCGATGGTTAATCTGAAGAAGAAGTCGCCCCGCAGCGCGGTGCTTCTGCGCGTGCTCAGCTATATCCGCCCGCACCTTTACAAGCTCGCTGCGTCGCTTGTGATGGCGCTGATCGTCGTCGCGCTCACGCTTTACGTGCCCATCCTCATCGGCCGTGCGATCGACTGCATTGTCGGCGAGGGGCAGGTGAATTTCGCCGCGCTCAAGGGGATTCTCGCGCAGATTGCGGCATGCATCGGCGTGACGGCTGCGGCGCAGTGGCTGCTCAGCGAGCTGAACAACCGCGTGACGTATGACACCGTGCGCGACATCCGCCGCGACGCCTTTGCGCATATTCAGCGTCTGCCGCTGTCCTATCTGGACGCGCATCCCACCGGCGACATCGTGTCGCGCATGATCTCCGATGTGGACACCTTTGCCGACGGCCTGCTCATGGGCTTTACGCAGCTGTTCACCGGCGTAATGACCATCTTCGGCACGCTGCTCTTCATGCTCACGCTCAGCCCCATGATCACGCTGGTCGTCGTGTTGATCACGCCCGTGTCGCTGCTGGTGGCGAATTTCATTGCAAAATCGACGCATGACATGTTCACGCTTCAGTCCAAAACCCGCGGCGAGCAGACGTCGCTCATCGACGAAGCGCTGCGCGAGCAGAAGCTGGTGCAGGCCTTTGCCCGCGAAGATGAGACGCTGGCTCAGTTTGATGAGATCAACGAGCGTCTGCGCGACTGTTCGCTGCGCGCGGTGTTTTTCTCCTCACTGACCAATCCGTGCACGCGCTTCGTCAATTCGCTGGTATATGCTGCGGTTGCGCTTGCCGGCGCGCTTGCCGCAATCCATGGTACGCTGACCATCGGCGGCCTGTCCAGCTTCCTTTCTTATGCGAACCAGTATACCAAGCCGTTCAACGAGATTTCCGGCGTGATCACTGAGCTGCAGAATGCGCTTGCCTGTGCGGGCCGCATCTTCCAGCTCATCGACGAACCGGCGGAGACGCCTGATCCCGCGCCGGACAAGGATTTTGACCGGATCCGCGGCGAGGTGGAGATCAGAGACGTTGCCTTCTCCTATACGAAGACACGACCGCTGATCGAGCATTTCTCGCTGAATGTTGCGCCTGGTCAGCGCGTGGCCATTGTCGGCCCGACGGGCTGCGGCAAGACCACGATGATCAATCTGCTGATGCGTTTTTATGACGTGGACAGCGGCGCCATCCGCATCGACGGACGAGAGACGCGCACCCTCGGCCGCAGGGCGCTGCGCAGGAATATCGGCATGGTGCTGCAGGATACGTGGCTGTCTGCCGGTACGATCCGCGAGAATATCGCCATGGGCAAGCCGGATGCGACGGACGACGAGATTATCGCCGCAGCGAAGGCTGCGCATGCGCACGGCTTTATCCGCCGCCTGCCGGACGGCTACAACACCGTCATCCGCGAGAACGGCGATGGACTCTCTCAGGGACAGAAGCAGCTGCTGTGCATTGCACGCGTCATGCTCTGCCTGCCGCCGATGCTGATTCTCGACGAGGCAACCTCCTCCATCGATACGCGTACCGAGATGAAGATTCAGGACGCATTTGCCACGATGATGCAGGGCAGAACGTCCTTCATCGTTGCACACAGGCTTTCCACCATCCGCAGCGCTGATGTGATCCTCGTCATGCGCGACGGACATATTGTGGAGCAGGGCACGCACGAGCAGCTGCTGAAAAAGGGCGGATTTTATGCCGAGCTGCATCAGGCGCAGTTTGCGGGGTGACGGAAGGGCACGATGGGGCTCCGCCCCATACCCCGCTGAAGGATTTCATCCCTCAGACTCCCTTCTTCGCTTCGCGGCAGTTCAAAACGCTATAGTGAAAGGAGCGTCTCATGTGAGGCGCTCCTTTGGTTTTATTGTTTTTTCTTTTTGATGTGCAGGGCGAGTGAATACACGGTCGGCAGCAGGATCATCGCAAGAACCACACCGAACGGAACCCATGTCGTAATGCCGGTCAGGCCGAGCACGATCAGCAGCAGACCGCAGACGACCCAGATAGGCGCTGCCATGCGATGCGTCTTATGCCAGTTTTCATCGTCCGTCATCGTCCACGGCAGCTTGATGCCCACCGAATAATTGCGCCTGACCTTGGGGATATAATTGCCTGTGACGGCAAAGACCAGACCGAGAAACACGATGACAATTCTGCCGATATCCAGCTGGGCGCCCAGTGCGTAGCCGTAGCAAAGGACCATCACCAGCAGCGATACCGATGGAATGATCCACCAGAACAAGAATTTCACCTTGCTGTGCAGATTCTTGATCTGAGCATATTTTGTGCTGCTCACCATCAGCGTGATCCAGTGCAGCGCCAGCAGAACCAGCGGCATGCCAAAGACGGTAAACGCCTTGCTCGTCCAGCCGTCGGGCTGATTGTGAAAATCAAAGTGTGTCGCAATTTGATCGGGCAGTCGGTTCCACAGCACCATGCCCACCAGCGTCTGCAGCAGGATGATGCAGCTGGTGATCACAAGGAGCATCTTATGCTCGCGCCACAGTTCGGACAGATTCTTTTTCATATTCACTCCCCCTTGAGCTGACTGAGCCAGAGCATGACCTCCTCGACGACGGAGGTATTCAGCTCGTAATAGATATAGTTCTTTTCGCGGGTCTCAAATACGAGATCCGCCTTTTTCAAGATGCCCAGATGATAGGAAATCGTCGCGCCGGTCATCTCGAAATGACAGCCGATCTCTCCGGCGGACAGCCGTCCCTTTCGCAGCAGCAGCAGAATATCGCGCCGCACGGGGTCGCCGAGCGCCTTGAACGTTTCCGCAAAGCCCATGGTTCATCCTCCTGAAAAGTATTTTGAAGATCTTCTAAATAGATTATATGACATCAATTCCGGTCTGTCAATGGGTATTTCGATAATTTTCTAAATAGGCGGCAATGAAGAAGGCAGACATGCAGGAGCACATCTGCCCGATAGCATATCATCAGATGCAGAGCATTTTCGCCGCATCCTGCATCAGCCGCTCGTATACCGGCACATCCACGTGCTCGCCGACGAAGCAGCATACCAGCGGCTCATCCGTATAGATCACGCCCACGTCGTGAGAGATGCCGTCATCCTCGCCGGTCTTGTGGGCGATATCGATGCCCATGCTGTCGATAAAGAACGGCAGCTTGCCGTTGAGGCGCTGGTCCAGCAGGATATCCATCATGGCCTTGCTGGCCTCTCTGGATACGACCTCGCCGCGCCAGAGCTTTTCGAGCACTTCACCCATCTCTCTGGCGGTGATGTAGTTCTTCACGCCGCGGCGGGACGCTTCCGCGTCAAAGAGCAGGCGATTGAGCGTCGTCTTTTCGCATCCGAGCACGCGAAGGGTCTTATTGATGTTTTCGATGCCAAGGCGGCGGATCACGATGTTTGTCGCTGTGTTGTCGCTGACGATGATCATCAGTTTGACGAGATCAAGCAGCGTCATCTTGATGCCCGTGTGCATGGCCTTGAGCGTGCCGCAGGAGGGCATGCGTTCCTCGTCACGCAGGACATGCATCTCGCCAAGGTTCAGCTCGTATGCATGCGCTGCGCGGAATGCCTCAATCATCACCGGGATCTTGATCACGCTCGCCGCCACGACGGGCACGTCCTCACCGTGCATGAACGTCTCTCCGGTCACAAGATTCTTCACATATACGCCCGTATCGCCACCCAGCCTTTCCAGCTGCGGCGTGATCCACGCGCCAAAGTCACGGATATTCATAGTATGCATCGAGGGACGTCGGGGACTGTGTCCCCATACCCCTCCTGAGGGGTATTATCCCTCAGACTCCCTTCTTCGAGGTCGCTTGCATAGTCGCGCAAGCGCTCCTTGCAGCTCCCGACGTTCCGCCTGCCTGCTTCCGCCACTGGCGGCGGCAGGCTCCAGTCTCGCGTCAGTGTTAAGCAGCAGGATCATATCCCTTCGCTTCGCGTACGCGAAGCGATAAATGGGGTCTGGGGATGAAATCCCCAGGCGGGGTTTGGGGCCTGCGGCCCCAACGTAACCCCCGTTCCTCGCTTACCTGCCCAGCATTGCGGCGCCGATGATGCCCGCATCGTTACCCAGCTGCGCCAGTTCAATGCGCGCATAGGGCATGGTCTTGAAGAAGACCATGGGCTTGACCGCTTCGCGGACCGCATTCAGAAGGAACTCGCCCGCAGCGCTGACGCCGCCGCCCAGCACGATCACCTCGGGATCGATCATATTGATGATATTGATGATGCCCACAGCCAGACCGTAGACATACTGATCGAACACAGCCTTGGCGGTCGGATCGCCCTCCTTGGCCGCATCGATGACGATCTTGGCATTGATCTTCTCCGGATCGCCGCCGCAAGCGCTCATCATGCTGCTTTCGGGATGGGTTTCGACGGCCTTGCGCGCCTCGCGGATGATCGCGGTTGCGCTGGCGTAGCGCTCAAAGCAGCCGAAGTTGCCGCAGGTGCATTCCTCGCCGCCCATACGGATCATCATGTGGCCGATCTCGCTGCCGCAGCCATGCGCACCGGAATACGGCTTGCCGCCGATGATGATGCCGCCGCCCACGCCGGTGCCCAGCGTCAGGAAGACGCAGTCGCTGATGCCGGCGCTCACACCGGCAACGGATTCCGCCAGACCGGCGACCGTCGCATCGTTGTCGCCGATGACGGGCGTATCCAGATGCTTCTTCATTTCCTCGACGAACGGGATGTCGTGCCAGCCCAGATTCGTGCAGAAGGGAATGCGGCCGGTCTTATTGTCAAACAGACCCGGCACGCCCACGCCGATGGCCTTCACATCAGCCATATCGACGCCGGCGTCGGCAGCCACCTTTTTGCACAGCAGCGCCATATCCGCAATGATATCCTGATAAGAGCGCTCGATGCCGGTGGGCATGGCGTCCTTGTGGATAATCCTGCCGTCTTCGGTGACCACGCCGGCCTTGAAGGTGGTGCCGCCTACGTCCAGACCAATATAATACATAGCTTTCATCCTTTCCAAATCAGAGATTTATCGTGATGCTCAGAAATCTGAGTCGTCCTTTTTGCCGTACATGGCGCCAAGACGCTTGTCCAGCTCGCTGACCGCGCTGTAGCCCTCGTTCTTCAGGCGCCAGTTTCTGGCGGCGATCTCCACGATCATTGCCAGATTGCGGCCTGAACGTACGGGCACATTGATCAGCGGCACATCCACGCCGAGGATATCCATTGTTTTGTCCTTGTTGCCAAGCCGGTCGTAATCCTTGCCCGGTATCCACAGTTCCAGATGGATCACCATGTCGATCGACTTTTTGCGCAGGATGGCGCCGATGCCGAAGATCAGCTTGATATCCACAATGCCGATGCCGCGCAGTTCCATGAAGTCGCGCACGATTTCCGGCGATTCGCCGCGCAGCTTGTGGCCCACGCGTGCGATATCGACCACGTCGTCCGCCACCAGCAGATGGCCGCGCTTGATCAGCTCAAGCGCGCATTCGCTCTTGCCCACGCCGCTCTCGCCTGTGATCAGCACGCCCACGCCGAATACGTCGACCAGCACGCCGTGCTGCGTGATGCGCGGGGCCATCGCCTCGGAGAGATAGGTGATCACCTTGCCGGTGAATGCGCTGGTTTCATCCTGCGTGCGATAGATCGGCACGCCGTGCGCTCTGGCCTGATCGAGCAGAACCTGCGGGCAGTCCATGCCGCGGGCGATGACGATGCATGGGATATCGTAGGAAAAGTAGCGCTCCAGCCTTGCCGAGCGGATTTCCTCGGGCAGGCTCATCAGGTAGGCCATCTCGGTTTTGCCGATGACCTGCGGACGCGCATGCGCAAAGACCTCAAAGTATCCGGCAAACTGGATGCCGGGGCGGCAGACGTCGGCTACCTCGATCTGCATGCTGCGTTTCTGCGCCGGATGGATAACCTCCAGCGCCAGAGCCTTGGCAAAAGCCTGCTGAGTGACCATAAATCTGCGCCTCCCGCCTGATATAGATATATATATTATAGCCTATTGCGCGTATAAAGGCCATACCCGGTTTGACTGATTTTTCACCGGCAGGAGCGTGCTTTCAGACAAAAAGGCAGAGACGATGATCCGTCTCTGCCTGATGATGATCAATCGATTGCAACCAGATGCCACTGCTGGGACATATAGTCGCCCCACGGTTTGTGAAGGATGATGCCGTAATACATCAGCTCGTCGCCGCCGTAGGTCTTGCCGGTTACGTCGTCGCGATAGGTCAGCGTCGGGTCAAGGCCGGTCAGGCGCAGGAGCTTGTCCTTCATATTCGGCACGGCCTGCGCGTAGACGTGGGTGACGACGGCTTCGCGCTTGTCCTTGGTGACGCTCATCCACGCAGCTTCGTTGCCCTCGTACGGGGAGAGCAGGCGATAGTACGTGCCGTAAAGCAGCACGGTCTGGATTTCGCGCAGGCGCTTGTTGAGCACGCGGATCTCCTCGATCTCCTTGCGCGGCAGCTTTGTCAGATCCAGCTCGTAGCCGTAGGTGCCGCTCATGGCGACCGCAGCGCGTGTTGCCAGCGGCGCCGTGCGGCCCGTCTGATGATTCGGTACGGCGGATACGTGCGCGCCCATCGTGCTGGGCGGGAAGACGAGCGAGGTGGAATGCTGGATTCTGCAGCGCATCCAGGCGTCGGTGTCATCTGTGCACCAGGCCTGCGGCATGAAGCACATCATGCCCAGATCGAAGCGGCCGCCGCCGCCGGCGCAGCTTTCAAAAAGCACATTCGGGAATGCGCCGGTGATGCGGCGCATCATGTCGTATACGCCCAGAATATAGCGGTGGCCGAGCTCCTGCTGGCGGCTGGCCGGCAGATTGGTGGAGCCCCACATGTTGATGAAGCGGTTCATGTCCCACTTCACGTAATCGACCCTGCCGCGCCGCAGCGCTGCGATGATGGCGTCGACCACGTAATCGCGCACTTCGTCGCGGGAAAGATCGAGTACCAGCTGATCACGGTATTCGATGCGCGGATAGCCCGGAACATGGATGCACCACTCGGGATGCTGCCTGTAGAGATCGCTGTCAACGGAGATCATCTCCGGCTCAATCCACAGGCCGAACATCAGGCCCAGCTTGTGAATCTTCTCGCTCAGGCCCGCCAGACCGCCGGGCAGCTTGTTTTTGTCGTCGTACCAGTCGCCCAGCGAGGAATTGGCCGCGTCGCGATGGCCGAACCAGCCGTCGTCAAGCACGAACAGATCGATGCCGGCCCTGCGTGCCACGCGTGCGAGCTTGAGCAGCTTTTCCTCGTTGAAGTCGAAGTATGTCGCTTCCCAATTGTTGATGAGGATGGGACGGGTGGAATGCGCGTATTTACCGGTGGTGATATGGCGGTGGACAAGCGCATGAAAATTGCGGCTCATGCCGCCGATGCCCTCGCAGGAATAGCAAAGATAGGCTTCCGGCGTCTGGAAGGACTCGCCCGGCAGCAGGCGCCAGGAGAAATTGAACGGCTGAATGCCGATCTGCGCGCGGGAGATGAAGTGCTGATCCACATGCACGCTCGCCTCGAAGCCGCCGGAATAGCACAGCGCAAAGCCGAAGGCTTCGCCGGTCTGCTCGGTGGCGTCCTTGCTGGTGAGCATCATGAACGGGCTGGTCTGCACGCTCGATGCGCCGCGCGTGGAGGATGTACCCTGATCGCCCGGAACGAGCGGACGGGTGTAGAGCTGGCGTTCGCGCACCCATGCGCCGGAGAGCGTGGTCAGGTTGTAATCGCAGCCCTCAAAGTCCACGCAGGCGCTGAGCGCCTTGTCCACGGTGACAGGCGTTTTGCCGTCGTTGATGATGCGCGCACTGCGGGCGATCACGTCCACATCCTCGTAGACGGTGTAGCACAGCTCGACGGCCACGCCGCTGACCTTGTCGCGCAGCGTCAGAAGAAGGGACTGCGCGTCCTCGCCGCGGGCGCTGGGCAGGCCGGCCAGCTCCGGCTTGCCGGAGATCACCTGATGGGACTCGTACTCCAGCAGCAGCGCGGACATGCCGTTTTCGTGGATGACATGGATCATGCCCTCGCGCAGATCGCCGGCGAACGTCGGGCATTCCATGGGCAGAAAGTCCAGTGACGTCTCGTTGAGCGAAAAGGTTTCCTCGGTCCAGATGGTGCGGCGGGTGAGCAGCTCGTCATTGACTGCGCGCACGCGGCGCCCCCAGTGCACATGCATCGGATACATGCCGCCGGCCAGACGGAAGATATAGCTGACGCGGCTGTTGGACAGATGGAAGGATTTTGTGTTCTGATCAAAGAGGATGGACATGGAAAGCCTCCAGTGTATGCGGAAATATTCATCCTATTTTCTCATATCCGTCAGTCTGGGTCAAGCGCATTGCGGACAAAAACAGCAATTATGCGTCGGAGAATTCTTCGGTGGATTTTGCTGTTTTGTGTAGACGAATCCACCCAAAAGGTTTATGATATGCTTTATCACAACAAAGTCTCCGGGGGGAGGGGATTCGATGAACCAGGACAACAAGACATGGTATCTGCGCGGCCTGCGCGACGGCATGCCGATCATGCTGGGCTATGCCGCTGTGGGCTTCACGCTGGGCATTGCCGCCAGAAATGCGGGCCTGACCGCCTTTCAGGCCGGGCTTGCCAGCCTGCTCAATAATGCTTCTGCCGGCGAGAAGGCCGGCTTTACCGTCATCGAGCACAACGAAGGCTATCTGGCGATGGCGATCATGATGCTCATCATTAATGCGCGTTATCTGCTCATGTCCTGCTCGCTCAGCCAGAAGATTTCGCCGAAGACAGGACTGATTCCGCGCCTGATCATCGGCTTTGAGGTAACGGATGAGATCTTCGGCGTGCAGATGAACGTGCCGGGCATGATCAACCCGTGGTATACCTACGGCGTGATCACCATGGCGCTGCCGGGCTGGTCGCTGGGCACATATTTCGGCGTGGTGATGGGTAATGTGCTGCCGGCCAATGTCGTCAGCGCGCTGAGCGTGGGCCTGTACGGCATGTTCCTGGCGATCATCATTCCCCCGGCGAGAAAGAGCCGGGTGATTGCCGCACTGGTGCTTATCTCGATGGCGCTGAGCTGCGTACTGGCGTATCTGCCGCTCTTTGCCGGCATCTCTGCGGGCATGCGCGTGATCATCCTGACGGTGATCATCGCGGCTGCGGCGGCGTATTTCTTCCCGGTTGCGCAGGAGGAGGGGGATTCGGATGCAGCGTAACATCTATGTGTATATCTTCGTCATGTTTGCGGTCACGTATCTCATCCGCGTGCTGCCGCTGACGCTGATCAGAAAGCCGATCAGGAACCGGTTCATCCGATCATTCCTGTACTATGTGCCCTATGTCACGCTGGCGGTGATGACATTCCCGGATATTGTGCAGGCGACGAACAGCCCTGCGGCAGGTTTTCTGGCGCTTGTGTGCGGCGTTGCACTGGCGTGGAGCGGGAAGAGCCTGTTTACCGTGGCGGTGATTTCCTGCGCGGTGGTATTTGTTTCTGAAATGATTCTGCTGTGAGGGTATGCAAGAGAAGATGGTTAAGCTGATTGTTTTTGATCTGGACGGCACGCTGGCTGCGCTGGGCAGGGGGATTGTGCCGGAGGATCTTGTACTTTTGAAAAAGCTGGAGGACGCGGGCGCGCGCATCGCGATCTGCTCGGGCAAGCCGACATATTATCTGTGCGGCTTTATGAGGCAGGCGGGGCTGAAAGCGCCGATTCTGGTGGGCGAGAACGGTGCGGTGATCCAGCTGGGCGTGGATCTGCCGCCGAAGGATTACCATGTCGCACCGTATTCGCAGGCAGCAAAGCGTTCAATCCGTCTTTTGCGCGAGGCATTTGAACAGGCGGTGCCGGGCATGTGGTATCAGCCCAACGAAGTGGGACTCACGCCGTTCCCGCGGGATGAAAGGGAGTTTGACGCGGTGCAGGGCTGCATCGATGCGCTCAAGGATCAGCTGCGCGATGTGATCGTTTACAGGCACTGCGACAGCTTTGACGTCACGCCGGAGGGCATTACCAAAAAGAGCGGTCTTGAGCGGCTGGGCGCGCTGCTGGGCATTGCGCCGGAGGAGACGGTCGCCGTGGGCGACGGCGTGAACGATTATCCGATGTTTGCATATGCCGGGCATGCTGTGGGCGTGAATGTGCAGGACGCGGGCAGAGTGGATGTGAACTTTGCTCAGATCGGCGGGGCGCTTGCCTATCTGCTCGCCATGCTTCAAAAAGAATGAATACAAAAATCCGTCCGCATGCAGCGGACGGATTCTTCTTTGGTCTTACTTGACCGGCGACCAGTTGAACGCCATCTGATTGTAGATCAGATCGAGCGTATCGCCGTTCTTCTTGTATACCGCGGTGCCGTAGGGCGCAAGCTCTGCGTTTTTAAACCAGACGACGGCGTCCTTCGTGTTGATCAGGAAGACATAGTCGCCGCGGCTGCAGGCGATCACGCCCTCGGCCAGCTGGCCCGGCCAGCAGGAGGAGACGACGCCGTCGGTGATCAGCTCGTAGAGCGGCTTGTAGAAATCCTCTTCAAAGCGGGTGGCGATGTAGTATGCCTTGCCCTTGCCGAAGGTATTGACCGTAACGGCCGGCGCGCCGGCGAAATAATCCTCGTCGTAGACCATCAGCGCCTCTGCACCCTCCAGCGCTGCGACCTCGCAAAGGATGGAACCGCTTGCAGTTTCGGGCAGCGCGTCGCATACGGATACGCAGCGGCGCGCCTCGCCGTCATACATGGCGTCGATTTCCAGCCTGCGCACGCCGAGCACATCGGTGAGCATGTGCGGACCGTCGCCCAGATAACACAGATCGGTCTCGTTGACTACGCCGGACCAGTAGGTGACAACCAGCGTGCCGCCCTGTGCGACGAAGTCGCGCAGCTTCTGGGCGAAATCCTCGCGCAGCATGTAGAGCATCGGCGCGACGATAAGCTTGTAGCCGGAGATATCGCTGTCTTCGCAGATCATCTGTACGTCGATACCGTTCTGCTTGAGGCCCGTGTAGTGGCGCAGCAGCTCATGCTTGAAGTACAGCCCCTCATTGCGCGGACCCTGCGCATCCTCCAGCGCCCACCTGTTGCTCCAGTCATAGACGATGGCGGCCTGCTTTTCGCGCCTGACGCCCGCGATGCTTTCGCTCAGTTCTCTGAGCATGCTGCCCAGCTCGGCGCATTCCATGAAGATGCGGTTGTCCTCGCGGCAGTCGTGGGAGACCATCGCCGCATGGAATTTTTCGCTGGAGCCCTGCGCCTGACGCCACTGGAAGAACAGCACGCCGTCGCCGCCGTGGGCCACGGTCTGCATGCCGGCCATGATGTTCACGCCAGGCTTTTTGCCCTTGGAAATCTTCTGCCAGTTGGTCGGGCCGGGGCAGTTTTCCATCAGCCAGAACGGCTGGCCCTTGACCGAGTAGATCAGATCGTGCATAAAGCCCGTATCCATCGCCGTCTGCTCGAGGGTCTCGGTCGGCTTGTGCCAGGTGGGATAGGCGTCCCAGGTCGCCAGATCGATTTCCTTCGCCATATCGAAGTAGTCGATGCCATTGTAGAAATACATCATGTTCGTGCAGACCTTGGCCTCGGGCACGATTTCGCGGATGCAGTCGCGCTCCCACTTCATGAAGTCAATCGTCTGGTGGGAGACAAAGCGCTTCCAGTCGAGCTTGAGGCCGTGTACGGAGTTTTCGCCGTGGGGCGCCGGGCTCTCGATGCAGTCAAAATCCGGATAGTCATGGCTCCAGAACTTGGCGTTCCATGCCTTGTTGAGCGCGCCGATGGTGCCGTATTTTTCCTTCAGCCAGTCTCGGAAAGCCTGCTGGCACAGTTCGCAGTGGCATTCGCCGCCGTACTCGTTGGAGATATGCCACATGATCACGCCGGGATGGCGGCCGAAGCGGCTGGCCAGCTGCTGGTTCATCAGCTTCACCTTCTCGCGGTAAACGGGAGAGGTGTAGCAGTGATTGTGGCGCTCGCCGAAGAGATTGCGCTGGCGGTTGGGACCCACGCGCAGTACCTCGGGATACTTGTGCGCCATCCACGCGGGACGCGCGCCGGAGGGCGTTGCCAGATCGACACTTACACCGGCGGCGTACAGATCGTCGATGATTTTGGCCATCCAGTCGAGGTTATACGCACCTTCGGCGGGCTCAAGCGTGGCCCAGGCAAAAATGCCCAGCGAAACGACGTTGACATTCGCCTTTTTCATCAGGTCGATATCCTGCGCGAGGATGTCCGGGCGGTCGAGCCACTGGTCGGGATTGTAGTCTGCGCCATAGCGGAGAACGGGGTTGGACATGGGGCAATCTCCTTTCTGAAATGAAACAGATCTGGATTGACATTTTGAATTGAACGTGATATATTGCAAAAGCAGCTTTTGGCGTTTCTATATCAAACGCCGGAAGCTGTTTTTTCGTACAATAGGAGGATTTACGGATGAAAAAGAAACCTGTGCTCTATGCCGAGGCGGCTTACGCGCTGGGCATTGCGATTCTGGCGCTGGGCACCGCGCTGATGGAAAAGGCGGACTTCGGCATGTCGATGGTCGTTGCGCCCGCATACCTGCTGCACCTGAAGCTCGTGGACAGCCTGACGTTTTTCTCGTTCGGCATGGCGGAATACATGCTTCAGGGTGTGATTCTCGTGCTGCTGGCGATTGTCATGCGCCGATTCAAGCGGGCGTATCTGTTTTCCTTTGCCACGGCTGTGATCTACGGCTTTACCCTTGATGCGATGCTCGTGCTGGCTGCACCGCTGCCGGCGGGCGGCCAGGCCCTTCGTGCGCTGTGGTATGTGCTGGGCATGGTCGTATGCTCGCTGGGCGTGGCGATGCTGATGAAGACGTATATTTCGCCGGAGGCCTACGAGCTCTTCGTCAAGGAGATCGCGCAGGCGACAGGAAAGCCGATTCCGAAGGTGAAGACCGCTTACGACTGTGTGAGCTGCGCAATCGCCGTGTTCATGAGCTTTGTGTTCTTCGGCTTTGGGCACTTTGAAGGCGTCAAGCTGGGCACAATCCTGTGCGCGCTGGTCAACGGCACGCTCATCGGCTGGATCTTTGGCTGGCTGGAAAAGTGCTTTGAGCTGCGCGATGCGCTGCCCCTGCGCAGGTATTTCGTTTGATTCACAATCAGAGCTTTACAGGCTGGGTTTTGCCCAGCTTTTTGTATACGGTGAAATACATGGTTGAAAAGCAGGCCAGACCGCCGATCAGATTGGAAACCGGCTCGGCGAGGAACACGCCCATGACGCCAAATCCGGCGCGCGGCAGCAGCAGCGTCAGTGGTACGACGATCACAGCCTTGCGCAGCAGCGAAAAGAATATGGCATGGCGCGCGTAGCCCAGCGCCTGAAAGACCGTCTGTCCGGCAAACTGGAACGACATGAAGAAAAAGCCGAAGAAATACACATGCATGGCCTGCATGCCGGCGGCAATGAGCTGCTCATCGGAAGAAAACACGCGCATGAGAAACTGCGGAAAGACGAGCACCAGCACCCATGCCAGCAGGTTGTATGCCGTGCCGGAAAGGGCGGTAAAGCGGATCGCCTCTTTGACGCGGGTGTATTTCTTTGCGCCGTAGTTGAAGCCCATCACAGGCTGCGCACCGCTGGTCAGGCCGAAAACCGGCAGCTCAAGCACGGAACGAACGGAATTGAGCACCGTCATCACGCCGACATAAAGGTCGCCGCCGAAGCTGCTCAGCGTGGTATTGCATGCCACCTGCACGAGGCAGTTGGTGCCCTGCATGAAAAAGCCGGCCGCTCCCAGAGAGAGAACCCGGGAGACGATGGAGGAATCGGGCGGCAGATACCTGCGCGAGAGGGAGAGAGGCGGCTTTTTTCCGCACAGAAAACACAGCACCCAGATGCAGGAGACGGCCTGAGAGATGACCGTCGCCAGCGCGGCGCCGGATACGCCCATATCCAGCGCGAAGATCAACAGCGGGTCAAGCGCGAGATTGAGCAGCGCGCCGATGACGGTGGTGAGCATGCCGATGCGCGGGAAGCCCTGCGCGCTGATGAAGCTGTTCATGCCGGTGGCGAGCATGGCAAAGGGCGTGCCCAGCAGATAGATCTTCAGGTAGGCGTCTGCATAAACATAGGAAGCTTCGCTTGCGCCGAAGAGGAACATGATCTCCCGGCGGAAGCTGAGACACAGCGCCATCAGCAGCAGGGAGGAGGCGGCGAGCAGAGAAAAGACATTGCCCATGATGCGCAGCGCCTTTTCCCGTTCGCCAGCGCCGCGGGAGATGGAAAACAGCGGCGTGCCGCCCATGGAAAACAGCGCCGTGAACGCGGCAATCAGCGTGACGACGGGGAATGTGAGGCCCACGCCGGTCAGCGCAGCGCTGCCCGCGCCGGGCATGTGGCCGATATAGATGCGGTCAACAATGTTATAGAGCAGCTGCACCAGCTGCGCCAGCGTCAGCGGAACGGCCTGCGCGATGATGCGCCGGGAGATTCTGCCCTGTGAAAAATCGGTGGTCATGAAGGAGGGCCTTCTTTCGGATTGCGATTGGATGATATCAGTATAGCGTTTTGAGGGGTGAAAGTCAATTTGAGCAAAAGTGAACGCAAAGTTATTTGTTCCTTGACACGGATTTAACAGGGTGATATACTGGAACCAAACATGACTGACCGGTCAGTCAGAATAAGACGGAATGGGAGGCGAACTTGTGGAACGGGATATAAATAAACGTGCACGCATCATTGACGCGGCGATCGAGGTGTTCTGCACCAGCGGTTTCGAGGCGGCCTCCATGGCGGATGTAGCGGCGAAAGCAGGCGTGGGAAAAGGCACGCTGTATTTGTATTTCGAATCCAAGGAAAGCCTGTTTGAAGAGACCTATCGGCTGTGCTATGAGGAGCGCGTAAAGGCCTGCGGAGCCGGAATTGAAGAGATGAGCGGAGCGCTGGACAAGCTTTGCCAGCGTCTGCGCAATGGCACGCGCTGGGAGATGGAGAGCCCAATGAAAAATCGATTGGAGCGCGTATATCTGGCGCATCCGCGATTTGGCGAGCGTGAGCGCAGCAAGGCGCTGGGCATGCGCGCACAGGGCGTGGCAGAAATCTTTGCGCAGGGGATTGCCAGCGGCGAATTGCGGAATCTGCCCGCGGCGCTGATGGAGGAGATGTATTACCATCTGGGCAGCGCGCTGTACTACTATCTGGAAGATCATCCCGAAGCGGAGCAGGATGAGGCGTTGTGGAAAGGATTCATCAACAGTCTGCGCGCCTGTCTGGGCTGGGAACATATGGAAGGCTGATTACCGGGAAAACCGGTTCAGAGATATTGAAGGAGGAAAAACATATGAAGAAGAGCATCGTTGCCCTCGCGCTGATCATGTGCATGATCATGCCGGCGATGGGCATGGCGGCCTACACCCCCGGCGAGTATACCGCCGAGGCGCAGGGCTTTTCCAGCGCGGTGAAGGCGACCGTGACCGTGGACGGCGAAGCGATCACCGCCGTTGCGCTGGATGTTTCCGGCGAGACCCAGGGCTTCGGCGCTGCGCAGGGCGAGGCGCTGGCGGCGGCTTTCCTGGAAAAGCAGAGCGCTGAGATCGACGGCGTTTCCGGCGTGACCCTGACCAGCAACGCGGCGAAGGCTGCTGTGCAGAAGGCGCTGGACGAGGCGGCGGGCGCTGCTGGCTGGGACGGCACCTACACCGCCGGTACCTACACCGGCGTGGCGGCCGGCAAGAACGGCGAGATGACCGTGGAAGTCACCTTCACCGAGAATGCCATTGCCGATGTGAAGGTTGTCAGCCACAAGGAGAACCTGGGTCTGGGCTACGGCGTGCCGAATGCTCCGATCGACGCGTTCCCGGGCAAGATCGTAGCCGATCAGACCCTGGCCATCGACGTGGTGACCAATGCGACCGTCACCGGCAATGCCATCATCGCTGCCGTGGCGGATGCCGTTGCGCAGGCGGGCGGCGATCCGGAAGTGCTCAAGGCCCCGGCCCAGAAGGCTGCGGCTGAGGATCAGGTTTACGACGTCGATGTGGTTGTTGTCGGCGCCGGCGCTGCGGGCCTGTCCGCGGCGATCACCGCGCAGGAAGCGGGCGCGAACGTGCTGCTGCTGGAAAAGGGCGGCATCACCGGCGGCTCCACCGTGCGCAGCGGCGGCAAGATCCTGGCGGCGGGCACCCCGTGGCAGGAGAAGCAGGGCTATACCGACAATGCCGATATGATGTATGAATACCTGATGAGCTTCGACCGCGATGACATCATGAACGAGAAGCTCGTGCGTGCGTTCTGCGACGCCTCTGCCGAGAACCTGCAGTGGCTGGAGGATCGCGGCGTGATGGTGCAGGACGTCGAGTACATCCACAGCTCCATCACCCCGTGGCGCGTGCACAACACCATGGGCGGCGGCGGCCAGACCAGCGGTCACGGCGGCCAGTTCACCGCGCCGCTGACCAACCTCTATGCGGACAAGGGCGGCAAGACCCTCTACAACTGCTGCGCTGAAGAGCTGATCACCAATGAAGCGGGCGCTGTTGTGGGCGTGAAGGCGACCATGGCTGACGGCTCCAAGGTGACCGTCAATGCCAAGGGCGTTATCCTTTGCACCGGCGGATACGCGCAGAATCCGGACATGCTGGCCAAGTATTCCGATTTCCTGACCTATACACCGTATGGCTCTGTGCCGATGACCAACACCGGCGACGGCCTGACCATGGCTGTGGCTGTCGGCGCGAAGAATTTCGACGCTCCGGGCCTGCAGCTGGTGTATGTCAGCTATGACTGCTACTGCGGCATCAACGAAGAATCCGGTCTGATCGTCTCCGAGGACGGCCTGCGCGTGGTGGACGAGTACACCTATCAGTCCCACGTTGCTACCGCCCTGGCGGACGCCAAGAGTACCTATGGCTTCTACATTGCCGCCAAGAAGGACGGCATGGCTGTCGAGCCGTATCCAATGATCCAGTGGGGCGTGACGATGGAGCATGTGCCGCATGCGGCCACCATCGGCGAGCTGGCCGGCATGATCGGCGTGGACGCTGCTGCGCTGGAGGCGACCGTTGCGCGCTACAATGAGCTGTGCGCCAAGGGCGTGGACGAGGACTTCGGCAAGCCGGCTCAGTATATGATCCCGGTTGAGGGCGACGAGTACTATGCTTTCCGCATGACTCCGGGCACCTCCGTTACCTTCGGCGGTCTGGAGATCGACGTGAATGGCCGCGTGCTGGACACTGAGAACAAGCCGATCCCGGGCCTGTATGCCGCGGGTGAGGTTGCGTTCACCGGTCTGTTCGACGCCGAGTATCCGTGCTGCGGCATGGCCATCGGCTCTGCGGTTTACTATGGCCGCGTGGCGGCGATGACCGCGATTGCGGAGTAAACAGAATCTGATTTATCCTAAGCGGGAGAGCGAAAACATCGCTCTCCCGCTTGCTTTTTGCGTCAGGCGTGGTATACTGTCACAGGCAATACAACCAAAGAAGGGAATTCATATGGAAAAGAAACCGCTTCTTGCGCGCGGTCCCGTCGTCGTCGGCCTTGCGATTCTGTGCAATGCGCTCTGGGGCAGCGCAATTCCGTTCATCAATCTGGGATATAAGCTCTTCGCGATCCCTGCCGGAGAGTCTGCGACACAGATCGTCTTTGCGGGCTGCCGATTCTTTCTGGCGGGCCTGCTTACGATCCTCTTCACCAGCGTGATGCAGCGCCGCGTCGTGCGTCCGAAGAAGCAGAATCTGTACATGGTCTTCTGCCTGGGCGGGCTGCAGACCGTCATTCAGTATGTGTTTTTCTACATCGGCGTGGCCAATACGCCCAGCGTTAAGGGGGCGATCATCCAGGGCCTGAACGCGTTTGTCGCGATCCTGATTGCGTGCTATATCTTCCGCAGCGAGAAGATGAACCTGCTCAAGTGGCTCGGCGGCGCGCTGGGCGTGGCGGGCATCGTCGTGGTCAATCTGGACGGCTCAGGCATGGGCGGCGGCGTGAGCCTGACGGGCGAAGGATTCCTGATGATATCCATGATTGCGGGCGCATGCAGCGCGGGCGCGATCAAGCACTTCGGCCAGAAGGAGGACCCGGTGGCGCTGAGCGGCTGGCAGTTCATGCTCGGCGGCGCGATCATGGCGACGGCGGGCTTCCTCTTTGGCGGCAGGCTGCATCCCGCCGGCGCGGGCAGCGTGGCGGTGCTTTTGTATCTGGCGGCGCTCTCTGCGGTGGCATATACGGTCTGGTCCGTGCTGCTCAAATTCAATCCGGTCTCGCGCATTGCGCCGTTCATGTTCCTGCAGCCGATCTTTGGCGTGATGCTTTCGCTGATCCTTCACGGCGGCGCTGAATTGCCGCTTATGCGCTATGCTGCGGCTCTGGCGCTGGTATGTCTGAGCATCGTGATCGTTGGCAAAGGCCAGCAGACAAAGGCATGATTACGATCCGGTTTGCCGATCCTGCGCGTGATGCGGCAGATATCCGTGCAATCTACGCGCCCTATATTGAGAAGACGGCGGTCACCTTTGAAACGGAGGTCCCGACGCTGGAAGTCTTTGAGCGGCGTATCCGGGAGATCACGCAGCAATTTCCCTATCTTGTGCTGGAGATGGACGGCGCGATTGTCGGTTATGCCTACGCGCACAGGCAGGCAGAGCGCGCAGCTTTTGACTGGAACGTGGAGCTGAGCATCTATATAAAGGAAGGCTTCACAGGCAGAGGTATGGGCGGGCCACTGTACCGGCTTCTGGAGGAGCTGCTTTCCATGCAGGGCTACGTCAATTTCTACGGCGTGATCACAGGCTCAAATGCAGGCAGCATCGCCATGCATGAGAAGATGGGCTACAGGATCATTGGCCGTCATGAGAAGACGGGATTCAAGCTCGGGCAGTGGCATGATACCGTCTGGCTGCATAAGCGCGCCAAAGACGGCGTGCCGGGCAGAATCGTGCCCATCCATGCGCTGTGCGGCGAAGCGGTGCACGCGAGAATCGAATCTGCTCAGAAAAAGATGGAAAACAGACAGAAAAAAGATTGATATGTAAAGTAAAAAGGCTTGACAGTTCTGCTGGATTATCGTATAATATGCAGGCTGTCAAGTTATTTTGCTTTACAACGAGGTGGAGAACGTGGATGAAAAGCTGGAAACCGGCTGGTTGTTTGCGTTCTATGGCCCGCTGCTGACGAGCCGTCAGCAGAAGCTGATCGCGCTGTACTGCGAGGAGGATTTCTCCCTCTCGGAGATCGCCGCGCGCGAGGGCATTTCCCGCCAGGGCGTCTACGACGCCGTGCGAAAGGGAGCCGCGCAGCTGGCCGCCTATGAGCAGATGCTCGGCCTGGCCGAGCGCTACCGCCGCCTGACAGAAGGGCTCGGCGAAGGACTTGAGGCGCTCCGGGATGCGCCCGGAGAGAATGCGCAGCAGGCCAGAGAGATTCTGGAACGGCTGCTCTCACAAGAGGAGGAGTAAGATGGCCTTTGAAGGATTGACGCAAAGACTGCAGCAGGCCTTTGGCAAGATGCGCGGCAAGGGCAAGCTGACGGAGGAAGACGTCAAGCTTGTCATGCGCGAGGTTCGCATGGCGCTGCTCGAGGCGGACGTCAACTACAAGGTTGTCAAGGACTTTGTCAAGAAAGCCACTGAGCGCTGCGTCGGTCAGGAGCTCATCGAGAGCCTGAACGCCCAGCAGCAGATCATCAAGATTGTCAACGAGGAACTCACCGGCCTGATGGGCGGCACCAATGCCCGCCTGCAGTTCAGTTCCAGCCCGGTGTCGGTATTCATGCTCTGCGGTCTGCAGGGCGCCGGTAAGACGACGATGAGCGCCAAGCTGGCGGGCTGGCTCAGAAAAGACGGAAAGAAGCCGCTGCTGGTCGCCTGCGATATCTATCGCCCGGCTGCCATCAAGCAGCTGCAGGTTGTGGGCTCTCAGGTCGGCGTGCCGGTGTTTGAGCGCGGCACGCAGGATCCGGTCAAGACGGCGCTGGAAGCGGTCGAATTCGCCCGCAGCCGCCAGCATGACGTTGTGATTCTGGATACCGCCGGCCGCCTGCACATCGACGAGACGCTCATGGACGAGCTGGCACGCGTGCGCGAGGCCGTAAAGCCGAGCGAAATCCTGCTGACCATCGATGCGATGACCGGTCAGGACGCGGTCAACGTCGCCAACACGTTCAATGAGAAGCTGGAAGTTACCGGCGTGATCCTCACCAAGCTCGACGGCGATACCCGCGGCGGTGCGGCGCTGAGCGTGCGCGCGGTGACGGGCAAGCCGATCAAGTTTGCCGGCACGGGCGAGAAGCTCGGCGACATCGAGCCGTTCCATCCGGAGCGCATGGCCTCCCGCATTCTGGGCATGGGCGATATGCTCACGCTCATCGAAAAGGCGCAGGAGACCTTCGCCGAGGAAGACGCGCAGCAGTCGCTGGACATGGCCAGGCGCGTTAAGAATGCGGATTTCACGCTTGACGATTTCCTCACCCAGATGCAGCAGATCAAGAAGATGGGCCCGCTCTCCGGCGTGCTGAAGATGCTGCCGGGCATGAGCAACATCGGCGATATCGACATCCCGGACGACGCGATGAAGAAGCCCGAGGCGATCATCCGCTCGATGACCCCGAAGGAGCGCCGCCATCCGGAGGTTCTCAATGCCAGCCGCCGCCGCCGCATTGCAGCGGGCAGCGGCACCACGGTTCAAGACGTGAACCAGCTGATTCGTCAGTTCGAGGAATCGAAAAAGCAGATGAAGATGATGATGAATCAGATGAAGGGCCGCAAGGGCCGATTCCGCTTCCCGATGGGGCGCTGACCAGCGTTCCGCTGGACCATGTTCCGAACGAGCATGATGCCAGAACTGGTTTTGCGCACGAGGCCGAAATTTTCCAATTTTCTATAAGCTGAGCTGCTTCAAGCAGGCGCGAAGCGAAGAAGGGGTCCGGGGACGATGTCCCCGGGCAGGTTCGGGCGGCAGCCCGAGAAAAACACCGACGCCAATCTACAAGATTGAAGTCATATATTCTATTTAAACAGAGAATTTAGGAGGATACAATTATGGTTAAGATTCGTCTGAAGAGAATGGGCATGAAGAAGAAGCCGTTCTACCGTGTCGTCGTCGCCGACGAGCGCGCCTGCCGCGATGGCCGTTTCATCGATGAGATCGGCTACTACAATCCGGTTTCCAACCCGGTTGAGCTGAAGATCGACAACGAGAAGGCTCAGACCTGGATGAAGAACGGCGCCCAGCCGACCGACACCGTCCGTGCGCTGCTCAAGAAGACCGGCGCGATCGCCTGATTTATCAGGTAACCGCGAGGGCTGAGCAATGGAAGAACTGGTTCGCTATATTGCCGCAACGCTCGTGGATCATCCAGATCAGGTGCAGGTGAAGACCGTTGAAGGTCCGGAGTCTGTCATCATCGAGCTGAGCGTCGGCCCGGATGATATGGGCAAGGTGATCGGCAAACAGGGCCGCATCGCCAAGTCCATCCGCGCCGTTGTGAAGGCAGCGACCGCCCGCAACGAGAAGCCTGTGTTCGTGGAGATCATGTGATCCCGCGCGGACACAAGCGCTCGGCGCCGCGTGTCCTGCCCATGAAATGCATACAATGCCGCGCAGCGATGCGCGGCATATGTGTATCTGCGGAAATTGAGGTATAATGGATATGGAATATTTGCAGATCGGCGAAATCGTCCGTCCGCAGGGGATCAAGGGCGAGGTCAAGCTGCGCGCAATGTCAAGCGATCCGGACCGCTATGCGCGCCTTGAGAGCGTATACCTGCTCAAAAAGGGCGAATACGTCGAGTACAAGGTCAAAAAAGGCCGCTGCAACGACGGCTTTGCCGTGCTGCTGCTCGAAGGCGTGAAGGACCGCAACGAGGCCGAGCTGCTTCGCGGGGTGAAGGTCTTTGTCGACCGCGAGCATGCCATTGAGCTGGATGAGGACGAGAATTTCGTCGTCGATCTGATCGGCCTGACGGCGGTGGATACCAAGGGCAATGAGATCGGCGAGCTTGTCGATGTGCTCAGCCCCAACAGCATCTGCGACGTGTATGTCTTTGATACGCCGCGCGGGGAGATGATGATCCCGGCGCTGCGCCGTGTTGTCGTCGAGGTGGATCTGGACGAGGAAAAGATCGTGCTGGACGAAGCAGTGCTGCCGGAGGTCGCCGTCTGGGAAGACGAGCCTGCAGAGCGCGACGAGTAAAGCGCTTCCGGCTTTGAAGGCAGGCGGAGAATTCTGCCTGCCGGATGGGGAAGAAAAAGGACTTTGCATTCGTCTGTTTATACGGAAGGGAACCGTAACAAGCAGAGGAAACGGAAATTGATGATGAGAAAAACGGTGCTCGCTGCGCTTATATGCGTGCTGATTTGCATATCGGGCGCGGCCGTCGCGCAGACACTGCCGTCCAACGAGGTATTCTCGCCGGGACTGAAAAGGCTTTCGGAGCTGGAAGAACAGTGTCCGCCGGTTCAGGCGCAGGCGCAGGTGTCGCTGGACAAGGCGATGTATGCGCGCGATCTGTCCGTGCTTGCAGCCATGCTCAGGGGCACGACGATTGAATATGCGCGAAGCGGCGAAGCGGAAATGATCGCGCTGCGCCGCGGCGGCGAGGAGCTCGGCGCGTACGCCCTGCCCTCAGGCGGGGCGCTTGATGCGCTGGAGGAAAAACTGCTGGGCGCTGCCGTGCTGGAGCGCGTGCCGCTTGCGCATGTGGCGCAGTGGCTGGAGGGGCTTCAGGCCGGCGACGCGCTGGGATTCGGCTTTGCAGTCAGCAGGCCGTTTGAGTTGGAGCGCACGATGTCCGACGACGGCACGCGGCTGACAAAGATCCGCGTCAGCGGTGCGATTGCAAGAGCGGGCGAAACGCCCTGCGAGATATCCGGCTATCTGCGCCAGCCTGCGGGACGTACGCCCAAGGATACGTTTGAGCTGACGTTCAGGCAGGACGAGGACAATGAGATCGAGCTGCTCTACAGCGCGCTTCGCGAAAACGAAGTGACCCGAAAGAACAAAGAAGGTACGGTCAGCGTACATACGACGATCAAGGCTGCAGGCAGAATTGAGGGCAGCAGCATCTCCAGCCGGCTGAGCGTGACGATGAAAAACCGCTGGCGCGCGGACACAGAAACACTTGGCGAGCGCATCACGATAACGGCCACGCTGGGGCTTACCGACCGCAGACCCGGCAGACGCATGCTGCGCCTGAACGACGCATCGGCCGAGATCAGGAATGTGATCAGCCTGACGACAAAAGCACCGGACGAAGCGATCGAAATCAGCGATGAAATCACGTTTGACGTGACGCTGGACGGTCAGGCATTTCTTGCGGGCAGCGCGGATGTAACGCTGCGTGCGGGCGGCGAACCGGCTGCAATCCCAGGCGATCTGCAGACGATGGACAAAGCGGCGGCAAAGGCGCTGGCATCTGCCGTTTATCGCCAGCTGGACAAAAACACGCTGGATACCATTCATCAGGGCTTGTGAGGGCTCTGCAATTCCCAAATGACATGATAAGGAGGTACTTCCTGATGAACAGACGCATTCTTTCTTTTGTGCTCAGCGTACTGATGCTGATCATGCCCGTCGCGTCCGTGGCGGAAGAGGCTGCCGGCGGCTACTATGCCGGCGAACTGACGGCGGCTTCCGTCGCAGACAGCTATTATGCGGGCAACCAGCTGAACCTGACCGCAGTGCTGGGCCTGGATCTGGAAGAGAGCATGAAGGATGAGACGCTCACGGCGCTTGCCGAGCTGCTGGCTAAGTCGCAGCTGCATATGTCCTTCTATGATGACTTCGGCACGGCGCGCATTCATGCGCAGCTGGATATGGATGATCTGACGCTGCTGAGCGCGGACGCGCTGATTTACGAGGACGGCTCTGCGCAGGTGATGAGCAATCTGACCGGCAAGCTGGTTCTGACGATGCCGGCCGCCGGCGATGAGGATGAAGTGGAGCTGACGCTTGCGGATTTTGACATGTCCACGCCCGAAGGCGTTGCCGAGTTCCGCTCGCTTGAGGCTGCCGACCGTCTCAAGATCACCGGCAGCGATATGATTTCCATGCTGATCAATCACCTGCTGGGCTGGGTCAGCTATATGCAGGTGGATAACGACGGCGAATTCTACACCTTCGACGATACGTATCTGGATGCAACCGAGGTGCGCGATCCGGTAGCCCAGCGCATGTTCGGCAAGATCAAGGCCGACAGCTTCAACACGCTGCTGTGGAATACGGCGGCGACTGTGGCGGATACCACGGGCGAGTTCCAGCAGGCGCTGGCCGATCTGCTGGCTGAAAGCGGCGTGACCCGCTATCAGGCGCGCGTGTTTACCGATGCGCTGTTTACCAAGGAGACGATCAATCCGGCGCTGGACTACGTGCAGCCGTCGTATTATATCATTGAGGAGAAGGACGAGTCTCCGATCACCTATGACGACGTGTCCTATTTCTTCAAGAAGCTGATGAAGAGCACGCAGCTGCTCTGGGATACCAGCACGGACAACGTGATGGGCATGACGGTCAGCTACGACGACTTCGGCGCGATGGTCGGCTTTGATGCGACCGTGCCGCAGTTCACTACGGAGCTGCCGTATGAGGGCGATTTCACCTATTCCATCAAGACGGACGACGATTGGCAGCGCCTGCATACCTCTCACGGCGAGCTGCAGGTGTACAACAACAACCGCGTGATCGGTGATCTGGACATGCAGTTTGGTCAGGATGTGGGCGGTGTGAACCACAGCCATATCATCGGTCAGCTGGATGTGCACGATCAGGACGAGGGCTCTTCTGCGGGCTTTGGCGTGAATGCGAACCTCGATTTTGAGGTGAGCACGGATGAAAACGGCGCGCAGAGCGAGCTTTTCAAGGGCCTGCTGCTGCTCAATGGCCGCGCCAACAGCGAGGACATCGCGCTGGTGAGCGCGTCCTTCAGCGGCATGACGACCGTGGACGGCGACTCTGTCGCCATGGGCGCGACCGGCGCGCTGGGCATGACCGGCATGGGCATGCTGGTGGCCGATGTGACGCTGGAGCAGGGCGAGTACGAGGAAATCGAATTCGCCGGCGGTCAGGCGATTGACCTGTCCGCGCTCGATGAGGCGCAGAAGGAGCAGATCAAGAAGGAGATTGTGTCCCAGGCGGCGAAGCTCTCTGTGAGCCTTGTGACCAAGCCGGACGTGCTCTCCAACCTGATGACGATTTTCGGCAGCGTGGCTGCGCAGTAAAAATGCAAAAAAGGAGCCGAAAGGCTCCTTTTCTGCTCTATAGGGAATTGTGCAAAATTACGTGCTGCGAGCACGAAATGATTTCATATTGTCAAGGTGTTCGGAAATGGGAGCGGCCACTGGCCGCTTTTTGATGCATATAACTGCTTATAGCCGCCGCGAAGCGGAGGGGTGTGCAGGGGCGAAATCCCTGCCAGGGGTATGGGGACGGCGTCCCCATACGTATCCCGATATCCTGCAGAAGAAACACTCTGTCACAGAACGATATCCCCGGGATTGTATCCGTAGGGCAGCGGCTCTTCCTCCAGGAAGCGGAAGCTCTCATCGCGCAGGATCGGCAGAAAGGCTTCAAACGGCATGCGCGTGAATTCGCATACATAATCGCTGGAGCCGAAGCAGCCGCCCTCCTTGCCGCGCAGGTTCAGGCCGCGGGCAAACTTGGTGTGGTTGGAGCAGTCGTGCACCACCAGCGGCCAGCCCTCTTCGGCGGCCATCTTCATGAGCGTGAACGTGATCTCGCGGCTCCAGACCGGGGAAACATAGCCAAGGCGCGCGATATACATGTTCTCGCCTTCATAATTGCCGATGTTGTTGGGATTGAGGTGCAGCTCTGCGCAGTTCATAAAATCCAGTCCGGTGGCGAGGATTGCTTCCTTCTTTTTCATGAATCCTTCGAGGAATTCCGGCGTCATCGGGGTTTCGATGCCCACGTAGGGAATGTACTTTTTGGCGATGCGGATGCTTTCAATCACGCGGTCATGGCAGTTGCTTGCGCCGAGGTTGAAGCGCAGCTCGTCAAGGCCGGCTTCGCCGAGCGCACGGAGGTTTTCCTCTGTACACAGCAGGCCGTTGGTGTACATGTGCTGGTGGATGCCGGCGTCGGCGAATTTGCGGATGACGCCGTAGTATTTTTCGATCTCCATGAACGGCTCGAGATACACGTAGGAGATGCCGGTGGGCTTTTGCTGGATGGAGAGCAGCAGGTCGATGTCCTTTTCGTAGAACTTGGTGCCGCCGATCTGCCACATGCCCTCGCCGATGGGCGGGATATTATTCAGTTCGCCGTAGTTGTAGCAGAATTTGCACTGGATGTTGCACTTGTTCGTCTTGCGGATGGCGGAAAGGCCTGTGCCCGTCAGGCAGGAACGACAGCCCTTGGAGAATTTGCTGTCGTCGCCTACGTAATACGTGCGTCCGCCCAGCGTCTTGAGGCCGGGAATGGCGCTCATCAGCCTTTCGTTGCGCGCGTCGATGGCCGCCTCGATCTGGGAAAACGTTGCCAGCGCGATCTCCTGCTGGTTGGTCAGCAGTTCCTCGTCCTCGGGCAGCATCGCAAAGAACTCGAACCACATCAGCGCGTCTTTTTTGGAAATCTTCATCTATGTCATCCTCCTGACATCGGATATATGCATATATTTCAGTATAGCACGAAATCGGCAATCGGGCAATCGGGATTGCAAACGGCGGACGGCTGTGCGATAATGAGCCGTAGAGAGGTGATCGCGATGGAACAGACGGCAGCGCTTCAGGCGATGATCGACAGGGCAAAGCGCATCGTATTCTTTGGCGGCGCAGGGGTGAGCACGGCGTCGGGTATTCCGGATTTCACGGGAGAGGATGGCCTGTACAGGCGCAGATTCGGCGGTCTCACGCCGCAGATGATGCTCAGCCAGTCGTTTTTTTACCTGCATCCCGATGTGTTTTACGAATTCTATCGCGGGTATATGCTCCACCCGGAGGCGGCGCCCAATGCGGCGCACAGAAAGCTGGCGCAGCTGGAGCAGGCGGGAAAGCTTTCCGGCCTTGTCACGCAGAATATCGACGGCCTGCACAGGAAGGCAGGCAGCAGGCTTGTCTACGAACTGCACGGCAGCGTGCATGAGAATCACTGCATTGAGTGCGGAAGGTTCTTTGATCTGAAATACATGCTCGCTGCTCAGGGCGTGCCGAAATGCCCGTCCTGCGGCGGGGTGATCAAGCCGGGCGTCGTGCTCTACGGCGAGCCGCTGGATCACTACGTATCCACGGGCGCATGCCGCGAGATCTCGCGCTGCGACCTGCTGATTGTCGCAGGCACGAGCCTGACGGTAGAGCCGGCGGCGTCAATGCTCGCTTATTTCCGCGGCGGCAGCCGAAAGCTCGTGGTGATTAACCGCGAAGAGACACAGGCAGACGAGCGGGCGTCGCTGGTGATCCGCGGCGACATTGAAAAAGTGATGGACGCAGTGGCGATAAACGTTTGATTCTTGCACCAATTGTGGTATGATAGGAATAACGACAGCGTACAAAGGAGCAGATCTAGATGGGTATTCTGGTAATCGGCGCGGCATTTGTGGATATCAAGGGCTTTCCGCAGGACAATTACATCCCCACCGGGCGAAACGTGGGCCGTGTGGAATACATTCACGGCGGCGTGGCTCGCAATGTTGTGGAGGATATCGCCAATGTGGAGCTCCGCCCGACGTATCTGGGCATCGTGGACGATACGCCTATGGGCGACGCAGTGCTCAAAAAGCTCAGGAATCACAAGGTCAACTGCGATTATGTGATGACCATCCCCGATGGCATGGGCACATGGCTGGCCGTATTTGACAACAACGGCGACGTGGCTGGCTCCATCTCCAAGCGGCCGAACATGCTGCCGCTGGTCGGTCTGATCCGCGAAAAGGGAGACGAGATCTTTTCGCAGGTCGATTCCGTCGTGCTGGAGTGTGATCTGGACAAGTCGCTGGTGAAGATCGTGCTCGAATACGCCAAGAAGCATGGCAAGAAGATCTTCGCGCTGGTATCCAATATCAGCCTGGCCATCGAGCGGCGCGATCTGCTCAAGCAGTTCGACTGCTTTATCTGCAACAAGCAGGAGGCGGGCATGTTCTTCATCGACGATTATGAGGACAAAACCCGGGAGGAGATGCGCGATATTCTCGCTGAAAAGGTTGTGCAGGCGCAGATCCCGGCGATGGTTGTCACCCTCGGCGGCGACGGCGCGGTCTATGCCGACATGCGGGGTGTGAAGGGACACTGTCCGGCCATCGAGGTGCAGGTGAAGGACACCACCGGTGCTGGCGACGCATTCTGTGCGGGCGTGTCCATCGGCCTGACCTACGGCAAGAGCCTGCCGGAGGCGATCGATATCGGTTCGCAGCTGGCGGCCTCCGTCATTACGTCCAGCGAAAATGTCTGTCCGCGATTCCTGCCCGGCGAGTTCGGTCTGGTTGTGGAGATTGCTGATTGAATGCAATAAAGAAGAGAGAGGAAATCCTCTCTCTTTTTGCTCTATAGGAATTTGCGCGGACATACGCGCAGCGGGCGTGTTTAAGCCTGCCTGTAGGTTTCAAGGAATCCGGCCATGCGGCCCATCGCCTCGCGCAGCTCGCCCGCCTCGGGCAGCATCACCAGACGGAAGTGATCATTGTCCGGATAGTCAAAGCCGCTGCCCGGCACCACGAGGATGCGCGTGGCATGGAGCAGATCCTGCGCAAACCGGCGGTCGTCGGTGATATTGAAGCGGCGCGCGTCCAGCTTCGGGAAGAGGTAGAACGCGGCGTTGTTCTTGACATAGCTCAGCCCGGGAATGGTGTCGAGAACCTCGCAGGTCGCCGCGCGCTGCTCATAGATGCGTCCGCCCGGGCGCACCATGGCATGCGGCGTTTCCATGTCCTCAAGCGCCGCCGGAATGACCAGCTGCGCAAGCGCATTGGCGCACAGGCGCATGCTGGTGAGCTGCACGATGCCGCTGCGGTATTCGATACGCTGCTGGCGCGGGCCGCTGAGCACCATCCAGCCGCAGCGGTAGCCGCACAGGGAATGGGACTTGGACAGGCCGTTCATCGTCACCACGATCAGATCCGGCGCAAGCGACGCGGTAGCCACGTGTTCAAGACCGTCCATCACCAGCCGGTCATAGATCTCGTCGGAGAAGACGATCAGGTTGTGCTGGCGGGCAACCTCAAGCATGTCGTAGAGCACCTGCGTGTCATAGAGCACGCCGGTGGGGTTATTCGGATTGATGATCACCAGCGCGCGGGTACGGGCGGTGATCTTGCTGCGCAGATCATCCACGTCCGGATTCCATCCGGACGCCTCGTCGCAGCGGTAATACACGGGCGTTGCGCCGGTCAGACGGATAGTGTTGGACCAGAGGGTGTAATTCGGCGTGGGGATGAGCACCTCGTCGCCCGGATCGAGCAGCGGCATCAGGGCAAAGTTGACCACTTCGCTCACGCCGTTGCCGATAAATACATCCTCGGGCTCGACGTCCTCTATACCCTTTTTGATGCAGTAATCGATGATCGCCTGACGGGCAGCGGGCATGCCCTGAAAATCGCAGTAGGGCACGCCTTCCGCGGCGCGCCCCTCCAGCGCGGCGCGGATGCTTTCTGGCAGCGGAAAGCCGAAGGCTGCGGGATTGCCGGTGTTGAGCTTCATCACATCCACGCCCTGCTGCTGCAGCCTGAGCGCCTCGCGGTATAGCGGGCCGCGGATATCGGAGTGGACATGCTCCATGCGGTCGGCAAGTTTGATCATGAACAGTACCTCATATCGTGAAAAATGAATATATACATAGAAGCAATATGAAAAACAAGAACGTTGCTATTGTATCACAAATCGGATAAAATGCAAGGGGTTTGCAGGAAATCCTGCGTCTTGAAAGTTAGAGATAAAAATCCTGCAGATTAAGAATCCTGTTTGCGATTCCGGCGGCTCCGGATGAACATTTTCATCTTCGATTCATCTTTTGGCGGTATAATCTGTGCTATAATGTAAGAATAAGGGGTGATTGCATGCGGATGCTGATCGCGGAAGACGACCGTTTGACGGCGGACACGCTGGCAAAGCGGCTCAAGGAAGAGCATTATGCGGTGGATGTGTGCTATAACGGCACGGACGCACTGGACTATCTGCTCAGTGCCGATTATGATGTGGCGGTGCTGGATATCATGATGCCGGGCATGGACGGCATTGCCGTGCTGACCCGACTTCGCCGGGCGGGCAGGCAGACGCCCGTGCTGCTGCTCACGGCAAGGGATGCTGTCAGCGACAGGGTCGGCGGGCTCAATGCGGGGGCGGACGATTATCTGGTCAAGCCCTTTGCCTATGAGGAGCTCTCCGCACGATTGCGCGTGCTGACACGGCGCACCAAGCAGACCAGCAACCGCTTTACCATTGCGGATCTGATTGTGGACTGCGATGCACGCTCGGCGATGCGCGCCGGGGAGACGATTGCGCTCACGAGCCGCGAGTTTGCGCTGCTGGAATACATGATCCGCAACAAAGGGCATGTGCTCTCGCGCAGCCAGATCACAGAGCATGTGTGGAGCTATGAATACGAGGGCGCGTCGAACATGATTGACGTCTACATCCGCAATCTGCGCAAGAAGATCGATGACGGGCGCGATGTGAAGCTGATTCACACCGTACGCTATGCGGGCTATGTCCTGCGGGAGGAAGCATGAAGGGACCGGGAAAGCTCTCCATCAAGGCGCGCATCACGCTGTGGTATGCCGCGCTGATTGTGATGATCTGCACGGTTGCGATTGGCTTTCTGTTCTTTGTCTCGCGGCATGCGCAGGATGTTTACTGCCGGGATACGCTGCAAAGCGCGATGGTGGTCATTCTCGACGAGATGGAGATTGAGCATGGTGTGTTGGAAATCGACGCGGACATCGATGAGATCCCCAATGTTTACGCGTCGCTGTTTGCGCCGGATGGCAGCCTGATCTACGGACGCAGACGTGTGGATGCGCCCTTTGAGCGCGAAGCGGTACGCACGGTGAGCGACGGCACGCACAGCTGGGTAATTCTGGATGAATGGGTTGATCTGCCGGATTACGAACCCGTCTGGGTGCGCCTGCATGTTTCGGCCGATCTGTCCGCGGGTGTTTCGCATGCGATCTGGCGCGTGTGCCTGCTCATGCTGCCGCTGCTTGCCGCTGCGGCGCTTCTGGGCGGATACATGATCACAAAGGGCGCGCTTTCGCCGGTTGTGCAGATGACGCAGACTGCTTCCGCAATCGCTCAAGGCAGCGATCTGTCGCAGCGCTGCATGCCTGCCGGTTACGGGGCGGACGGAGACGAGCTGCACATGCTCTCCGATACGCTTGATGCGATGCTGGACCGGCTGGAAGCATCGTTTGAGCGGGAAAAGCGGTTTACCGGAGATGCGGCGCATGAACTGCGCACGCCGCTCAATGCGATGCGCATGCAGGGCGAATATGCCCTGAGCCGCGATTCGAAGGAAGAAAAGGACGAAGGCATTGCGCTGATGCTGGAAAAGAACGAGGAAATGCGCATGCTGGTCGATCAGCTTCTGATGCTTGCGCGGCTGGAAGCGGGCAGGATGCCCATGGAAGACAACGTGGATCTTGCGGCGATGATCGAAGGCATTGCGCAGGACATGGAGCCTGTGGCGCAGGAGAAGGACATGCGCATCCTCACGGTGCTTCAGGCGGCTGGCGTGCGCGGTAACCGTGCGATGCTCATGCGCGCGGTGATCAATCTTGTGGACAATGCGATCCGCTACGGGCGCGAGGGCGGCACTGTGCGCATTGAGCTGGAAAACAGCGGGGACGGCGTGTGTATCCGTGTGACGGACGACGGAGAGGGGCTCAAGCCGGATGCGCTTGCACATGTGTTTGAGCGCTTCTGGCGTGCAGACGGCGCGCGCACAACGCAGGGCACGGGCATCGGGCTTTCGATTGTGCAGCTGGCTGCCAGGGCGCACGGCGGCAGCGCACAGGTTCACAGCGAGTACGGAAAGGGCTGTATGTTCACGATCCGGCTGCCGGAAAAATAACCGGAAAAAGATCTGAAAACTTTCTGATTTTCATCTTGCTTTCATCTTGACGGCTTAGAATACAGCCATAGAACAAAACAAGGAGGAAAACAAAATGAAAAAGAACATCATGATCACTCTGGCGGCTGCGATGATGCTGGTGAGCGCTTCCGGCGCGATGGCTGAGGAATTCACTGCGGAAAAGGAAAAGGCGCTGGCTGCTCTGAAGGTCAGCATGCCGCAGGCTGTTGTCGATTACGCTGTGCGCGATCGCGACGACGGACGCTACGAATGGGATCTCTTTTTCTCCCAGGGCACACAGCTGGGCAAGTGCGAGGTGCTTGAGAGCACCAACGAGCTTCGCAAGGTGACCCTGTATGAAAAGCCGGAAGGCGCGCTGACGGCGGGCGAGGCGATGGCGCTGCTGGCCGAAAAGAAGGGCGAGCTGGTCGTGGTCGATCTGGATCTGGAGCGCGAGGGCGGACGCCTGTGCTACGAGGGCGAGGCGGAGCTTGGCGGCAAGCGTTACGAATTTGAGATGAGCGTCACGGGCGACATCATCGAATGGGAGCGCGACTGACCAGCGTTCCGCTGGATTATGTGACCTTCGGCTTGCTTCTAAGGGCATCAATCGGGCGGATGGCCCTCTGATGCCCGACATGGGCAGTACGATGGCTTTGAAGTTCTGAATCCGTTTTGTTCGCGCAGCAGGCGCTCCAGAACTGCTGGGGACACGGAGAAAAAACCAAAAACAAAGCAGCGCCTTTCGCGAAAGCGGAAGGCGCTGCTGCGCTATGCGAGTTTTGTGCGCCGCGAAGCGAAGGGGGGTGCAGGGACAATGTCCCTGCCAGGGGTTTGGAGACAGCGTCCCCAAGCGTCCTCACTCGCCGGCGAGCTCTTCAGCGGTAAAATGCTGCTTGACACGGCGGTTCCAGATGAGATTGAAGAAGATAACCAGAACGATGAACGTCAGCAGCCAGGAGACGGGGTAGGAGACCATCAGGCAGGCGAGCGTCGGGATGGCCCTGAAGATGGTGACGACCCAGACGATGCGGAATACGCATGCGCCGAGGATCGAGACGGCCATGGGCAGCAGCGAATAGCCGATGCCGCGCAGCGCGCCGGTCATGACTTCCATCATGCCGCACAGGAAATACGGTGCGCAGACGATGATCTGGCGCTCCATGCCTGCAGCGATGACGGCGGGGTCGGCGGAATAGAGGGAGAGGAGCGGCTCGCCGAAGACACAGGAAAGCACGCCCAGAATGACGCCGGTGATGATCGCCCAGATCATGCTGGCTTTCATGGCGGCGAAGATACGGCGCGGCTTGCGCGCGCCGACATTCTGGCTGGCAAAGCAGGTGATGGCCTGCTGGAATGTGTTCATCGCCTGATAGATGAAGCTGCCCACATTGGCGGAGGCGGCATTGCCGGCGATGACCACGGAGCCGAAGCTGTTGATCGAGGACTGAATGACGACATTGGAAAGCGAGAAGACGGAGGACTGAATGCCCGCCGGCAGACCGATACGGATGATCTCGCGCAGCTTGCCGGGATGGATGCGCAGGCGGCGCAGATACAGCCGCGTGGGGCCGTCCATGCCCATGAGCGAGCGCACGACCAGCGCGGCGGATACGGCCTGAGAGGCGATGGTCGCCAGAGCGACGCCGGCCACGCTCATGCGGAAGACGATGACAAAGATGAGATTGAGCACGACATTGACCACGCCGGCAATCGTGAGGAAATACAGCGGGCGGCTGGTATCGCCCACGGCGCGCAGAATGGCGGCGCAGAAATTATAGAGCATCTGAACCGGCATGCCGATGAACAGAATGCGTACATAGAGCACAGCCAGATCGATGACGTCCGCAGGAGAGCCCATGAGCTCAAGCAGCGGATGAGCAAGCACCACGCCCAGCACCGTCAGCACAAAGCCGCCCGCGACGGAGAGCAGCACGGAGGTATGTACCGTCTGGGAGACAGCGTCGTCGTTTCGCGAGCCTGTGTATCGCGCGACAAGCACATTTGCGCCGACGGACAGGCCGATGAACAGACTGATGATCAGGTTGTTGAGCGAGCCGACGGAACCGACAGCGGCGAGCGCTTCGTTGCCGGCAAAGCGGCCGACGACGATGGTATCTGCGGCATTGAAAAGCAGCTGCAGGATGCCCGAGAGCATGATTGGCAGGGCAAAGAAGAAGATCTGCGAAAAGAGCGGTCCCTGCGTCATATCCATGGTGCGATGGGTGGAATTGCGGAACATGATGTTTCTCCTCGTGCGTATTGCAACACACCCATTATAGCACTTTTGGCCTGTTTGTTAAGGGGAAAGACGCACAAAAAAAGCGCGGAGACCGCAGCGATCATTCTGCGGCCTCCGGCTGTCAAAGAGGAGGGGATGGCTGACAAAGCCAGCTGCTTTGTGCAGCCCGCCCGGATGCACCGTGATCTGAGCGGGCTGCGCGATCATGACGATGGCGAACACGCGAAAATCACAGGGGATGCTTCCGGGTCAGACAAGATGTCCTGTCCCCGGAGCATATTGTGTCCGCGTCGGCGCGGATGATGCGCAGCGGCTGCTGGAAAAAACTGGCGTCAGTGGTTCATGACGACACGGGCGAAATCTGTATCAGAAAGCGTTGCGCCGGCGGTTTTGGCTGCGGCAGCAGATACGCCGATGATAAACGCTGGGAATGGAGATGGATATTCGCCTCCGTTCTGGGCAAATAATCCTTACGGAGAATCACATCGAAGCAGGTGGAGCCGATGGCAAACACGTTTTCATAAGCATTTCTGCGGAAGTATACTCGGTTTTGTGCTGAAGACCGCATATTCTGAGTATACGATGCTTGAAGGTTCGCGTCAATTGTGTTATTATTTTTTCGTGGCCTGCATTGGGATAAAGTGCATGGATATACCGACTCTGCGTAAAGCGAGGTCTTTTGGCATGGACAGGATCGCACATCTGCTCGCGCGCAGCGCTGAGCTGCAAAGCTATATGACGGACATTCGCCGCAGTCTGCACCGGTTTCCGGAGACAGGCTGGCTGGAGATGCGCACCAGCGCGCTCATTGCCAAAGAGCTCACGCAGATGGGCTATGAGGTGATCACGGGCCGTGCGGTCTGTCTGGACGGGGCGCGCATGGGCGTGCCGGATGAGTCGGAAACGAAGCGGCATCTTGAGCGCGTGCTGGCGCACGGCTGCGAGGCGGAATACCTGACGCAGGATATGCGCGAGGGATTCACCGGTGTGATCGGCGTGCTGCGCTGCGGCGAAGGAAAGACCGTCGCCCTGCGCTTTGACATCGACGCGCTGGGCATGCAGGAATGGCCCGATGACACGCACAGGCCGACGAGAGAAGGATTTGCCAGCGTGATCCCCGGAAAGATGCACGCATGCGGGCATGACGCGCATGCGGCGATCGGACTGGGCACAGCGAAGATCCTTGCCGGGATGAAAGAGGCGCTTCACGGCACGGTGAAGCTGATCTTTCAGCCGGGCGAGGAGGGTGCGCGCGGCGCGAAGGCGATTGTGGCGGCGGGGCATCTGGATGACGCGGACGTCTTCATCGGCTCGCATGTCGCGCCGACAGACAGCCTCGATGACGGCGACGTGACCCCGGGCACATACGGTTCGCTGGCCACGACCAAATATGACGTGAAATTCACCGGCCTTGCGGCGCATGCGGGCGGCTATCCGGAGCGGGGCAGAAACGCCCTGCTGGCGGCTGCGAGCGCGGCGCTTTCGCTGCACGCGATTCCGCGCCACAGCGAGGGGCAGAGCCGCATCAACGTCGGTACACTGCACGCGGGTACCGGTCGCAATGTGATCCCGGACGAGGCGCTTATGCAGATTGAGGTACGCGGCGAAACGACGGAGATCAACAGCTTTGTAGCAGCGTCTGCCGAGGCGGTCTGCCGCGGCGCAGCGGCGATGTATGGCTGCGGCGTCAGCATCACGAAGATGGGCGAAGCGGAGGGGCAGCACAGCGACGAAGCGCTTATCACGCGTATCGCGGATGTGGTGCGCCGCGATCTGCCGCATCTTTCGGTGAGCAGCATTGAGAATGCCAAAAACTGGGGCAGCGAGGACATTTCCGTGATGATGAACCGCGTGCAGGAGCACGGCGGCCTTGCGACCTACATGCGCGTGATGACGCCGATGGCGGGCGCACAGCACACGGTGAAATTCGACTTTGACGAGGATGTGCTGAAAAAAGGCGCGCAGGTCTTCTGCGCGGCTGTGCTTGACGTCCTTGCCTGATATATTAAATCTGATATAATTCGAGGAGAAGAAGGTTTATTCCGATTATGAAAAAAGTATTTGAACATGCATGGATTCTGACGCTGGACGATGACTTTACGCAGATCCGCGACGGATGGCTGCTGGTCAACGGAAAGAATATCGAAGCGATGGGCGAGGGACTGTATCCGGGCGAATGCGACGAGCGCATCGACGCCCGCGGCGGCATTCTGCTGCCGGGCTTCATCAATACGCACTGCCATGCGTCGATGATCCCGTTCCGCACGATGGGCGACGACTGCCCCGACCGTCTGCGCCGCTTCCTGTTCCCGCTGGAGGACAAAGCGATGACCAAGGAGCTGGTCTATCTGGGCGCGCTCTACGGCATTGCCGAAATGCTGCTGGCGGGCGTGACTACGTTTGTGGATATGTATTACTTTGAGGATGAGGTCGTGCGCGCCTGCCAGAAGATGGGCATGCGCGGCTATCTGGGTGAGACGATCATCGGCCAGAGTACCTGCGACAGCCGTGGCAAGCCCTACGGCGGCTTTGAGATTGCCAAAGAAATCCTGCAGCAGTACTACAACGACGATCTGATTCATCCGATTCTCGCGCCGCATGGCACGACCACCTGCGACGAGGCCGCTCTGCGCCGCTCACACGATATGGCTGTGCAGTATGGTACGCTGATGACGCTGCACGTGAGCGAGATGGATTATGAGATGAAGCACTTCGCCGATATTGGCCATACGCCGCTTTCCTATATGGATTCCATCGGCACGGTGAGCGAGCATCTGCTGGCGGCACACTGCATCCATGTCTCCCCCGAGGACGCGGAACTGCTGGGCAGAAAGGGCGCGAGCGTCGCGCACTGTATCGCCAGCAATACCAAGGCCGGCAAGGGCGTTGCGCCGGTGAAGGCGCTGCTGGAGGCAAATGTGCCGGTTGGTCTCGGCACGGACGGACCGTCCTCCGGCAATACGCTCAATCTGTTTGATCAGATGCGCCTGTTTGCTAATTTCCATAAGAATGAGAACCGCGACCGCAGCCTGTTTCCGGCGAAGGACATCGTGGCGCTGGCCACGCGCGGCGGCGCGAAGGCGCTGCACGCCGAACGTGAAATCGGCATGCTGAAGCCCGGCATGCGCGCGGACATGGTGCTCGTGTCCATCGAGGGTGCAAACATGTTCCCGACGTACAACCCATATTCTGCGCTGGTGTACTGCGCCAATACGTCCAATGTGGACGTGGTGATGACGGGCGGCAAGATCCGCGTGCGCGGCGGCCGTCTGACGAAGACCGATCTGCCGGGGCTGCGCGCGCAGCTGGCGATGCAGATGAAGCCGTTCATGGCCTCTGCGGCAGAATATGCGGATATCATTTAAGCAAAACCCCTCAGGCGACTTTCGGGGAGCCTGATAGGCGGTTAATCATTCTCCTTAGGCAAATGGAGTTTGCCTTGATTGGCTGCTTGAAACAGGCGCGAAGCGAAGAAGGGAGGCTGAGGGATGAAATCCCTCAGCAGGGGTTTGGGGACGGCGTCCCCAACGTATCCGCCCGGAGAACCGAGACGATTCTTCGGGCTTTTTGCCTGTCTCGTTGACTTTTCTTTTGTAAATATGTTACAATAAAGTGCCATATAACCGTGCAAATTTGGATGCGGAAAGGAATGAATTGCCGGTGAGTCGCACAAAGAAATGGATTTGGCTGCTGCTGGTGCTGCCGGGCGTATTGTTTGTGACGCTGTTCATGTTGATTCCGCTGTTTTCTCTTTGTATGACCTCGTTTTTTCCGGATCAGTCATTTTCATTTTCATCCTATTTTTCCCTGTTCAGGGATGTCTAT
>JAFWXL010000014.1 GCA_017545905.1 Clostridia bacterium | reverse complement strand
TTGACCGCCAGATTTCCGTGGGCTATCCGAATGTGCGCGGCCGCGAGGCGATCCTCAGGGTGCATGCCAAGGATAAGCCGCTGGAGGATGATGTGGATCTTGGCAATATCGTCAAGCGCACGCCGTACTTTGCCGGCGCGGATCTTGAAAATGTCATGAACGAGGCTGCGATCCTCTGCGCCCGCGAGGGTAAGGAGAAGATCACCGCGCGCCACTTGAGCGACGCTATCGAGCGTGTGCAGATGGGGCCGGAGAAGAAGAGCCACGTCGTTTCCGATGAGGACAAGCGCCTCGTCGCCATCCACGAGGCCGGCCACGCGATCGTGGGCGAGCTGCTCCCGGGCTGCGACGATGTGCATCTGGTGACGATCATGCCGCGCGGTTCCAGCGGCGGACACACGCTGCTGCTGCCGGAAAAGGAGAGCGATTTTACCACCCGCACGCAGCTGCTGGATTATGTATCCATGGCGCTGGGCGGCTATGCGGCTGAGAATGTGGTGCTGGGCGAAATGTCCACCGGCGCGAGCAGCGATCTGCAGCGCGCGACCGATATCTGCCGGCGCATGGTGATGCAGTACGGCATGAGCGACGAGCTGGGACCGATCTATCTGGGCGGCGATCACGATGAGGTCTTCCTTGCGCGAGACTATGGCCAGCAGAGCCGCATGTTCTCTGAGAGCGTGGCGGCGCGCATTGACGGCGAGGTGCAGCGCAGGATGAGCGGCGCGTTTGAACGCGCAAAGCAGATTCTCACCGAAAACCGCGATAAGCTGGACGGCCTGACGCAGCTGCTCATTGAGCGCGAGACGATCGACCGCGGGGAGTTTGCGGCGTTCATGAAGGGCGAAGCGCTGCCGGCGCGCCCTGACGCGAAGGAAGCATTGTCCGATGTGCAGACAGCCTGCGAAAGCGGCGAAAACGCCTGATTGGCGACATAAACGCAGCGCCGCGTCAGTTTTTTTGACGCGGCGTCTGCTTCATTTCTGGCACAGCCCTTTGCGGAATATTCCAATGATCAAAGGAGTTTTTCCCTGTGAAATTTTCTCATAAGCTGGACGCTTTTGAGGCCAGCATCTTTACAGAACTGCTTGAGGCGAAGCTCGCTCTTCGCGCAAAAGGCATGGATACCATCGATCTGTCGATCGGCACGCCCGATCTGACGCCGCCGGCGCATGTCATGCGCGCGATTTCCGAGGCATGCATGGAGCCGAAGAACTATATTTATGCCGTCAAGGACAGGCCGCAGCTGCTTGAAACCGTGGCTGCGTGGTATCAGCGCCGCTTCAGTGTGACGCTTGATCCGGCGAAGCAGATCGTGTCGCTGCTGGGCTCGCAGGACGGCCTTGCGCATCTGTCCATGGCGCTGTGCGATCCGGGCGATGTGGTGCTTGTGCCCGATCCGTGCTATCCGATCTTCGCCGACGGCCCGAAGCTCAACGGCTGCGATGTGCACTACATGGCGCAGCCTGCAGAAAATGGCTATGTGATCGACTTTGATCTGATCGATCCGCAGCTTGCCGACCGCGCGAAGCTGATGGTCGTTTCCTATCCGAATAATCCGGTCGCTTCCGTGGCATACGACGGCTTCTACGAGAAGCTCGTCGCCTTTGCAAAGAAGCATGACATCGCCGTGCTGCATGACAATGCATACAGCGATCTGACGTTTGACGATTATCGCTGCGGCAGCTTCCTACAGACACCGGGCGCGATGGATGTGGGCATTGAGTTCAACTCGCTCTCCAAGACGTATTCCATGGCCGGTGCGCGCATCGGTTTTGCGCTGGGCAATGAAGAGATGATCAAGCGGCTCAAGAGCCTCAAATCCAACATCGACTTCGGCTGCTTTATTCCGGTTCAGCTGGGTGCGGAGGCTGCGCTGAATGGCCCGCAGGATTATGTGCTGGAGATGCGGGCGACGTATCAGCGCCGCCGCGATATCCTGATCGACGGTCTGGCGGAGGCCGGCTGGCAGATCAAAAAGCCGAAGGCGACGATGTTCGTCTGGGCGAAGATTCCGTCGGGCTATGCGAGCGCGCGCGCATTTGCCTATGAACTGATGGAAAAGACCGGCGTCATCTGCGTGCCGGGCACGGCGTTCGGTCCGGGCGGCGAGGGCCATGTGCGCATGGCGCTGGTGCAGTCCGAAGCGGTGCTGACCGAGGCTGTGCGCCGCATCGCCGAAAGCGGCATGATCCGTAAAGGGGAGTAACGCGGGGACGATGGGGATTTCATCCCCATGCCCCTGACTGGGGACCAGTCCCCAGACCCCATTTCCGCTTCGCGGCGGCATAAACATTCTTTTCTTGGAGCGGCTATTGCCGCTCCACGGATAAGAAGCTTAAAACCAGCGCGAAGCGAAGAAGGGTGCAGGGACAATGTCCCTGCCGGGTGTGGGCAGAGCCCACAAAGGAGGTTTCTGATTGATCAAGGCTGATCTGCATATGCATTCCACTGCATCGGACGGCGTGCTTGCGCCGGATGAACTGATGTGCCGCGCGGCGTCGCTGGGCTTTACGCATGTGGCGCTGACCGATCACGACTGCGTGGACGGGATACCGCTGGCGAAGCGTATGGCGCAGGAGCTGGGCATGACGCTGATTCATGGCGTGGAGCTCAGCTGCGGCGCGCAGAAGGAAATCCATGTGCTGGGCTACGGCTTTGATCCGGAGGATGAGGCGCTGCGTGCGTTCTGCCGGGAGCGTGTGCGCCAGCGCGAGGCGCGTACGGCTGCGATGGTGCAGAGGCTGTGCGAGCTGGGCAAGCCCGTTGAGATGGCGCGCGTGCGGGAGCTTGCGCGCGGTGTGATGGGCAGACCGCATATTGCGCGCGCGATGGTGGAAGCAGGACATGTGCTCTCGGTCAATGAGGCATTTGACCGCTATCTCAAGCCCGGAAAGCCCGCCTATGTGCCCAAGGAGGACGTGAAGGTGGGCGAAGCCGTGAGCCTGATTCGCTCGGCGGGCGGCATTGCTGTGCTGGCCCACCCGATGGAGCTGAAAATGGGCGAGACGATGCTTGAATCGCTCATCGGCGAATGGAAGAGCCAGGGGCTTGCCGGCGTGGAGGTTTATCATCCCAGCGCGCAGAATAATCATGCGTCGTTTTTGAAGCGTCTGGCGCAGCGGGAGGATCTGCTGATCACCGGCGGCAGCGATTTCCACGGCGAAGAGGTCAGAAAGACCGATATCGGCGAGGGACTGGATCGCTGGCAGACGATGCACAGCGATATGCAGAGGCTGCTTGCACGCATCGCAGAAAATGACGAAGGCGAGGTGAACGGATGCCGATGATGACACGGGCGGGCTATACGCCCCCTAAGGCGGATCCGAAGAAGCCGCCCAGAGCACAGACGCCAAAGAAGAAAAAGAAAAAACGAAAAAAAGGCCTGAGCGGTGCAGCGGTTGTATCGCTGATCATTTTTGCGGCGGCAGCGCTCATCGGCGCGGGTACGATCTACGTATATACGCAGACGCAGCCATACCTTGCCGCATTTGCTCCGGGAACGATGCTCATGGGATATCCGCTGCAGGGCGCGACGCGGATGGACGCCGAGGCGCTTATCGATACGATTGCCGCTGAATATGTGCAGCCGTGGCAGGCGGAAATCGTCTGCATGAATCAGACCTACACGATCACGGCGCAGGATATCGGCCTTGCCGTGGATAAAGAGGCGACGCTTGAGCCCCTGTGGGCTGCGGCGCGCGAGGGCGGCATGATGGCGCGGTATGCGCAGATGCTGCGCATGCGCAGCGAGCCGGTGATCATGCAGCCCGTGCTTACCTATGATCTGGAGCCGGTGGATGCAATCCTTGAAATCATCCGTGCTGATGTGGAATGCGAAAGCGTCGATGCGACGGTTGTGTTCCATCCCGGCAGCGCTCAGCCGTTTGTCTTTACTGATGAGCAAAACGGTTATGCACTGGATACCTCGCATGTAAAGGCAGAGATCGAGCGCGGAATCGCCCGGCTGAATGCTGCCTGCGTTACGCTTGAGCCTGAGGTGATCGAGCCGAAGGTTTACCGCGCAGTGCTGGAGAATTCACTCTCTCTGCGTGCACGGCTGGTTACAAAGCTTGAAGGCGGCGAGGCCGCCGTGACCAATGCATCGCTTGCCGCAGAGCAGCTGGCGAGGCTGTGTGTGGAGCCGGGCGCTGCGCTCTCGTTCAATGAGACGGTCGGTGTGCGCTCTCAGGAGCGCGGCTATCTGACCGCGCCGGAACCGGCTTACGGCCCGGACGTGTCCGGCGTGGGCGGCGGCGTGTGCCAGACGTCCACAGCGCTGTATCGCGCGGCGCTGCTTGCCGGTATCGAGGTCAGCGAGCGCAGCGCTGCTGTGCGGCCCGTGGATTACTGCCCGATGGGTCAGGAGGCGGCGGTTTCCGATCAGGGGCTGGATCTGGTGCTGCGCAATCAGACGGATGCCAAGCTGTTCATTACCTCGCGCGTGTATGTACAGGACGATGACACGATGCTGGAGATCATGATCATCGGCGACGAGCTGGGCAGGCGATACGCGCTTGAATCGCTCATCGACGAGACGGGCACGATCGAGGAGCCCATCTATGTGCGCGACCGCGAGGGCAGATATGCAAAGTATGCCGACGAGCGCATACCTGTCGGCGAGGCGCTGACGGGGTATACGGCAGACGTTGAGCGTATTGATCTTGGTGAAGACGGGCAGGAGATTGCCCGTACGATTGTTTCTCAAAATGTATATGAAGCGGTGGCGCCGACGATTTATGTCGGCACAGCGCAAAGAGAATAACAGAGCGACAGAAAGAGAGGAAGCAGTTTATGGATAAGATTTGTTTCAAGAGCACCAAGGGTCCGGCCGCGATCGGCCCGTACTGCAGTGCTGTGGTGTATGGCGATACCGTGTATATGTCCGGTGTGATCGGCGTGGATCCGGCGGTGGGCAAGCCCGTGGAGGGCGGCACGCTGGCGCAGGCGAAGCAGGTGTTTGAAAATATCCGCACGATTCTGGGCGAGCTGGGCCTCACGATGGACGACGTGCTCAAGACGACCGTCTTCCTCAAGGATCTGGGCGATTTTGCTGAGGTGAACAAGATGTACGCGGAGTATTTTGCGCCCAACTATCCGGCGCGCTCCTGTGTGGAAGTATCGAAGCTGCCGATGGGCCTTGCCATCGAAATCGAGTGCATCGCCCGCTGCCATCAATAACCTTGCTTTAAGCCACCGCAAAGCGTAAAAGGGAGTCCGAGGGATATCGACCCTCGGGCAGGTCCGGGCGGCAGCCCGGCGTACCCCGGCAATTCCCGGGAGAAAGAAGAGAAGAAAATGGAAGGTTTTACTGCTCAGGATATCCGCTATCTCAAGCTGCTGCGCAAGCAGTACCGCACGATTCAGGAGGCGTCTGCGGAGGTGGCGCATCTGCGCGCCGTGCTTCGCCTGCCCAAGGGTACGGAGCACTTCCTTTCCGATCTGCATGGCGAGCATCAGGCGTTTCTGCATATCCTGCATAATGCCAGCGGCGTCATCAAGCGCAAGATCAATGATCTGTACGGCAATATACTCTCCACGCATGAGCGCGACATGCTTTCCACGCTGATCTATTATCCGGATGAAAAGCTGGCGCTGCTCAAAAAGCAGAAGATTGTATCGGCTGAGTGGTACAGGCTGACGATCTATCGTCTGGTGGAGGTCTGCCGCATGTGCTCGGTCAAGTACACGCGCAAGCGCGTGCGCGAGGCGATGCCCAGAGAAATGGGCGCATTGATTGAGGAGCTGATGCTCAGCGACAACACACCCGACAAGGAAGGCTACTACAGAGAGGTCATGCAGTCGATTCTGGAGACCGGTCAGGCGGACGCGATGATCATCGCGCTCAGCCGCGTGATTCAGGCGCTGGCGATTGACCGCCTGCATATCATCGGCGATATCTTTGACCGCGGCCCGCGCGCCGATCTGATCATGGATGCGCTGGAAAACTATCATCAGGTCGACGTGCAGTGGGGCAATCACGATATTGCATGGATGGGCGCTGCGGCGCTCTCTGAGGCCTGCATCGCGCAGGTCATCGTGACCTCGGTCAAGTACGGCAATCTGGAAACGCTGGAGGTCGGATACGGCATTTCGCTGCGCCCGCTCTCCACGCTGGCGATGAAGTATTATGGCGATGATCCGTGCACGGAATTCCATCCCAAGGACAACGGCGAGGACGTGCACGAGGACGAGATGGAGCTGGCGCGCATGCATAAGGCGGCGGCGATTCTGCAGTTCAAGCTGGAAGGCCAGCTGCTTGAGCGCCACCCGGAATACGGCATGGAGGCACGCCGCCTGCTGCACGGCATTGATTTTGAAAACGGCACGGTGATGGTCGAAGGTGAGAAATACCAGCTTCGAAGCTGCCATTTCCCGACGATCGATCCCGCCGATCCGTATGCGCTGACCGCGATTGAGCGCGAGGTGATGGACAGGCTCGTGCTCGAGTTTGCCCACTCTGAAAAGCTGCAGCGGCATGTCCAGTTCCTCTACAGCACGGGCGGCATGTATCTGCGCTGCAACGGCAACCTGCTCTACCATGGCTGCATTCCGATGAACGAGGACGGCAGTTTTGCGCCGATTCCTGTTACGGGCAGCGAAAACCTGTGCGGCCGTGCGGGTATCGACGCGGCAGATCTGCTGGCGCGTCAGGGTTACTTTGCAAATCTTGGCAGCAAGTCCCGCGCAGACGGTCAGGATTTCCTGTGGTATCTGGGCTGCGGACCGTATTCGCCGCTGTTCGGTAAGAGCAAAATGGCGACGTTTGAGCGCTATTTCATCGCGGATAAGCGCCCGCATGTGGAAATTAAGAATGCGTACTATAACTTCCAGGACGACGAGGCGACTGCGCTGCGCATCCTGAAAGAGTTTGGCATGGCGGACACCGGCTTCATCATCAACGGCCACGTGCCGGTGAAGCTGGGCAAGGGCGAGAGCCCGATCAAAGCCGGCGGAAGGCTGCTGGTGATCGACGGCGGTCTGTCGCGCGCCTATCAGCCGGTGACGGGTATCGCGGGCTACACGCTGATTTTCTCCTCGCACGAGCTGAGCCTCGTCGCGCATCAGCCGTTTGAATCCAAGGCAAATGCGATCCGTGCCGAGCTGGATATTCACAGCGTGCATGAGATTGTCAAGGTGATGGAGCATCGTCTGCTTATCGCCGATACGGACGACGGCGAAGCGCTGCGCGGGCGCATCGACGATCTGATGCTGCTCATCAGCGCGTACCGCAGCGGCGTGATCAAGGAATCCCGCGGCGAAAACTGATACTCGGAGGATTTACATGAACGGAGCGCTCTTTTGCAGCCGGAGCATGGATGCGTGCTCTGCCGGGCTGCTGGCTATGAAGCGGCCGGTGCTGATCGTATTTGATCTGGATGGAACGCTGACAGACAGCTATGAACTGGGGCATCTGCTCTTTAAGGAGGTCTTCAGGCGGCTGGGCTTTGGGGAGATCAGCGATGAGATGGCGGATTCATTCAATGGCCCCAGCTCGGACGAGGTCTGCCGCATCATGGGCATCGAAGACCGCAAGGCGGAGTACAATGCGCTTATCGACGAGGTGGAGACGGAACTGGTCAGGAAGATGGGCAAAATCTATCCGGGCGTCATCGAGATGCTGGAAACCCTTGCGCCGCATGCGCATCTGTCGATCCTGACCAACGGCTCGTCAGCGTACTGCGAGACATGTATTGAGCATTACGGCTTTGCGCCGTATATCGGCCTGAGCGCAGGCTTTACAAGCGGCGTGAGCAAGGCGATGCGCATCGGCATGTGGGAGCGCGAGCTGGGCGTGCGCCGCGTGATTGTGGTGGGCGACCGCAGCACGGATATCTCCAACGCGCGCGCCGCGAATGCCTGCGCCATCGGCGTGACGTTCGGCATGGGTTCCCGGGAAGAACTGCTGGGCGCAGATGTGCTGTGCGACAATGCGCAGCAGGTGACGCAGGCCTGTATGCGTGTGATCGCCGAAATATGATAATGACTGATTCGGAGGAAAATATGGAAAAGAAGAACACTGCAGTTGTCACGGTTGTGGGCAACGATACGGTCGGCATCATCGCCCGTGTGAGCGCTGTGCTCTCTGAGCACGAGGCGAATATTCTGGACATCTCTCAGACGGTTCTCTCCGGCATGTTCAATATGATCATGATCGTGGATATCTCCCTGTCTGCCTTTGCGCAGCTGTCCGACAGCCTTGTGGCGCTGGGCAATGAGATGGGTCTGCAGATCCGCATCCAGCGCAGCGAGATTTTTGACGCGATGCACCGCATCTGACCGGCAGGCCGCCGCTTCCGGCGATGCGGGCTGCAAGCAAAGTCCATAGCGGACGAAGCCGGAATCGTACTGGAATTCTGAATGATCATTGGAGGAACGTATGATCAATACGTCTGAAATTCTGCAGACCGTACGGATGATCAACGAGGAGAAGCTCGACATCCGCACGATCACGATGGGTATTTCGCTCTATGAGTGCGCCCATCCGGATAAGAAAACCCTGTATAGCAATGTATACGACCGCATTACCAGACAGGCGGAGCATCTGGTGAAGACCGGCGAGGATCTGGAGCGCGAATTCGGCATTCCGATCGTCAATAAGCGCATTTCCGTCACGCCGGCAAGCCTTGTGGCGGCAGCCTGCGGCGATCCGGTGGTTGTGGCGCGTGCGATGGACGCTGCGGCGAAGGAGACCGGCGTTAATTACATCGGCGGTTATACCGCGCTGGTGCAGAAGGGCATGACCAAATCCGATCGTGCGCTGATCGCATCCCTGCCGGAGGCGCTTTCCACCACGGAGCGCGTGTGCTCCTCTGTGAATGTGGCGTCCACCCGCGCGGGCATCGACATGGATGCGGTGCGCCTGTGCGGCGAGGCGATCAAAGATATCGCTGAGGCGACGAAGGATACCGACGCTTCCGGCTGCATGAAGCTGGTCGTCTTTGCCAATGCTGTGGAGGATAATCCTTTTATGGCGGGCGCTTTCCATGGCCCGGGCGAGGGCGACTGCTGCATCAACGTGGGCATTTCCGGCCCGGGCGTGGTTAAGCGCGCGCTGGAAATCTCTGCGAAGGATCAGCCGTTTGACGTCGTTGCCGAGACGATCAAGCGCACGGCGTTCAAGATCACGCGTGTGGGCCAGCTGATTGCGCGCGAGGCCTCCAGCCGCCTCGGCGTGCCATTTGGCATCGTCGATCTGTCGCTTGCGCCGACCCCGGCGATGGGCGACTCTGTGGCGCATATTCTGGAGGAAATGGGCCTTGAGGTCTGCGGCTGCCACGGCACCACGGCAGCCTTGGCGCTGCTTAATGACGCGGTCAAGAAGGGCGGCGTGATGGCGTCCAGCCATGTCGGCGGCCTGTCCGGCGCGTTTATCCCGGTTTCCGAAGATATCGGCATGATCAATGCGGCGGCCTGCGGCGCGCTCAGCCTTGAAAAGCTGGAGGCGATGACCTGCGTGTGCTCGGTTGGTCTGGATATGATCGCCGTGCCGGGCAATACCCCGGCGAGCACGATCGCTGCGATCATCGCGGACGAGGCGGCCATCGGCATGGTCAATCATAAGACGACGGCTGTACGCATCATTCCCGCGCCGGGCAAGGATGTGGGCGACGAGGTTGAGTTTGGCGGCCTGTTCGGCCGTGCGCCGATCATGCGCGTGAGCCCGTATTCCGCAGAGAAGTTTATCGCGCGCGGCGGACGCATTCCCGCGCCGCTGCAGAGCCTCAAGAATTAACGCGACCGTATCTTAAAGCCGCGCGAAGCGAAGAAGGGTGCAGGGACGGTGTCTCTGCCAGGGGGTTGGGGACGGCGTCCCCAAACGTGCCCTTCCCACTGAAAGGAAAGAAACATGGAACAGGAACTCACCCGCGGTACGGTCGATCCCAGGTATACATGGGATCTGACCCGCATTTTTGAAAACGACGAGGCGTGGGAGCGCGCCTTTGAAAACGCGAAAAAGCAGGCGGACAGCCTCGCAGCCATGGCTGGCACGATGAAGGACGGCAAGCAGGCCGTGCTTGCCGCGCTGAAGCTGGAAAACGAACTGGAGCAGGCGCTCGGCTGCATCTATACGTATGCGATGATGAAGCAGCATGAGGATACGACTGTCGGCCGGTATCAGGCGATGCTCGGCCGTGCGGGTACGCTGGTGAGCGAGGCGATGGCCAGGGCTGCGTTCCTCACGCCGGAGCTGCTTGCGCTGGAAGAGGGCGTGCTGGAAAACTATATCGCCGATCCGGACTTTGCAGATTTCGACGTGTCCCTGTCCAAAACACTGCGCCTGAAGCCGCATACCCTCTGCGCAGAGGGTGAAACGCTGCTGGCGATGGCGTCCGAGGTCTGCTCTGTGAGCGAGAATGTCTACGACATGCTCACAGATGCGGACATGGATCTGGGCACGACCCGCGGCGAGGACGGAAAGAAGGCAAAGCTCACCGATGCAAGGCTGCATTCCTTTCTGATCAGCCCCGACCGCGCTGTGCGCAAGGCGGCTTATACCCGTGTGATGAACGGCTATGGCAGGCTGGGCAATGCGATCGCCGCGCTGTATGCTGGTCAGGTCAAGGCGGATATCTTCAGCGCCAAGGCGCGCAAGTATAAAAACTGCCGCGAGAGCTATCTCTATCAGGATGATGTGGATGAGAGCGTCTATGACAGCCTGATCGACGCTGTGCACGGCGGCATCGACACGCTTGCCGAGTATCTGCGTATCAAGAAGGAGCAGACCGGCCTTGCAAACATGCACATGTACGATATGTATCTGGGCGTGGATACGGGCTTTGATATTCAGATGGATATCGACGAGGCGTTTGAAACCTTCCTTGAAGCTGTGAAGCCGCTGGGCGCGGATTATGCCGCCGATGCGTCGCGCGCCCTTTCTGAGCGCTGGATCGACGTATATGAGACGAAGAACAAGCGTTCGGGCGCGTATTCCACCAGCGTTTACAGCACAGCGCCTTATGTGCTGCTCAATCACAAGCAGACCTATGACGGCCTGTCCACGCTCTGCCATGAGATGGGCCATGCGATGCACAGCTATTACTCCAACAAGACCCAGCCCGCAGCCAAGGCGGATTACACGATCTTTGTCGCGGAGGTTGCCTCGACGCTCAATGAGATTCTGCTCAGCGAGCATCTGCTCAGGAAGTACAAGGATAACCGTGCGGCAAGGATCATGCTCATCGGCAATCTGCTCGAGCATTTCCGCACGACGGTGTTCAGGCAGACGATGTTTGCTGAGTTTGAGCACAAGGCGCACCTGATGGCCGAGGCGGGCGAGAGCCTGACGAAGGACAGCCTGTGCGAAATGTACTATGACCTCAACAAGCTGTACTACGGCAAGGCTGCCAAAGTGGATAAGGAGGTCGCCTGCGAGTGGATGCGCATTCCGCATTTCTACAGCTCGTTCTATGTCTACAAGTATGCGACGGGCTTCTGCGCGGCGGTTGCGCTGGCGAGAAACGTGCTCAGCGGCGATCCGGACAAGGTTGCTGCATACCGCCGCTTCCTGACGCTGGGCGGCAGCATGACGCCCATCGAGGAGCTCAAGGCCGCCGGTGTGGACATGTCCACGCCGCAGCCGGTGTGCGAGGCGCTGGATTACTTTGCTGAGCTGGTGATGGAGTACCGTCAGCTGCTTTCGGAGGGAGCGTGTGCACAATGATGCAGGGTTATGATATGGAGTCCGCCGTGGCGTTCATCGCCAAGGCGATGCGCAAGGCAGGGCACAAGAACCCGCAGCAGGAGCTGGAGGGTTTCATCCGCCGCGCCATCGAGGCGGATATGACATATATGCGCGAAATCGACGTCATCGACGAGAACGGCATGATGGGCGAGGGCGAATATGACGATGACGACGCGTTTGAGGAGCTGCTGGACGTGCTTGCAGCGGATGCGCAGGACGACGATGCGATGAACGCCCTTGCGCAGATGCTGGACAGCTACATGGCTGCGCAGCAGGATTTTATGGAAGCAGCAGGATTGATGGAATAAGAAGGAAGCGAACGATGATTCAAAATAAAGTCGGCTGGATTCTCACGGGAAGAATACGGAAGGATTCTGAGAAGAACGTGAATTGTATCTGAGCTTCGAAGGCTTGAATGCGCAATACATGACTGCCTTGGAAGTATACCAGTATGATGAGGCCGGAAGGGCGCAGCAAAATCAAAATCACTTTCCCGCAAACGGGCCATTATTCCTTTGAGAAAATGGAAGTAATCTGCCAACCGATGGACAACTATGCGAGATATGTTGACGATCTGAGAAATGAATCGTTTGAACAGGTGAAGTTTGGAAACGACATGTTTTCGGGCGTAATCACCGTGGACAGGCCGAAAATTCTGTGCATGGCAGTACCGTATTCTGCAGGCTGGAAAGCGTATGTAGATGGAATCGAAACCGATGTGATGCGAGCAAATGTCTGGAGCATGGCAATTGAACTTGAGGCGGGCGAGCATTTTATAGAATTCAGATATTTTACGCCGGGCTTAAAGGCGGGTATGCTCATCAGCTGTATGGGATTGCTGGCAATGGTTGCTATTGAAATCGGACGTCGAAAGAAAAAGTGGTTTATATAATCGTCTGTTTGAGTGATTATTTGGAGGAATTGTGCAGGAAATTATTTTCAAGCAGCGAAACGCCGCCAAGGCCCTCACGGGCAGGGCGTTTGTGCTCAGCATTGCAGGAATTCTGATCCGGCTGTCGATTGCGCAGATTGTGATCAACCAGCTTATTTCTGCCACGGGCGTAGGGCTTTTGAATATCGCCTTCTATCTGTATGCCGTGCTGCTGCTTATCCGCTTTATGCACGATACGGTGGCGGGCTATGTGTATACGCTGAAGGAGGACACGCTGGTGCTTGAGCGCAAGCTCGGCGACAGCACGATCACGGTTGTGGAAGTGCCGCTGAAAAACGTGGCGAGCCTCAGACAGGTGCGTATGGCCGAGAACCTGCATATCAGCTATCGCGATGTGATGCACATCGACGCATCTACCCGTCCGCCGATGCGCGTGCGCACGGCATTTGCCGTCAGCCTGATTTCCAGCAGGCTGGCCAGGCGTATCGCAGGAAAGAAGGCGCAGGATGCCATCGGCTACGTAATCGTGTTTGACGAGGGAAGCCTTCGCCGGGCCTGCACGTTCTGCCCGAATGAGGAGATGCTTGCACGCCTTGAGGCGGCTGTCGGCGAACGCCATGGTTTTGACGAGCGGATGACGCATGCAAAGGTGCGTACGCTCTATGGTCGTGCGCTTGAGCGTGCGTTCCCGCAGCTGTATCCTTTTGTCGATCCGCTGGTCAAGCCGGAGGATGTCGAGTGGGCGCGCGCGGAGATTGACAGGCAGAGGGCGGAGCGAAAAGGAAAAAAGGACGGAAAGCGTCCGCAGGCTGATACACAGGATGGCGAAAAAGCGGACGGCGGACAGGATGACGCACCGCGCCGGCGCAGAAAGAGGGGATAAGCGATGAAATACACGACGATTCTCTTTGATCTGGACGGTACGCTGACCAGAAGCGAGAAGGGTATCACGCGCTCGGCGCTCTATGCCTGCGAGAAGATGGGCTTCACCGGTCATAATGAGGAAGAATTCAAGGTATTCATCGGCCCGCCGCTTTTCGAGTCCTTTCAAAAGGTGTGCGGTATGACGCCCGAGCAGGCACACAGGGCCATTGAGCTTTACCGTGAGCGTTTTTCTGTGGTGGGCTGGGCAGAGAATGAGGTCTATACCGGCATTGCGCCGCTGCTTCGCAGCCTGAAGAAAAACGGCTGCAAAATCGCCATCACCACGGCGAAACCGCAGGCCTTTGCCGAAAAAATCGCAAGGAAGTTCGGGTTTGAACCGTATCTGGACGCGCTCATCGGCCCGGGCATGGATAACACGCATGCCAGCAAGGCATGGATCGTGAAAAAGGCGATCGGGCAGCTGGGCGGCGTACCGGTGATGATTGGCGACCGCTGCTACGACGTCGAAGGCGGAAAAGAAAACGGCATCGACACCATTGGCGTGTGCTATGGCTACGGCACGCGCGGGGAGCTGGAGGAGGCCGGAGCTACGCACATCGCCGAGACGGTGGAAGAGCTTACGGATATTCTGCTGGGCGATGCGCCGGGGGCGCGCGGCGTGTTCATTACGATGGAGGGCGTGGATGGCTGCGGCAAGACGACCCAGCGCAATGCGCTGATCGCACATCTTGAGCAGCTGGGCTGGGAGGTCGAGCTCACGCGCGAGCCGGGCGGCGACGAGGTCGCTGAAAAGATCCGTGCGCTGATCCTCGATCCGGACAATACCGCGATGGATGATCTGACTGAAGCGTATCTGTATGCGGCTTCGCGCGCGCAGAATGTCCGCGCGAAGATCCTTCCGGCGCTGAACAGCGGCAAGGCCGTGGTCTGCGACCGGTTTGTGGATTCGTCGATCGCCTATCAGGGCGGCGGCAGGCGGATGGGCACACAGAAGGTGGCACAGATCAATCGTTTTGCGATTGAGCATGCGACGCCGGATATCACAGTCTATCTGCGCATGCTGCCGGAAAAGGCGCTCTCGCGCAGGCTGAGCGTATCCGAGCCGGACAGGCTCGAACGAGAAAAGGCGAGCTTCTTTGAGCGTACATATGCGGCATACGAGGAGCTCTATGCGCACAAGGGCATGGAACGCGTGGTGACGGTGGATGCGGGCAGAAGCATCGCAGAAGTGTCTGAAGAGATGATTGCCAAGGTGGACGAAAAGCTTCGTCAGCTGAAGGCATAAGGAGATATCATGGCAAGAATCGTAGTCGGCATGTCCGGCGGCGTGGATTCGTCGGTGGCTGCGCTTGAGCTCAAGCGGCAGGGGCACGAGGTTATCGGCGTATTCATGAAGAACTGGGAGGAAAAGGACGACAACGGCGTATGCACCAGCGAGACGGACTGGGCGGATGTGCGCGAGGTTTGCGAGAAGATCGACATCCCGTATTACTCGGTCAATTTTGTCAGGGAATACTACGACCGCGTGTTTTCCTATTTTCTGGATGAATACCGCCGCGGGCGCACGCCCAATCCCGATGTGCTGTGCAACAGGGAGATCAAGTTCAAGGCGTTTCTGGATTTTGCGATGGAGCTTGGCGCAGACAGGCTTGCGACGGGCCATTTCTGCAATCTGGGTACGGCGCAGGATGGAAAGAAGCAGCTGCTTCGCGGCGTGGACGGCAACAAGGATCAGAGCTATTTCCTGTATATGCTTGGACAGCGGGCGCTGGAGAAGGCAATGTTTCCCGTGGGCGGGCTGACCAAGGCGCAGGTGCGCGAAATCGCAAAAGACGCCGGTCTGGTCAACTCGCTCAAAAAGGATTCCACCGGTGTGTGCTTCATTGGCGAGCGCCATTTCAAGCCGTTTCTCAAGCAGTTCCTGCCGGCGCAGCCGGGCGATATGGTGACGCTTGAGGGCAGGAAGGTTGGCAGACATGACGGCCTGATGTATTATACCCTTGGCCAGCGCCGGGGGCTTGGCATCGGCGGCATGGACGGTGTGAAGGACGGCGGACGCTGGTTTGTGCTGGCCAAGGACATGGAGCGTAACGAGCTCATCGTCACCTGCGGCGCGGATCATCCGCTGCTCTACAGCAAAAACGCCATCGGCGAGGATGCGACGTGGATCGCAGGCGAGCCGCCTGCGATGGAATTTGACTGTACGTGCAAATACCGTTACCGCCAGCCGGATCAGGAGGTTCACGTGACCGTGCTGGAGGGCGGAAAGCTGCATGTGTCAGCGAAGGAGCGTCAGCGCGCCGTGACGCCGGGGCAGAGCATGGTGCTTTACATGGGCGATGTATGTCTGGGCGGCGCTGTGTGCGCCAGCGTGCTGGACAATGGACAGGTGGGCTGATATGAACGGATTTCGGCGTTTGCTTGGTCATTTCGCAACGATCACCCGGCACAGACACCGCGTCATCGCGCACTGCGCGAAGGCCGGCATTCTCTGGCAGGGGCTGTTTCACGATCTGTCCAAGTACGGCCCGACGGAATTCCTGCCGGGCGTACGTTTTTTCAATGGCACGCACTCGCCCACGGAGGATGAAAGACGTAAGCACGGTTGTTCGCAGGCATGGATGCATCACAAGGGCAGGAATCGCCACCACTGGGAATACTGGACGGATTACAGCCCGAAGGAGAAGCGCTATACCGCTGTGCCGATGCCCAGACGATATCTGGCGGAGATGATCTGCGACCGCGTCGCGGCAAGCAAGATCTACAAGGGCGCAGCCTATACAAGCGGTGCGCCGCTGGATTATCTGATGAACGGCAGGATGCGCGACAGCATGCATCCCGATACGCTGAATACGCTCGTCCATTTCCTCACGCAGCTGCGCGACGAGGGCGAAGAGGCGATGTTTGCGTCGATGCGGGTATGGCTAAAAGAAAAATAAGCGAGAAAAATGAAACCGGGGCTGCCTGTGCAGCCCCGGTTTTGCGTGAAGAGAATCATCAGCTTTCGAGCAGGCCTGCTGCGCGCAGGTTTGCCAGCAGCAGATTGAACTGTGTAAGCACGCCGGTCTCCTCTGTGGCGTCTGCTACAGGGGCGGCAGGCGTGATTACGGCGTCCGCACCGGCAGGACCCTGCGGACCGGCAGGACCCGTTGCACCAGTCGCACCGACAGCGCCCGCTGGGCCGGCAGGCCCCTGCGGTCCGGTTGCGCCGGTTGGGCCGGCAGGACCCGTTGCACCAGTCGCACCGACAGCGCCCGCTGGGCCGGCAGGACCCTGCGGACCGGAAGGACCCGTTGCACCGGTCGCACCGACAGCGCCCGCTGGGCCGACAGGCCCCTGCGGACCGGTTGCGCCGGTCGGGCCGGCAGGACCCGTTGCACCAGTCGCACCGACAGCGCCCGCTGGGCCGGCAGGTCCCTGCGGTCCGGCTGCGCCGGTCGGGCCGGCAGGACCTGTTGCACCCGTTGCGCCCTGCGGGCCCTGCGGGCCCTGAGGTCCTTGCGGTCCGGTTGCTCCAGTCGGTCCGGTCGCGCCGATCGGACCCTGCGCCCCCTGAGGGCCGACAGGTCCCTGCGGACCGACGGGCCCCTGCTGGCAGTTGGGATTGGGCGTGTAGCCGCCGGAATTCCAGCAGCTGCCGCAGTCATTGCTGCCGCATCCGTTATCGCAGCCCCAGCGCGACCCCCTTGCATTCTGATTGGCGGAGAAGAAAGGCAAAAGCGACACCTCTTTTCATAGAATTGCGGGCATGAAAAATCAGGGAACTTGTTTTCAGCCCTCAGGCATACTCTATGCGTGAAGCGAGCAGTATGTGAGATGAATTTCAAGGGGGATTGGGCGTGGAGCTTTCGCTGTGCATGATCGTCAGAAATGAAGAGGCCTGTCTGGAGAGATGTCTGCAGAGCGTCGGGGATGCAGTGGATGAGATTGTCATTGTGGATACGGGTTCTACGGATGCAACGAAGGAGATTGCGGGGCGGTATACGGCGCACGTGTATGATTATGCGTGGCGCGACGACTTTGCCCATGCCAGAAATGAGTCGTTTTCTCTGGCGACAAAGCCGTTTGTGCTCTGGCTGGACGCGGATGACGTGCTGGATGCGCCGCAGCGTGAAAAGCTCGTTGCGCTCAAACAGCGCCTGACCGATGAGATTGACGCGGTGATGATGCCCTATCATTACGCCTTTTCGCCGGATGGAAGGCCGTCGCTTGTCTTTGAGCGCGAACGCATCGTCCGGCGCGCGGCGGGGTTTGCGTTCAGCGGCGCGGTACACGAGGCGATGGCGGTAAGCGGCCATGTGATTCATGAAGACATCGTCATCCGTCACACAGGCGAACATGGAAAGCAGAGCAACCGGAGGAATCTGGCGATCTATGAAAAACAGATTGCGCAGGGAAACACCCTGTCGGCTCGGGATTGGTATTATTACGCGCGGGAGCTTGGCAGCGCCGGCCAAAGCGCACAGGCAGTGCGGGCTTACGATACCTTTCTTTCCATGGATGGCGGCGGCATCAACCATCAGGACGCCCTGCTGGAGCGGGGAAAATGCCTGGAGGAACTGGGCAGGCATCTGGAGGCGAAGCGATCGTATTTTGCCGCTCTGGAAACGGGGGAGCCGCGGGCGGAGATTCTGTGTGCGCTGGGCGCATGCTTTCTTTCGGAAGACGCGCTGCATGCGGCAGGACTGTGGTATCGGGCGGCGCTGCTGTGCCGGATGCCTGCGCAGACGCTTTTCTTCACCCAGCCGGACGCCTACGGCTATATTCCGCTGATGCAGCTGTGCGTGATCCTGTCCAGGCTGGGCGAGGAAGGGCAGGCATGCCGGATGAATGAACAGGCGCTGCTGCTGCGCCCCGGCGATCCGGCAGCGCTGTACAATCGGGCATACTTCGCCCAGAAACTGAAAAAAGACAGACAGGATAAGGAAAAGGCGATCTGGGAGGAGTAAGTGACGAAAAGATGGGCGGCAGGGCTTTTCATGGCTCTGGTTTTTATGTATAATCATAGTGGATGTTTGGCGCAGGGCGAAACCAGCGCCAAAGCAGCGTGTATTCTTGAGATGCGGACAGGGCGCGTGCTCTTCGAAAGCAACATGCATCAGCGCCTGCCGATGGCCTCCACGACCAAGGTGATGACTGCGCTGCTGGCCATCGAACTGGGCAATGCGCAGGATGAGGTTATCTGCTCAGAGAATGCGTTCGGCGTATCCGGCACGTCGATTTACCTGCAATTGGGCGAGCGGCTCACGCTTGAGCAGATGCTGCTGGGGCTGATGCTCTCCAGCGGCAATGATGCATCTGTCGCTATCGCCGAGCATATCGCAGGGACGGTGGACGGCTTTGTTGCGCTGATGAATGCGCGCGCCGGAGAGATCGGCGCGGTGAATACGCATTTTGCCAATCCGCACGGTCTGCCGGACGAGGATCACTATACCACAGCGTACGATCTGGCGCTCATCAGCCGCGAGGCAATGAAAAACGAATCCTTCCGCAGGCTCGTCTCCATGAAGAAGGCGAGCATTCCGTGGGAAGGGCGCAGCTATGACCGGCAGCTGACCAACAAGAACCGGCTGCTGTCCGATTATCCGGGGGCTACAGGTGTGAAGACGGGCTTTACCAGCAAGGCCGGGCGCTGTCTCGTCTTCGGCGCGCAGCGCGACGGCATGGAGGTTGTCGGCGCTGTGCTCTCGTGCAGCGATTGGTTTGACGAGGCGCAGCGCCTGATGGACGGCTGCTATGCGACCTACTCGATGACGCGCATGCTGGGCCCGACGCTTTCCGCCGGTGAGATTGCTGTGACGGACGGAGAACGGGACCACTGCGGCATGTGCGTGATGGAGCCGCTGGAGATTCCGCTGGCCGTAGGCGAGGCGGCGCAGGTCGTTCTGGATGTGCCGCAGCAGATACAGGCGCCGGTCTATCCGGGCATGCATCTGGGTACGGCGCGGCTTGTCGTGGGCGGCAGCGTGTATGCCGAGGGAGAAGTGGTCGCCAGCGAACGCGTGAAAACAGATGCGATCAGAATGGATGTGCGCAGGATACTGGCACATTGGATGCTGTAAAGGAGAACGATATGAGACTTCAGAAATACATGGCCATGTGCGGTGTGGCTGCGCGCAGAAAGTGCGAGGAGATCATTGCTGCAGGCCGCGTGTCGGTTAACGGGCAGATTGTCGCGGAGATGGGCACGCAGGTGGAGGACGGAGACGAGGTCCGCGTGGACGGAGCGCTCATCAGGCCTGAGGAGGAGAAGCGCTATGTCCTCTATCACAAGCCGGCGGGCGAGGTGACGACCGTCAGCGACGAGAAGGGCCGCGAGACGGTCATGGACCGCTTCCGCGATTTTCCGGTGCGCCTGTACCCGGTCGGCCGTCTGGATTACGACAGCGAAGGCCTGCTGCTGCTCACCAATGACGGCGAGCTGGCGCAGCGCCTGACGCACCCGAGCTGCGAGGTTGACAAGGTATACCTTGCCCGCGTGACGGGCAACCCGAGCAATGAGGCGATCGACCGCCTGCGCCGGGGCGTGTACATGGAGGGCGACCAGCGAAAGACGTATCCTGCAGATGTGCGCGTGGTGCGCGATGAAAGCCTGTTTTCAGATATTGTGGTCACAATCCATGAGGGAAGAAACCGTCAGGTGCGCCGCATGTTTGACGCGGTGGGCCATAAGGTGCTGCTGCTGCGCCGGATTCGCTTTGGCGCGGTGGAGCTGGGCAGCCTGCGCCGCGGCGAGTGGCGCGAGCTGACGCAGGAGGAAATCGACGCGCTGCACAGGCTGTAACCGGCGGCGATGATGATACGTGTCTGAAATACTGTTTTATGTGCGCAAAGAACCAGCATATCAACGAGCAGAAGAGGTGACAGGATGAAGAGCGATCTGACCTGCCCGGTAGAGATTACCAAGGTGACGGTGAGCCGGGAAAAAGAGGATACCAAAGAGCGTGAGCGGATCGTCTGTCTCATTGAGTTTTTCAATCTGTCCGAAAAGGCGATCGACAGCCTGCAGATGAATATCATCTGTTTCGATCAGGAAGGCACGCGCCTGGGCGGAAGGCTTGTACGCGCTGCAGCGGCGGGCGAGAGCCGTGCGCATTTTTCGGGTACATTCATGCCCGATCGCGTGGACGGCGCTGTGCGCGTGGAAGCGGCGGTGGAGAAGGTCTGGTTCAAGGACGGCGTGATCTGGCGCCGCGAGGAGCGCAATGTGCGCGAATACGAGCCCAACAATCTGCCGCAGGGCCGCGAACTGGATCGCCTGCGCGCTGTCGCCGGGGCGGACGCCGCAGGCTATGCACGCGAGGATGACATCGTCTGGATGTGCGTGTGCGGCAGGGCAAACCGCACCAGCGACGATACATGCATCCGCTGTGAACGCCGGCGAGAGGACGTGCTGGAGAAGTATTCGTTTGCAGCTATCGATTCGACTGTGGGCCGCAAAGAGCGCGAGCGCGAGCGCATTACCGAGGATGCGCGCCGGCGCTCGAGCGAGGAAACCGTCAAGGAGCAGACGGCTATCCGCAAGAAGAGCAAAAAGAAGCGCCGTGTGATGAAGACGATCATCACGCTGCTGGTGGCGGCGGCTGTGCTGCTGGCGACTGCGCGCTGGGGCGTGCCCTATGGCGCGGGGCTGTATGCCTCCGGGCTCATGGACGAGGGCAAGCTGATGGAGGCGAAGAAGATCTTTGTCTTTATCGGGCAGTACTGGCCGGATGAATACGGTGCGCATGCGCTGGCTGACAGCTGCGAGGAGCAGATGATCGAGCGTTTTATCCGGGCAAATACGGATGCAGCGCCGGATGAGGCGATGGCGCGCGCGAAGGCGCACGAATGCGAGAATGCGCCTGCACTGTACGAGCGCGCCGTGCTTGCGCGCGCACAGCTGGCCATCGATGCAGGCGATACCGCTCTGGCGGAGGAACTGCTTGGCGCGATGCCGGAAAGCGCCGCAGCCGCGCAGATGCTCCACGCGCTGATCTATGATCTCGCCTGTGCATCGCGCGACAAGGTGGACTATCCGGCGGCGATTGCGCGCTTCAAGTCGCTGGGGGATTACAGCGATGCGCAGCAGCAGGTGGGCGAATGCACCTATGACTATGGCCGCCAGCTCATGCGCGAGGGGCAGTATCAGCTGGCGCATGAACAGCTGCTGCTGGTGGCGGATAGGGGCGATGCGATCACGCTGATCCGTCAGTGCCGCTACGCCATTGCCCGGGATGCGCAGGAAAACGGCGACTATATCGCCGCAGCGGAACTCTATGAGACGCTGGGCGTGTATGAAGAGGCGGAGACGCGCGCAAAGCAGTGCCGCTATACGGCCGGCATGAATGCGCTTGGCGCCGGTATGCTGGAAGTGGCTGCGCAGCAGCTGCGTCAGGCGGGCGATTACGAGGATGCGTATGCGCGCTTTGCCGATACGGCCTCGACACTCGGTCATGCTGCGCTGAATGAAGGCGATTATGTCGAGGCGATCTCGTGGCTGGAGCAGCTGCCGCGCGAGGGTGATGCAGGCGACGCGCTCAACCGCGCGACCTATGCATATGCCAGAGAGCTGGAGGACGCGGGCCAGATCGACGCGGCCGCGCTGGAGTATGCGTCGCTGGGCGATTATGAAGACAGCCTTGCGCGTATCCGGGCGATCGAATACGAGGCGGCTTTGCGCGAGATGGAAAGCGCGCCGGAGGCGGCGATGCTGCGCTTTGAGGGCCTTGGCGATTACAAGGACGCTGCGCAGCTTGCGCTTGAATGCCGGTATCTGTCGGCAAAGGCGCTCTATGATGCGGGCGAGTATGAGCGCGCGCTTGCGGAGTTTTCGTCGCTCAGAGATTATGAGGACGCCAAGGGGCAAGTCAGACGCTGCCGATATGCAATGGCGGGACAGAAGATGGAAACGGGCGAATATGCCGCCGCAGCTGAACTGTATGCGCAGTGCGGCGCGTATCTGGATGCAGAGGAGCGCACGATGAGAGCGCAGTATGCGCATGCGCAGGCGCTTGAGTCTGCGGGCGAATTCGCGCAGGCGGCCGATGCATATGCTGCGCTTGGCAGCTATGAGGATGCGAAGCTGCGCGTGCAGGCATGTGAGGATGCATGGCTCAAACCTGCCTTCACCAGCGCGCGCATGGATATGGAGCTGGGCGACTATGCCGGCGTGATTGCGGCGCTTGCGCCGTACTGGCAGCAGGAGCTGCCCGAACGCTACGCGCAGATTACAGAAATGTATGAAGACGCCTGCATGGAGCGCGCACAGGCGCTTATCGATATGCGCAGGCCGCTGGATGCGCTGGCGCTGCTCGAGCAGATTCAGGACATCAACAAGACGGCGAAAAAGCGCCTGGACGCCTATGTCTACAAGATCATCGGCCGCTGGAAGGATGTGCGCGGCGTGGAGTATATCTTCCGGCGCGACGGCAGCTGCTCGATCGCCGGTGAAGAGGGCTTCTATGGCGGAATCGGCTATGATATCTTCATCGGTGCAGAAGAGTATCCGACAAAGGCCGTATATTCCGTGGTGAGCCTGCGCAGAAATACGCTGACGCTCAAGAATCTGGCAAACAAATCGACTATGCGCCTGACCTATGTGGGCGAGGCGGAAGAGAACCCGGACAGCGAAAGCGCTGCACCATAACGACTGAATCGCAGAAACAGAACTATGAAGAATAAAGATTTGATCATCATTGCAGCGCTGCTCGTGTGTGCGGCGGCGCTGTACATGATCTCGCAGGTATCCTTTGGCGCAGAAGCGTCGACCGTGGTGGCTACGCTCGATGGCAAAGAGGTGCTCAGAAAGCCGCTCGCCGTGGAGGATACTTATGAGATTGCGCAGGAGGACGGCAGCGTGAATGTCATTGCCGTCAGGGACGGCGCTGTATTCATGCAGGAGGCCAACTGCCGCGACGGGCTGTGCATCCGGCAGGGCAAAATGCGAAACGGCGCAAAGACCATCGTCTGCCTGCCGCACAAGCTGGTGGTGCAGCTTACGGGCGACGCGCCGCCTGACGACAACAGCGATCTGGACATCATCATTCAATAAGAAGAGCACGTTGGGGCTATCGCCCCAAACCCCATCTGGGGATTGCATCCCCAGACACCTTCTCTGCTTCGCACAGCAGGATGAGACTTTGCAGATTGTCATCATATGCCGCGAAGCGAAGAAGGGGTTCGGGGATTGCATCCCCGAGCAGGGGTATGGGGACGGCAGTCCCCAAAAAACATGCCCGAAAGGACAAAACGATGAACCCAATCAGAAGATGGCTTAGCGACGCCAAGGCGCAGCCGAGCCTCAAATACGTGGATACCTGCGACGGTCTGCGCACGATGGCGGTGCTGATCGTCGCATGGTTTCATATCTGGCAGCAGAGCTGGCTGTTTCCGGGCTTCTATCTGTTCGGAAAGGACATCAGCCTTGATCCGCTGGTGCGTTCCGGCTATATCTGGGTGGATATGATGATCCTCATCAGCGGATTCTGCCTGTATCTGCCGTGGGCGCGCATGCGCCATGAGGGCGGAGAGCCGATGCGACCGCTGGATTTCTATGTGCGCCGCTTTGTACGTATTCATCCTTCGTATCTGCTCACGATTGCGATCATGTTTTCCGTGGCGATGGCGACGAATGCCTATTATTACCGGGCGCACATGATCCGCGATCTTGTGTCGCATCTGACGTATACGCATATGTTCTTCTATGATGCGTATTACTCATCCAACCTCGGCGGCGCGCTGTGGACGCTGGCGGTGGAGATGCAGTTTTACCTGCTCTTTCCACTGATTGCGCGCGCATTCTACAGGCTGCCTGCGACCACGTTTGCGGCGATGGTTGCTATTTCGCTTTGCTTCCGCGGCTGGGTGAGCGTGAATATTCAGGACGTCGCGCTGTATTTCAATCAGCTGCCGGCGTATCTGGATACATTTGCGCTGGGCATGATGGCGGCGAGCATCCACGCATGGCTCTCGCGCAGAAGGCATAATGCGCTCACGCGTGTGCTGTGCTCGGCGCTCAGCATATGCGTGCTGATGGTCCTGTGGCAGGTGCTCAGGCGGCAGGCGGGCAGCCCGAACGTAGAGGCGATCCGTCTGGGGCAGATGAGCAACCGTCTGGCCATGGGTATGCTGGGCGCGGCATTCCTCGTATTCAGCGCGAATGCAGGACTTGTTCTGCGCCGGATTCTGGGCAATCCGCTCACAAAATTCTTTTCCGGCATCTCGTTTCAGTTCTATATCTGGCATCAGACGATCGCCGTCTGGCTGATCACATACAGGGTGATCCCCAGCGAATACGAGAATCCCAACTGGGAGGGCGATCCTGTCTGGCAGATACAGTATACGATTGCATGTTTTGTCCTTTCGATTCTCGTATCCGCTGTGCTGACATACGGCTTTGAGCGTCCCGTGGCGAAAAAGCTGCAGGCGATGTGGAATGCGCGCCGGGCTGGAAGGGAGGCATAATATGCTGAATATCGGATGCCATCTCTCCTGCTCAAACGGGTATCTGGCCATGGGCAGGCAGGCTGCAGGGCTGGGAGCGAATACGTTTCAGTTCTTCACGCGCAATCCGCGCGGCGGCTCGGTCAAGCCCTTTGACAGGGCGGACGCAGATGCGCTCAATGCCTTTATGCAGGAGCAGGGCTTTGCGCCGGTTCTGGCGCATGCGCCGTATACGCTCAATGCGGCGTCGGGCGATGCGCGCGTGCGCGACTTTGCCTTTCGCACCATGCGCGAGGATCTTGAGCGCCTTGCGCATATCCCCGGCGCCATGCTCAATTTCCATCCGGGCAGCCATGTGAGACAGGGAGCGGACGCGGGCGTTCGGCTCATTGCCGGCATGCTTGATACGGTTTATACGCCGGAGCTGCCCACGCAGGTGCTGCTGGAGACCATGGCGGGCAAGGGCAGCGAAGTCGGCGGCAGGTTTGAAGAGCTGCGCTCGATCATGGATGCGAGCAAAGCCGGGGACAGGCTGGGTGTATGCCTGGATACCTGCCATGTGCATGACGGCGGCTATGATATCGCCGGTCATCTGGATGATGTGCTGGGCGAGTTTGACCGGATCATCGGACTGAGCCGCCTGAAAGCCATTCATCTCAATGACAGCAAGAACCCCATTGCCAGCCGGAAGGACCGGCACGAAAAGATCGGCAGGGGCAGCATCGGACTGGACGCGCTGGTGCGCATCATCAATCATCCGGCGCTGCGCGATCTGCCGTTTTTTCTGGAAACGCCCAATGAACTGGACGGCTATGCAGAGGAAATCGCGCTTTTGCGCGCTGCTTATCGGGGGTGAAAGGCCATGAATGAAATCAAGACAGTCGGCCTGATCGGGCTGGGCGCGGTCGGCGCGCTCTATGCCGAGAGGCTGCTTTCTTCCGGCGCGGATCTGCGCGTGATTGCGGATGAGGCGCGCTGCGCACGTTATGCGCGGGATGGCGTGTACGTCAATGGAAAGCGCGTGGATTTTCCGTACGCTGCACCGAAGGACGCTGCGCCGGTCGATCTTCTGCTGATCGTGACCAAGGAGGGCGGCCTTTCCGGTGCGCTGGATACGGCGGCGGGTTTTGTCGGGCCGGATACACTGATCATTTCGCTGCTCAATGGCGTGACGAGCGAAGGCATTGTGGCGGAGCGCTTCGGCGCGGCGAATGTGCTCTACAGCGTTGCGCAGGGCATGGATGCCGTCAAGGAGGGAAGCCGCCTGACGTATGTGCATCCGGGAAGGATCGTGCTGGGCGAGAAGGAACCGGGCGGCATTTCCGCGCGCGTGCAGATGACTGCGGATTATCTGAATGGGCATGGCGTTGCCTGCACGCCGGTGGGCGATATGGTTCGCCGCCAGTGGGGCAAGCTGATGCTCAATGTCGGCTTGAATCAGGCGTGCATGGTGTTTGAATGCGACTATGGCGGCGTGCAGCAGCCGGGCAGGGCGCGCGAGGTGATGCTTGGCGCGATGCGGGAGGCGCAGCACATGGCGGCGCTGGAAGGTTATTCCATAACCGAAGAGGAATTCGCCGAGTGGGTGGCGCTGCTGGACAGCTTTTCGCCCGACGGAAAGCCAAGCATGCGCCAGGACGGCGAGGCACGCAGGAAGAGCGAGGTAGAGCTGTTTTCGGGCACGATGGTGCGCCTTGGCGCAAAGCATGGTGTGAATCTTCCGGTGAACGCATGGCTGTATGAGCGGGTAAAAGAGATAGAGAGCACGTATTGACAACGGGAACAGGCGCAGGCCTGTTCAGACCGTCAACAATACTTTGTTGACGGTCTGTCGCTGCAAGCCTGCTGACGCATTCTTGCAGCGAAGAAAACATCATTTTCTTGTGTGCTGCGCACACGGCAAGAAAATGATCTGGGAAGCGGCTTGCAGCCGCTCCTCGCACCGCACATGTCGCTGCTGCGGATTTCATATGAAGGGGCTGCGGCCCTTTCATGCATCCCCTGAGTGCATATAAGACTTTACCGATCATCTGAACAGGCGCAAGCCTGTTCTTTTTGTATTATTTACATAATTGGTTGACAAAACAGAAACTGCAAGTTTCGTTTTTGCATTTAATTCGATTGAAAACTTCATTTAATTCGGAAAAATGGTCGAAAATTGCTGAATAATCAGAAAAAGTGCAAAATTGAATCTTTGATTATGAATTTGACTTGACAAAAGTGTTTGGGGTCCGTATAATGAGCTCATTCGCCGGCGGTCACAGCCGGCAGTCAAAAGGAGGATTTTACTATGAAGAAGATTATCGCGGCGGTTCTCGTTATGACCATGTGCCTGTGCGCCTGCGGCGCGCTTGCCGATCATTTCGTTATTGCGACGGATACCGTGTTCAAGCCGTTTGAGTATACCGACATGAACGGCAACTTTGTTGGCATCGACGTGGATATCCTCGCCGCTATCGCGGAAGATCAGGGCTTCACCTACGACCTCAACTCTCTGGGCTGGGACGCCGCCATCGCGGCCTGCCAGGCCGGTCAGGCTGACGGCATGATCGCCGGCGCCTCTATCACCGACGCCCGCAAGGAGTCCGGCTGGATCTTCTCCGACGGCTACTACAATGCGACCCAGTGCATGACCGTGCTGGCCAACTCCAAGATCGCTTCCTTTGCGGATCTGGCCGGCAAGCCCGTTGCAGTCAAGACCGGTACGCAGGGCGCTGCCTATGCCGAGAGCCTGAAGGATGCCAATGGCTTCACCATCACCTACTTCGAGGATTCTCCCACGATGTATCAGGCTGTCATGGGCGGCCAGTGTGTGGCCTGCTTCGAGGATACCCCGATCATGGCGGCGACCATCAAGGAAAACGGCCTCCCGCTCAAGGTTGTCGAAGGCTCTGAGAACGAGGGCTCTCCGTACGGCTTCGCCATCTTCAACGCTGACAAGCAGAATCTGGTTGATATGTTCAACGCCGGCCTCGCCAACATCAAGGCCAACGGCAAGTATGACGAGATTCTGGCGAAGTACCTGAACTAAGCGGGGAAACGTTGGGGCTATCGCCCCAAACCCCATCTGGGGATGCAATCCCCAGACCCCTTCAACGCTTCGCGGCAGTTTTGAGGGGAATGGCAATGATAAGCCTGAAGGGGCACATGAAGTGCCCCTTCTTTTTCACAGATGGACTGCCATCAATTTTACCCACGAAAGGGGCGTCTCCTCGTGCTCAGAATCCTGGATATTTACGGCAATCTGCTGCTTACCGCGATGGGGCAGACGCTGCTGCTGGCATTGTGCGGATTGTTCTTTGCGTGTATCATCGGCCTGATTGTGGGCCTGATGAGCGTCGTGAAGAATAAGCTGTGCAACTTCATTGCGGTGGTGTTTGTCGATCTCATCCGCGGCGTGCCGATGATCGTTCTGGCGTATTTCATCTATTTTGGCGTGCCGTATCTGCTCAATACGATTATGGGCCTTGGCGGCGTGATGCTCACGGCGCTTCAGGCGGGCACGATCTGTCTGGCGCTCAACTGCGGCGCGTATATGGCCGAGATCATCCGCGCGGGTATTGAATCCGTCGACCGCGGGCAGATGGAGGCTGCGCGCAGCGTCGGTCTGCCGTATTGGCGCGCCATGCAGCGCGTTGTGCTGCCTCAGGCGATCCGCACGATGATTCCCAGCATCATCAACCAGTTCATCATCACGCTCAAGGATACGTCCATCCTGTCCGTTATCGGATTCCCGGAGCTGGTGAACACGGCCAAGAACGTCGTGGCGAACACGTTCATGTCCTTCCAGACATGGGCGATCGTTGCTGTGATGTATCTGGCTGTGATCACGCTGCTGTCGCGCTTTGCCAAGAGCATGGAGAGGAGGCTCAAGCATGGCCATTAACAAGGACAACGTCAAGATTCATGTGGAGCACCTCAAGAAGAACTTCGGCAGGCTTGAAGTGCTCAAGGATGTATCCACGGATATCTATGAGGGCGAGGTCGTCGTGATCATCGGCCCTTCCGGCAGCGGCAAATCCACGTTCCTGCGCTGCATGAACAGGCTGGAGAATATCACAGGCGGCACCGTTGTCGTCGATGGATACGACATCACCGACAAAAAGGTGGATATCAACAAGGTCCGCGAAAACGTGGGCATGGTGTTTCAGCATTTCAATCTGTTCAATAACATGAACGTGCTTCGCAACCTGACGCTCGCGCCTGTCGATCTGAAGAAGGCCGATAAGGCTTCGGCGGAAGAGAATGCAAAGAAGCTGCTTGAGCGCGTGGGCCTTGCCGACAAGGCGCTCGCTTTCCCGGCGCAGCTCTCCGGCGGACAGAAGCAGCGCGTGGCGATTGCCCGTGCGCTTGCGATGAATCCGAACATCATGCTCTTTGACGAGCCGACCTCCGCGCTGGACCCGGAGATGGTCGGCGAGGTGCTTGAGGTCATGAAGGAGCTTGCGCGCGAGGGCATGACGATGATCATCGTCACGCATGAGATGGGCTTTGCCCGCGAGGTGGCCGACCGCGTGCTCTTCATGGACGGCGGCTACATCATCGAGGAAGGCACGCCGGACGAGGTATTCTCTCATCCGCAGAACGCGCGCACAAAGGACTTCCTCAACAAGGTTCTGTAAACGAAGAGAGGGACGTTGGGGCCGCTGGCCCCAAACCCCGCCTGAGGGACATTGTCCCTCAGACTCCCTTTTATCGCTTCGCGAAAAATCCCCTTTTCTGCAAGAAAAGGGGATTTTGTTTCGTCTTATTATCAGCGATGCCTGATGATATGCGCGAAGCGAAGAAGGGGTCTGGGGATTGCATCCCCAGATGGGGTTTGGGGCGATAGCCCCAACGTACTCTCGTTACTCGAACTTCAGCAGATCGTGCGCGACCGGCGTGTAAAAGAGCTGCTCAATGCGCTCGAGATCCTTGGTCTGGGGCAGAATCCACATCAGCTTGGTCACGGCGCTTTCCGCGGTCATGGTGTGCGCCTGCAGCACGCCGGCAATGCTCTTGGCGCGCGCGCCAACCTGATATACGCCGATGTCACTGCCCTCGTGCGGCACCTGCGTGGTGATGACGATTGGCTTACCCTCGGCGCTCCATGCGTTCACGGCGTCGAGGAAATCCTTTTGCTCATAACAGGGCAGACCGCCCACGCCGAAGCTCTCAATCACCAGCGCATCAAACTCCGGCAGCAGCAGATGCAGCACTGCCGGGCTCATGCCCGGAATCAGCCGCAGGACAAAGACGCGCGGATTGAGCTTTTCATAGAATGCAGGCAGCCCGGCCGGACGCTGCTGGCGGATATAGTGCAGGATCTTTCCGTCGCGCAGCAGCGCCAGTTCCGGATAATCGATGGAAGAAAACGCATTCATGGATTTTGTGCGCGTCTTGCGCGCGCGGGTACCGCTGATCACGCGCCCGTCAAACACCAGCATCACGCCGAAAAGGGCGTTGTCCTGCGCGGCGAGGAAGGCGTCATAGAGATTGCGCCGCGCGTCGGTTTCCTGATCGTAGATGGACTTCTGCGAGCCGGTGAGCACGATGGGCTTTGCGCTGTTCTGGATGAGATAGCTGAGTGCGCTGGCGGTGTAAGCCATGGTGTCCGTGCCGTGCGTGATGACAAAGCCGTCGTAGCGGAAGTAGTTTTCCTTCACGCAATCGGCGATGATCAGCCAGTTTTCCGGGGTCATGTTGGTGGAATCGATGTTGAGCAGCTGCAGCGCGTCGATGCGGCAGAGATCTGCCAGCGCGGGCACGCAGGAGAGAATGTCCTCTGCGCGAAGCTGAGGCGCAAGGCCGCCCTCTGTCGGGCGGGAGGCGATGGTGCCGCCGGTGGCGATGAGCAGAATATTCTTCATATGAAAGAATCCTTTCGGCGTTTCTTCTATATCATAGGGCGATTGTAAGGCGATTATATCACACTGCTGCGCGCTGCGCAAAGAAGGAAAAAAGAAGAACTTTGACGGATGTATGCACGGGATGGTATAATCAGGTCGAAAGCTATGGCGCTTTGGATGGAGGAGATCGGATGAAGATTCTGGTATACAGCTTCCGCACGTTTGATGAAAAGGAATACTTTGATCAGCTCTGTGCGAAGGAGGGCTTTGAATACGCGACCTGCGCGGATTATCCCTCGGTGGAAAATGCGCATCTGGCCAAGGGCTGCGATGCAATCAGCATCATCGTGACCGATATGAACGAAGCGCTGCTCACGGCGCTGGCCGCACAGGGCGTCCGCTATATCCTCACGCGTTCCATCGGTACGGAGCATATCGACATGAAAGCGGCGAGAAAGCTGGGTCTGCGCGTGGCGAGTGTGGTGTATTCGCCGGAATCCGTGGCGAACTATGCGATTATGCTGATGCTCATGTGCTGCCGCAAGTTTCCGTATGTGCTCGATCGCGCCAGACTGCAGGATTACTCGCTGCCGGGCAAGCGCGGGCGCGAACTCTCGAAGATGACCGTCGGCGTGATCGGCACGGGCCGGATTGGCAGGACTGTGCTCAAGCATCTTTCCGGCTTTGGCTGCCGTCTGCTGGGCTATGACCGGTATCCGGGGGAAGAGGCGGCGCAGCTGTGCGAAATGGTGGATCTGGAGACAATCTACAGGGAGTGCGATGTGATTTCGCTGCACTGCCCGGCGACGAAGGATAACCATCATATGATCCATGCCGGTACGCTGGCGAAGATGAAGCCCGGCGTGATTCTGATCAATACTGCGCGCGGCGGCCTGATTGATACGATGGCGCTGATTGACGCGCTGGAGAGCGGTCATGTCGGCGCGGCTGGTCTGGACGTGATCGAAAATGAATATGGTCTGTATTACCTCAATCACACGGGCGAGGCGATGAACAACCGTGAGCTGGCACTGCTCAACAGTTTTCCGAATGTGATCGTCGCGCCGCATACAGCGTTTTATACGGACGTAACGGTGCATGATATGGCGAATTGTGTTGTAGAGGCGTGCGCTGCGTTTGAGCGCGGCGAGTCCTATCCCTATGAGGTGAAGTAAAAAGGAGGAGATATCCGATGAAAAAGGTATTTGCTGTGATGCTTGCGCTGATGCTGCTGGCCGGCGCGGCGCTGGCCGAGGGCAGCGTGCTGCTGGTGGAATTGGAACAGGATGCGCAGCTGGTGGAGAATGTCGCTTTTGACGACGGAGACTTCATCCAGACCTATCAGCTTGCCGGCGGCGCGCGCGTGCAGCTGGTTCGCTATGCATCCTTTGACATGACGCTGGGCGATCTGATTGCCAGCGAATGGGTCGGCGCGACGGATGTGCGCGAGCTGGGCGTGAGTGAAATCGGCGGCTGTCCGGCGCAGGGCTTGCGCTTCAGCTACTTTGAGGCGGGACAGGAAGCGCTGGATGTGACGCTGGTCGTTGTAGATGCCAGCGAGACGCTGGTGTTCAGCGCGGTGTATCCGCAGGAGCTGGGCGCTGCGCAGATCGACGCGCAGGTGCAGGCGATGCTCAGTTCCATGAGCGTGAGCACTGACGGCGCTGAAGTGGTTGATTCCACGGCTGAGGTTGGCTGATTAAGAGAATAAGGAAAGAACTCCTCGGATCACGCGATGATGATCTGAGGAGTTCTTTTGCATCAATGAAATTGCCTGCGGCGCGGAACGCGCTGCGCAGGGAAACGCGCTGCGCTATGCCCAGAAGGATGAGGAGGAGCTGCACGCCCCTCCTGCATCCCTCTGGATTCCCATACCACCCGCGAACGCTGGGGAGGTATAAGAAATGGTACAGCAGCGGAGCTACGTTTGCGGCGCACGCGTGCGACAGAGTCGCAACTGTGCTTTTACGCAGACGGAATGAGACGGTATATGTGTGGCTTTAAGGAGTTGGTGCAGGCAAACGGAGTTTACCATGATTAGCTTCATGAAGCCGCCGCGTAGAGAAGAAGGGGGCTGGGGATTGCATCCCCAGCAGGGGTTCGGAGACGGAGTTCCCGATCGTTCCCTGTCGTCTTACAGGATCTTCGTCGTCCACTTGCTGCAGTCCCATACCTCGCTGACGACGTCCATGTAGAATTCCGGCTCGTGGCAGATGAGCAGCACGCTGCCCTTGTAAGCCTTGAGCGCGCGCCCCAGCTCATCCTTGGCGTCCTGATCCAGATGGTTGGTCGGCTCGTCCAGCAGGAGGATGTTGGTTTCTCGATTGATCAGCTTACACAGGCGAACCTTGGCCTGCTCGCCGCCGCTGAGCACGCGGACCTGGCTTTCGATATGCTTGGTGGTCAGGCCGCACTTGGCGAGCATTGCGCGCACCTCGGCCTGATTGAGCGTGGGGAATTCCTTCCAGATTTCCTCAATGCAGGTGGTGGAATTGTCTGCGGCAACCTCCTGCTCAAAATAGCCGATCTGCAGATAATTGCCCAGCTCCACGGAGCCGGAGAGGGAAGGAATCAGGCCCAGAATGCTGCGCAGCAGCGTAGTTTTGCCGATACCGTTAGCGCCGACGAGCGCGATCTTCTGTCCGCTCTCCATGGAGAGCGTGAGCGGTTTTGAGAGCGGCTCATCGTAGCCAATGACCAGATCCTTCGTCATAAAGATATAGCGGCTGGGCGCGCGGCCGGTTTTGAAATTGAATTCAGGCTTGGGCTTTTCCGCGGCCAGCTCGATGATGTCCATTTTATCAAGCTTCTTCTGGCGGGACATGGCCATGTTGCGTGTAGCCACACGGGCCTTGTTGCGGTTGACGAAATCCTTGAGCTCGCTGATCTCCTGCTGCTGGCGCTTGTAGGCGGCTTCCAGCTGCGCCTGCTGCATGGCATAGACCTCTTTGAAGCGGTCGTAGTCGCCCACATAGCGGTTGAGCTTGCGGTTTTCCATGTGATAGACGATATTGATGACCGAATTGAGGAAGGGGATATCGTGGGAGATGAGGATGAACGCATTCTCGTATTCCACCAGATAGCGCTTGAGCCAGGAGATGTGCTCCTCGTCGAGGTAGTTGGTCGGCTCGTCGAGCAGCAGGATGTCCGGCTTTTCCAGAAGCAGCTTAGCCAGCAGCAGCTTGGTGCGCTGGCCGCCGCTCAGGTCGGTGACCTGACGGTCAAGCCCGACGTCCATGAAGCCGAAGGCCTGCGCAACCTCTTCCACCTTGGAATCGAGATTGAAAAAGTCGTGGCTGTCCAGCGTTTCCTGAATGGAGCCCAGCTCCTCGAGCATCGTCGTCATCTCGTCCTCGCCGGCGGTTTCCAGCTGCGCACAGATGTCGTTCATGCGGGTTTCCAGGTTGAACAGATGCGCGAATGCGCTGCGCAGCACATCGGCAATGGTCATGCCCGGGGCAAGCGCGGCATGCTGATCCAGATATCCCACGCGAACGTTTCTGGCCCACTCGATGGAGCCCTCGTCGGGCTGGAGCTTGCCGGTGATGGTGTTCATGAAGGTGGATTTGCCCTCGCCGTTTGCGCCGATGAGGCCGATGTGCTCGCCCTTGAGCAGGCGGAAGGAGACGTCCTCGAAGATTGCTCGGTCGCCAAAGCCGTGGAAGAGATGTTCTACGGTTAAAATGCTCATGATATACTCCTTATAGCCGATATGAAGCGTTCCGGCGTCTTCTGGACGCCGGCTGCGCCGGACACAGTAACTATCATTATACCATAAGGAAAGGGGAAGAGGGAAGTACCATTGTGAAAGCGCTGTGCATGCCTGCATTGCAGGCGGCAAAAGGTACACTTTTTTTACAGATATGCATAAACCATAATCGTTTTCGTTCGTTTTCGATAGGCAGAACATCCGAAAATTTACGAAAAACATATGAGGACTGACCAAATGCGCTTGACAAGCCTCTTGGTTATGATATAATATTACCAAACTCAGGAGTTATTGCAATAACTCCGCTGCGCAAACCGGTGTTTTGCGCAGAAACTGCGGTTCGCCGCAAATAATAAAAGGAGGTTTCCCTTATGAAGAAGATCCTCTCTCTGGTCCTGGTTCTCGCGATGATCGTGATCGCGGGCTCCGCTTTCGCTGAGGAGAAGATCACGCTGAACGTGTGGTCCTTCACCAATGAGCTCGAAGGCATGATCGAAAAGTACTACAAGCCGTCTCATCCGAACGTTGAGATCAAGTACACCATCTATCCGACCGACGGCGGTGAGTATACCTCCAAGGTCGACACCATCATGGCTGCCGACGCCGCTGGCGCCGAAGCCCCGGACATCTTCACCCTCGAGGCGGCCTTCGTCAAGAAGTACGTCAACAGCGATGTGACTGCGGACCTGATGGGCACCGTGGGCATCACCGAGGTAGAAGTCGCTGCTGCGATCCCGGTCATGAAGCAGATCGGCACCAGCAACGTCAACGGTCAGCTCAAGGGTCTGTCCTGGCAGGCCACTCCGGGCGCGCTGATGTATCGCGCTTCCCTGGCTGAGAAGTACCTGGGCGTCACCACTCCGGAAGAAATGCAGGAGAAGGTCGCTGACTGGGATCTGTTCATGGAGACCGCTGCGGAGCTGAACGAGGCTTCCGAAGGCGCCGTGAAGATGGTCGTCGGCGCTGGCGACATCTGGAACGCTTACAACTACGGCCGTGAGCAGGGCTGGGTTGTCGACGGCAAGCTCGTCATCGACCCGATCCTCTACGACTACCTCGATCTGTGCAAGATCCTCGAGGAAGACGATCTGTCCAATAAGGGCACCGCTTGGTCCGAGGCCTGGTTCAACGGCATGAAGAACGACACCACCCTGTGCTTCCTGCTCCCGACCTGGGGCCTGCACTACACCCTCAAGCCGAACTGCGGCCTGACCACCAACGACACCATGAACGACGAAGAGATGAAGGCTGCCTGCGAGAAGGACGGCGGCACCTACGGCGACTGGCGCATGGTCGTTGGCCCGGTTGGCTACAGCTGGGGCGGCACCTGGATCGGCGCGAACGAGGCCAAGGTTGCTCAGATGGACGAAGCCACCAAGGCTGCTGTGAAGGACTTCATCCTGTTCTTCACCATGAGCGAAGAGTTCCTGTATCAGTATGCGAAGGATTCCGGCGACTTCGTCGGCTCCAACGCTGTGGTTGAGAAGATCCTCGCCGAAGGCGGCAC
>JAFWXL010000013.1 GCA_017545905.1 Clostridia bacterium | reverse complement strand
GCGGATTTCACCCTCTGCCACGCTCGGGCAGACCTCCAGCATGTGCGCGCCCAGGGACAGCTGATTGCCCTCGACGAGGTGATAGGTGTAGTCCTCCATGAAGGTGGTGCCGCCGGTCATGCCCTCAGCCATCGCCTTCATGATTGCGGTCATCGCGGAAACCTTCCAGTCGCCCTCGCCGCCGTAGCCGTAGCCCTTGGCCATCAGGTTCTGGGAGGCGAGACCCGGCAGCTGCTCCATGCCGTAGAGATCCTGGAAGGTATTGGCAAAGGCCATGCAGCCCTCGGCCTCGAGCATCTTGAGCATCGCGATTTCCTCGCGCGCCTGATAGCGGATGGCTGCGACGTTCTCGGTTGCGATCACGTACTTGCTCTGGTATTCGGCCATCTTCGCATCGATTTCTTCCTCAGTCACGGCGTTCATCACCTTGACCAGATCGCCCACGGCCCAGGTGTTCACCTGCCAGCCGAGCTTGGCCTGCACTTCAACCTTGTCGCCTTCGGTGACGGCCACTTCGCGCATGTTGTCGCCAAAGCGCATAACCTTCAGCTCCTTGGAGAAGGCCACGCCCACGGCGCTGCGCATCCAGGAACCGATGCGCTTCTGCACGTCCTCATTCTTCCAGTAACCGGCGATGATCTTGCGCGGCATACGCAGGCGCGCGGCGATGAAGCCGTGCTCGCGGTCGCCGTGCGCGGCCTGATTCAGGTTCATGAAGTCCATGTCGATCTCGTCGTTGGGGATCTCCAGATTGTACTGGGTCGCCAGATGGCAGTACGGCTTCTGCAGGTTCACAAAGCCGTTGATCCACATCTTGGACGGGGAGAAGGTGTGGCACCAGGTGATGATGCCGGCGCATTTCTTGTCGTAGTTCGCCTCGTTGACGATATCACGGATCTGCGCGTTGCTCATCGCGGTGACCTTGTAGACCAGCTTGCAGGGCAGATTGCCGGAGGCGTTGAGGGCGTCCGCCATCTCCGCGGCACGCTTTGCGACAGTGTCCAGAACTTCCTGTCCGTACAGGTCCTGGCTGCCCACGACAAACCAGAATTCATACTGCTTCATACTCATGGTGAATCTCTCCTTAAACTATGGTCGTTGGGGATTACAGGTTGGCAATCGCGGCCTTTTGTGCGTCAAGGCACGCGGCGAACTGCTTGGTATAGGCGTTCAGGCCGTCCACGTCGGCGGCGTCCGGCGCGACGGATACGCTCTTGGCGCTGGCGAAGACCTTCTCATTCAGATAGGCTTCCAGCGGCTGGCCGTCCGCCTTGTTTGCGCGATAGGCAGCCAGCAGCGCCATGCCCCACGGACCGCCCTCGCCGGCGGTCTCCATGACGGAGATGGGGGTGTTCAGGCTGGCGGCAAGGATCGTCTGGCCGGCAACCGGGGTCTTGAAATAGCCGCCGTGACCGAGCAGGGAATCGATCTTCACATTCTCGGCAGCGAGGATGTCCATGCCCAGCTTGAGGGAGGTCATCGCGCCGGCTACGAGGCTGCGGGAGAAGTTGGCAAAGTTCATCGCGGCGTCCGGCGTGCGGATCATCATCGGACGGCCCTCGTTCAGGCCGACCACCGGCTCGCCGGAGAACAGCGGCATATTGATCACGCCGCCGCAGTCCTTGTCGCCCTTGAGCGCGGAGGTGAAGATGGCGGTGTAGATATCGCCCATGGAGACCTGCAGGCCCGCGGCCTCACAGAAGCCCTTGAGCATGCCGGCCCAGGCGTTGATGTCGCTGGTACAGTTGTTGCAGTGAACCATCGCGACAGGCTTGCCGGTCGGGGTGGTGACCATGTCGATCTCCGGATAGACCTTGCTGAGCGCCTTCTCCAGTACGATCATCGCGAACACGGACGTGCCCGCGGAGACATTGCCCGTGCGCACGGCGACGGCATTGGTGGCGACCATGCCGGTGCCGGCGTCGCCTTCGCAGGGCGCGACCAGCGCGCCGGCCTCAAGGCAGCCGGTCGGGTCGAGCAGCTTTGCGCCGTCTTCGGTCAGCACGCCGGCGTCCTCACCAGCATTGAGAACCTTGGGCAGAACATCCAGGAGCTTGAAGCTATAGCCCTTTTCGGCGACCTTCGCGTCAAAGAGCTCAACCATCTTCGCGTCGTAGGTGCCCGCTTCGCTGTCGATGGGGAACATGCCGGAGGCTTCGCCTACGCCCATGACGTGCTTGCCGGTGAGCGCATAGTGCACATGACCGGCGAGGGTGGTCAGGCGGGCAAGCCTGGGCAGATGTTCTTCCTTATTGAGGATCGCCTGATACAGATGCGCGATAGACCAGCGCTGCGGAACATTGAAGCCCAGAAGAGCGGTCAGCTCGTCGGCAGCCGGACCGGTCATGGTATTGCGCCAGGTGCGGAATTCGCAGATCTGGTTGTCATCTTTGTCAAAGGGCAGATAGCCGTGCATCATCGCGGAGATGCCCAGCGCCTTGAGCTTCGTGAGCCTGACGCCGTATTTGCTTTCCACATCCTTCACCAGATTGGCATAGGCATCCTGAATGCCGGCCCAGACGTCTTCCATGTGATAGGTCCAAACGCCATTCTCGAGGCGGTTTTCCCATGTGTGATCGCCGGAGGCGATCGGCGCGTGATCCTCGCCGATGAGCACGGCCTTGATGCGGGTGGAACCCAGCTCGATGCCCAGCACGGCCTGTCCCTGCTGAATATACTGCTTCATGTTGGTTTCCTTTCTGTCGATCTGAATGTAAATGCAAAAATAGCAACAGTTTCCATTAACGTTATTGTACCATAAAACCGCAAGGGCGTACAGTCCTTTTTCAACATAAAAAGCGGGAAGTAACGGCGTATGGCCGCTGCTTCCCGCCGCAATGGTGACAGAGAAACGAGGAGAGAGTTATTCCTTCTTGACTGCCGGATTCCCCTTCTTCTTCTTGAAGAGGTTGCCGTGCATGACGATCTGCTGCAGCGCCACAAAGAGCAGCACCAGCGCGCCGGTGATGATCTTGCCCCACCAGGAGGACAGGGTGCCGTTGAATGTGATCAGGCAGGGGATGACGGCCTTGAGCAGCACGCCGAAGAACGTGCCGATCATATAGCCGACGCCGCCGGAGAGGAGCACGCCGCCGATAACCGCAGCGGAGATGACGTCCAGCTCGCCGCCCTGCAGCGCCAGGTTCCAGCCGGATTTGACGTACAGCGCGTAGGCGATGCCGGCCAGCGCAGAGCAGAAACCGTTGAAGCCGTAAACCATCATCTTGGTCCTGTCAACCGGCAGGCCCATCAGGCGGGCAGATTGCTCGTTGCCGCCGATGGCGTACACATTGCGGCCAAAGCGGGTCTTCTGCAGGATGTAGGTGCCGATGATGATCATGACGATGAACATCAGGACGCTGAGGTTGACGTAGGCGACGGGCTTGATTTTGACCCACTCGCCGTCTTTAAGCGTCATGAAGTACATCTTCCAGCCGGCCATCTTGTCGATGAGCTCGTTATCGATCGAGATGGAGTCGCGGCTGATGAGCGAGCACACGCCGCGCGCGAGGAACATGCCCGTCAGCGTGGCGACGAACGGCGGGATTTTGAGGTAGGTAACCAGCGCGCCCATGCCCAGGCCCAGCGCTACGCCCACCACGATGGAGAACACCATGCAGACGATGGGGTCGATGCCCAGCACGGTGGTGCCGTAGGCGATGAACATGCCGGTCAGCGAGGCGACGGCAGCGACGGACAGATCGATGCCGCCGGTGATGAGCACCATCGTCATGCCGACTGCGGAGATGCCGATATAGGCATTATCCACGAACAGCATGGCAAAGGTGCGCAGCTTGGTGAAGCCCTTATCGCCGTAGATGATTGCGCCAAAGAGATAAATGGCGAGGAAAATGCCGATGGTGGCAAGCACCATGATGTACTTGGGATTGGTGACAAAGTTCACCAGCTTGTTGCTTCTCTTCTTATCCACGGAGCTCACCTGCCTTCTGCTTGCGCGCGTTGCGCGTGGCCAGCCACTTGCCGAACGGCTCGGACTGGATCACGATGACGACGAGAATGATCGCGGCCTTGAACGCCATGATGGATTCGGACGTGATGCCGAAGTAATACACCAGCGTCGTGATCGTGCGGATGATCAGAGAGCCGATGATTGTGCCGGTGAGGGAGAACTTGCCGCCCGTCATGCTCGTGCCGCCCAGAACGACGGCGAGAATGGCGTCCATCTCGTAGTTCACGCCTGCGTTGTTGGAGTCGCAGGAGGAGATGCGGCTGGAATAGATCAGGCCCGCGATGCCGGAGAGGAAGCCGGTGAGCGTGTAGACGATCATGATGATGCGGTCGGACTTGAGGCCCGTGACGCGGGAGGCGTTCGGGTTCACGCCGACGGACTCAACGAACGTGCCGAATGCCGTCTTGCGCACGAAGATCATCACGCAGGCACACACGACGATGGTGATGATGATCGGGAAGGGCAGCGCGAACATGGAGCCCTGACCGATGAAGCGGTACGGCGTATAGCCGGTGGTGAACTGCTTGCCGTTGGTGGCAATCTGGGCGATGCCGCGGCCTGCCACCATCAGGATCAGGGTAGCGATGATCGGCTGGAGCTTGAACTTGCCGATGAGCACGCCGTTGAACAGACCCATCAGCGTACAGATCACCAGCGGAACAACGATGACCAGAATGAACGGATAGACCGTGTAGTCGCCCGGCGTGGGGTAGAGGGTCACGTCCCAGCGCAGGAACTTGAGCGCAAAGGCGCCGGCCACGGCGACCAAGGCGCCGACGGAGATGTCGGTTCCGCCCAGAGCGATGACCATCGTCATGCCCATGGCGATGATGGTGATCTCGGCGCTGCGGTTGACAATGTCCACCAGGGAACCGTAAAGCATGCCGGTGGTCTGATTGTATTCGATGCTGAAGAAGCTAGGCTCCAGAATGCCGGCCACGGCAAGGATCAGCAGCTCGGCGATGACCGCCCATGTCAGCTTGTTTTTGAAGATGGATTCTTTGCTCTTCATGCGGTCTCACCTACCTTTTCGCCAGCAATAATACGCATGATATCGGCCTGCGTGCAGCCTTCGCCATTCAGCTCGCCGGCCTTCTTGCCGTCGCGCATGACGATGATGCGGTTGGAGCAGCGGATAATCTCATCAAGCTCGGAGCTGATGAAGATGATCGACATGCCCTCCTCGCACATCTGCAGCATCAGGCGCTGAATCTCGGCCTTTGCGCCAACGTCGATGCCTCGGGTCGGCTCGTCAAGGATCAGCAGGTCCGGATCGGTTGCCATCCAGCGCGCCAGAATGACTTTCTGCTGGTTGCCGCCGGAGAGCTCCTTGATCTTCTTTTCGGCGTCCGGCGTGGCGATGGCGAGCATCTTGATGTACTTGTCCGCCAGTTCGTCCTGCTCCTTGCGGCTCATCGGCTTCATCATACCGCGGCGCGCCTGCAGGGCGAGGGCGATGTTTTCGCGGATGGTCAGATCGCCGATGATGCCGTCGCGCTTGCGGTCTTCCGGACAGAAGGCAATTTTCTGATTGATAGCGTCCATCGGCTCGTTAATCTTGACGGTCCTGCCGTCGATGACCAGAGTACCGCTTTGCGTCTTGGTCACGCCGAAGATCATTTCGGCGGTTTCCGTGCGGCCGGAGCCGAGCAGACCGGCAAAGCCCAGCAGCTCGCCCTTCTTCTGGCTGAAGGAGATATCCTCCACCTTGCCGGGCACGCCGATGTGATTGGCCTGCAGCTGGACGCCCGCGCCTTCCTTCTGCGTGGCGCGTCTGAGGTCGAAGATCTGATCCAGATCCTTACCGATCATGCTGGAAACCAGCTCAAGCTTGGTGATGTCGCCGGCGTTGTATACGCCGATGAGGTGGCCGTTACGAAGGACGGTCATGCGGTCGCTCATCTCAAACACCTGATCCAGGAAGTGGGTGATGAAGATGATGCCCATGCCCTGTGCTTTGAGGCTGCGCATGACGTCAAAGAGCTTTTTGACTTCTTCATTATCCAGCGAGGAGGTCGGCTCGTCCAGAATCAGCACCTTCGCGTCGACGTCGACGGCGCGCGCGATGGAAACCATCTGCTGGATGGCGGTGGAATACTGTGACAGCGGACGTGTAACGTCGATGTCAATATGGAATCTTTCAAGCAGCTCACGGGAGCGCCTGTTGATTTCTTTCCAATCAATCTGGCCGCGCTTCATAGGCTGGCGGCCGATAAAGATGTTTTCAGCGACAGAGAGGTTGTCGCACAGGTTAATCTCCTGGAATACGGTGGAGATACCCAGATCCATAGCATTCTTGGGGTCGGTGGGGCGGATTTCCTTGCCCTCAAGCTCGATCTTGCCCGCGTCCATCTTGTTGACGCCGGTCAGGCACTTGATCAGGGTGGACTTGCCCGCACCATTTTCTCCCAGCAGCGCATGAACTTCGCCGCGGCGGAGGGTGAAATCCACGCCGTCGAGCGCCTTGACGCCCGGGAACTGGATTTCAATGCCTCTCATGGTGAGGATAACGTCTCGATCCAAAGTTCATCATCCCTTCGGTTAGAATTAGTAGAAAGTTTCGCCCATCGGCAGCCTGAAGCGGCAAGGGGAGAGGCGACGCGCCAAGGCGCACCGCCCGACGCAAAGAGGATAAAGAGACTAAAGAAGCGGATGGGAGACATGCTCCCATCCGCTGAAGGGTTTAATTGATCAATCCGTCAACGGTCAACGGATTATGTGGGGTATCTTAGTACTTACGGTCAGCGATGACGTCAGCAGCCTTCACAGAAACCTTGCCCTCGGCGTACTCGATGCCGCCGTCGATGCAGAAGCAGCCCTCTTCCGGATGCAGCAGTTCGCGGGTGCCGGCCTCGCCAGCTTCCAGCTTCTTGATCAGAGCGGAAACAGCGTCAGCGTACAGCGGGTTGCACTCGATGGTGGCGTTCATTTCGCCAGCAACGATCGCGTCGAACGCAGCCTTAACGGAGTCGCAGCCAACGATAACGATGTCCTTGCCCGGAACCTTGCCGGCGGCCTTGATGGCGTCGATGGCGCCCAGGGCCATGTCGTCGTTCTCAGCGAGGAGGACGTCGATGTCTTCGTGAGCCTTCAGGAAGCTCTCCATGACGGCCTGGCCTTCAGCACGGGTGAAGTTGCCGGTCTGGGAAGCGATAACCTTGTAGTTCGGATACTGAGCCAGAACCTCGTTGATGCCGGCGGTACGGTCGGTCGCAGCAGCGGCGCCGGTGGTGCCTTCCAGGATCACGACGTTCACGTCTTCAGTGGTGTTCATGTAGTTGACGGTCCAGCGGGCCATGCGGCGGCCTTCCTCAATGAAGTCGCCACCGAACGCGCCGGCGTACTCGATCTCTTCCATGCAGTCGGGCATACGGTCGACCAGGATCAGCGGGATCTCAGCCTCGTTGACTTCCTTGAGGACCTCGTCCCAGCCGGTGGTCACAACGCCGGTGAAGAGGATGTAGTCGACGCCCTGGGTGATGAAGTTGCGCAGAGCCTTAACCTGGTTCTCCTGCTTCTGCTGCGCATCGTCATAGATCATTTCCCAGCCTTCGGCTTCGGCCATGCCGCGCAGGGAATCGGTGTTGGCGGTACGCCAGTCAGACTCCTGACCAACCTGAGAGAAGCCGATGGTCAGCGCGGACGCGTTAGCGACGCAGCCGATCACGAGCACGAGGGCCAGAGCGAGAGTAAGGAACTTCTTCATAGATGTGCCTCCTATTATTTTTTTGCAGAACATTTCGCCATGTCTGCTTCTTAACTGAAAGAATACCATATATTTGACAAATTGACAAGGGGATAAATCTACGAAATTGTCGAAAATGATGCTGATTGAAGGTGTATATTGTGAAGATGATACAAACAGCCGGTTATGTTTGATGCATTTGCGTCAGGCGGCGGCATTGTTCAGGCATTATATTATAAAAGGAAGCTACCGCATGAAGCGCATCTGTGGTATAATACCTGCCATTGATATACATTCCGGAGGTGCGGCAATGAACATCGAAACGTGCGTGAACACCCTGAATATGCCCCTGCCTGAGGATATTATGAAGCGCAAGTGGGCCGGCGATCTGGAGGGCGCCATGAAGGCGATCGACATGCGCCTTGAGGACGAGATGCCCGAAATGCTGCGCATGCGCCTTGTGTGCGAAAAGGAGCGCATCCGCCGCCTGCCCACGCAGTATCCATGGAACAGGGCGCAGGCGCTTGAAAAGCTGCGCGAGCTGATCCATGTGAATGTGTCAGAGGAAGAATTCGACCGCCTGGAGCTGTCCGGCTGGATGGATTTTATTTATCTGAACGGCGAGAAGCGCTACTTCGTCCGCTTTCACCGCAGCATGCTCAAAAACGGCAAGCTCGCCCATCTCACCGGCGAGAAGCCGGAGCCCGCGCGCCCGTATCTGGACGCCATGATCAGCGAGATCAGGGAAAAGGGCGAAATGAAGCGCCGCATCACGCTCAGGGCGAGCGTCAATGTGGACGAGGCGGACTTTGTGCCCGGCGAGTATCTGGCGCATCTGCCCTTCCCGATTGAGGATGCGCAGCAGAGCGATGTGCAGCTTGTCGCCGGCGATCCGGACGGTATTGGCGATCCGCATGCGCCGGGCCGCACGGCATGGTGGAGGCGCAGGCTTTCGCAGTGGCGCGATTTTGAGGCGACGTACAGCTATGTCAGCCATATCCGCTATGCTGATCCGCTGCACAGGGCGGCGCCGGAAAAACCGCTGTATCCCGCCTGCGCAGCGCCCTGCGAAGAGGATCTTGCCGAACGCGGCGCATATCTGCGCTTCACGCCGTATCTGTGCTGGCTTGCCCATGAGCTGACCGGCGGCGAAACCACGGATGTGATGAAGGCATGGCGCATCTATGAATTCGTGACCACGAAGGTCAATTACTCCTTCATGCGCGATTATTTCCAGTTTGATAATCATGGCGAGTACTGTGCTGTGAATCTCAAAGGCGACTGCGGCCTGCAGGCGCTGCTGCTGATCACCTTGTGCCGCATCGCGGGCATTCCGGCGCGCTGGCAGAGCGGCATGTCCATCGACGAGGATTACGTCGGCAGCCACGACTGGGCGCAGTTTTATCTGGAAGGCTGGGGCTGGCTCTTTGCAGATCCGAGCTACGGCGGCAGCGCGTACCGCGCAGGCAGCAGGGTTCGCCACGAGTTCTACTTCGGCAACCTCGATCCCATGCGCATGGCGGCCAACCGTGTCTATCAGGCGGAGCTGGAGCCGAAAAAGACGGCGCTTCGCGTCGATCCGTTTGACAATCAGTCGGGCGAGCTGGAGCGCATGGGCGCGCCGCTGCCCTTCACCATGCGCCAGCTGGGCGGCGACGCGGAGCTGGTTGCAGTGGAAAACCTGTAAACTGCATGTTTCGCTTCCCCCGATGCATCTGGTTTATACGAATAACGGAGAACGCAGCTTTTTACAAAAAAGAGATTGTGAAAAATGAAATTTCCACAAGGCAGAGATTGCATTTTTCTCCAAAGTATGTTATTGTAGCAAAACACCAGCTTTTTTATGCTGGAGAATTTGTTAAGGGGGAAATCACATGAAGAAAATGATGGCGCTTGTGCTGTGCCTGGCGATCGCCATGAGCATGGCCATCATGCCTGCTGCTGCGGACAATGCGTACCGCACGCTGTATTCCGGTGAATTCACTTCGCTCAACTACCTGACCACCGCGACCACCAATGAGTTTGCGATGGCAGCCAACGTCATCGACACCCTGGTGGAGTACGACAAGTACGGCCAGGTTCAGCCGTCTCTGGCCGAGAGCTGGGAGTATGACGAGGCGAACCTGACCTACACCTTCAAGCTCCGTCAGGATGCGACCTGGGTGAAGGCCGACGGCACCGAGTATGCCAAGGTGACCGCCCATGACTTCGTGGCTGCCGCGAAGTACATTCTGGACGCTGCCAACGCCTCCTCCACCGCCAATATCTTCTATTCCGTTATTGAGGGCGCCGAGGCGTACTACCTGGGCACCAGCACCCCGGAAGAGGGCCAGGAGCCCTATCCGGTGATGGATTGGGAGACCGTCGGCGTGAAGGCGCTGGACGACTACACCCTGCAGTACACGCTGATGGAGCCGGTTCCGTACTTCCTGTCCATGGTTACCTACGTCTGCTTCATGCCGGTCAATGCCGACTTCCTCGCGGAAAAGGGCGCTGACTTCGGCGTGGCCACCAGCAACGAGAACCTGCTCTACAACGGCGCCTACGTGCTCTCCACCTTCGAGCCGCAGCAGAAGCGTGTTTACACCAAGAATACTGCCAACTGGGATGCGGACAACGTGCTCATCGAGACCATTGAGCAGACCTACAACAAGGAATCTGCCACCATCTCTCCGGAGCTGTACAAGCGCGGCGACATCGATGATGCGTCTATCGACTCCACCATCGCTGCCGAGTGGCTCTCCGACGAGGCGACCGCTGACCTGATCCACCCGATCCGTCAGAGCGGCTTCTATACCTACTTCTATGCGTTCAACTTCGATCCGCAGTTCGACGCTGCCTATGAGCCGGAGAACTGGAAGATCGCCGTGAACAACGAGAACTTCCGCAAGTCCATCTACGCCGGCCTTGACCGTGTGAAGGCGATGCTCATCACCGATCCGGATAATCCCGAGGCTATCATGTTCAACACCGTGACCCCGCCGGAGTTCGTCTCCATCGACGGTGTGGATTACACTGAGATGGGCGCGCTTGCCCCGATCACCGAGCTGGGCGTGGATACCTTCAACGAGGAGCAGGCTCTGGCGTTCAAGGCTGCTGCCGTTGAGGAGCTCAAGGCTGCCGGCGCGACCCTGCCGGTCAAGATCCTGATGAGCTACAACCCGAACACCACCGGCTGGGCCGAGGAGTGCGTGGTTGTCGAGCAGCAGCTCGAGGGCCTGCTGGGCGCCGACTACATCGATATCATCATCGAGGCCGGCCCGTCCTCCGGCTTCCTCAAGGAAGTCCGCCGCAGCGGCAAGTACGCCCTGCTCAAGTGCAACTGGGGCCCGGACTACGCTGACCCGAACACCTATACCGATCCCTTCTATGACGGCACCTACAACTGGCCGGAGAAGGCGACCGGCTACAACGATGAGAACGGCCGCAGCCAGTACTACAACCTGGTTGATGCTGCCCGCTCCATCACCAACGATCTGACCGCCCGTTACGAGGCGTATGCCGAGGCCGAGGCGTTCCTGATCGAGAAGGCGTTCATCATTCCGTTCGGCTATGGCAACGGCGGCTACACCGCTTCCCGCCTGAATCCGTTCGAGAGCCAGTTCGCTCCGTTCGGCATTTCCAACGAGCGCTATAAGGGCCAGACCCTGCTGGAGAAGCCGATGAATACCGACGAGTATTTCGAGGCTTACGACAAGTGGGAAGAGGAGCGCGCTGCGCTGGCCGGTGAGTAATCAGCGGCTGTCAGCTGAATAGTTTCGTTTATCCGCCCGGACGGCGCCAGCGCGCCGTCCGGGCTATCATTGCAAAAAGGACGCAATGGCCTTTTCTTCAGCGCGGCTTCTTTTCAGTGAAGAAAAGGCGATTGCGCCGCAGACGTACCCGCATGTGACATATGAAAAAGGTTGTGAAAGAAGATGCTTAAGTATTCCCTCAAGAGACTGTCCTCTTCGCTGCTGACGCTGCTGATCATCATTTCGGTGGTCTTTGTTCTGCTGCGCCAGATGCCGATTGAGGGCTATTTCGATAATTTTGAAAAGGCGGATGCTGCAATGATCCAGGCCAAGCTCAATCAGCTCGGCCTCAACGATCCTATTCCCGTACAGCTGTGGAATTTCCTCAAGGATCTTGTGCACGGCGATCTGGGAACCTCCGCCCGATACAGCGTGGGCGCGCCGATCTCAGGCCTGATTGCCAAGAAGGCGCCGCTGTCTATGAAGCTGGGCGTGCTCTCCATGGGGCTCGCGCTGCTGATGGGCATCCCGCTGGGCGCCGCAATGGCGCGCAAAAAGGGCGGTTTCTGGGATAAGTTCGGCACGATCTACATTGTGTTCATCAATGCGGTGCCTGCCGCCGTGTATCACATCTTCATCCAGCTTTACGGCACCAGCTTCCTGGGCATTCCGATGCTCTTTGACGAGAACAACCTGATCACATGGATTCTGCCTGTATTCTCCATGGCGCTGGGCAATACGGCGTATTATGCCATGTGGCTGCGCCGCTACATGGTCGATGAGATGAACAAGGATTACGTCCGTCTGGCGCGCGCCAAGGGCGTCTCCGGACCGAATATCATGATGAAGCACGTGCTTCGCAATGCGTTCGTGCCGATGATTCAGTACATCCCGACCTCGCTGCTTTATACCGTGTGCGGTTCCATCTACATCGAGTCGCTTTATTCCATTCCGGGCATGGGCGGCCTGCTGGTGGACGTTATCGGCCGTCAGGACAATCCGATGGTTCAGGCCATCGTCATGATCTACAGCTGTATCGGTATCGTGGGCCTGCTTCTGGGCGATCTGCTCATGGGCGTCATCGATCCGCGCATCAGCTTTGTGAAGAAGGAAGGTGCGCGCTGATATGCTGAGCATCAAGGATAACAAGAGCAGAAAGCTGGAGGCGGCGCTCGCCGAGCAGCTGAAAAAGGATCTGGACGGGCAGATTGAAAACGAGGACGAGCTCTTTGTGCTCGCTGAGTATGACGAGGCTGCGGGCGAAAAGACCGGCTATTCCAATTATTCCTACTGGCGCTCCACGCTGCAGGTGTTCCTCAAGAACAAGGTCGCGGTTTCCCTGCTGATCGTGCTTGCGCTGCTGCTGGCCTTTACGTTTATCCAGCCGCATCTGCCGGGCCAGTATCCGGCAAACCTGATCAACAATAATCCGCAGACCGGCAAGCAGCTCTCCAACGTGCCGCCGAGCCTGACGACTGTCATGGTCACCGTGCCTGCGGGCACGCAGCTCAATGCCGCCCCGGTGAAGAACGCCGAGGGCTGGTATGCGGCGGACAACGTGATCGAGAGCCTCAAGGCGCGCACCAAGTTCGACGTGATCGAATACGGCGAGCAGTGGTGCAGAATCGAATACAAGGGCAAGACCGGCTACGTCAAGAATAACTTCCAGACGAAGCTCAAGCTGCCGGACGATCCGACTGCCGTGCCGTATGAGAGCCGCTCCAACTTCAAGCTGGAGATGTATATGCAGCCGGTGGATTACACCAACAACGGCACCTCGCTGTATGTGGAGGGCAGCTACCTGACCCTCCATGATGACGGAACGGCCACGGCTGCATCCGATGCGCCGCTGCGCGTGCTGCCCAGCGAGAATGCGTTCTGGTTCGGCACCAACAATATCGGTCAGGATCTCTGGGCCCGCGTATGGAGCGGCACCCGCACGAGCCTCGCCATCGGCTTTATCGTCGCGTTCTTCGAGGCGATTATCGGCATCACCGTGGGCGTGCTCTGGGGCTATGTGCGCAAGCTCGACCGCATTCTCACTGAAGTCTACAACGTGCTGGACAACATCCCCAATACGATCATCCTCATTCTGATTTCCTATATCCTGCGTCCGGGCTTCGGCACGCTGGTGTTTGCGATGTGCCTGACCTGCTGGCTGGGCATGGCGCGCTTCATCCGCAATCAGATCGTCATCATCCGCGACCGTGATTACAATCTCGCCTCCCGCTGCCTGGGCACCGGTACCGCGAAGATCATCGTGAAGAACCTGCTGCCGTATCTGGTGTCGGTCATCATGCTGCGTCTGGCGCTGTCCATTCCCTCTGCCATCGGCAACGAGGTGTTCATCACCTATATCGGTCTGGGCCTGCCGGTGGATATGCCGTCTCTGGGTAACCTGATCAACGAAGGCCGCAAGCTCGTCACCTCTGAAACGCTGCGCTATCAGCTGATCTTCCCGGCGATCGTGCTCTCTGTTGTGACCATTTCCTTCTATATTATCGGCAATGCCTTTGCGGACGCTGCCGATCCCAAGAATCACGTCTAAAGGAGGTTAAGCGAAGATGGAAAAACCCATTCTTTCGGTTCGCAATCTGAACATCAAGTTCAACCTGCGCGGCCGCACGCTGCATGCGCTGCGCGATGTGTCGCTTGACCTGTACAAGGGCGAGAGCCTTGCGATCGTGGGCGAGTCCGGCTCGGGCAAGTCGGTCTTTGTCAAGAGCTTCATGGGTCTGCTGGACGCCAACGGCTGGGTGGACAGCGGCGAGATCCTCTACAACGGCGAGGACCTGACCGGGTATAAGAAGGAGAAGCAGTGGCTGGGCGTTCGCGGCAAGCAGATCGCCATGGTGCTGCAGGATCCGATGACCAGCCTCAATCCGCTCAAGACCATCGGCGCGCAGATCATGGAGGCGATTGAGCTCCATCAGGGTCTGCACGGCGAGGAGGCGCGCGAGGAAATGCTCTCCGTGCTCACAGACGTGGGCATCACCGAGCCGGAGCGCCGCGCAAAGCAGTATCCGCACGAGTTCTCAGGCGGTATGCGCCAGCGCGTGGTCATTGCCATTGCTGTGGCCTGCCGTCCGCAGATTCTCATCTGCGACGAGCCGACAACCGCACTGGACGTGACCATTCAGGCGCAGATTCTCAGCCTGATCCGCCAGCTCAAGCAGAAGTACAACCTGACCACCATCTATATCACGCACGATCTGGGCGTTGTTGCCAATGTGGCGGACCGCATCGCGGTCATGTATGCCGGCGATATCGTGGAGATCGGCCTGTGCGAGGAGGTCTTCTACGACTCCAGGCATCCGTACACGTGGGCGCTGCTCTCGTCCCTGCCGCAGCTGGGCGTAAAGGGCGAGCCACTCTATTCCATCCACGGCACGCCGCCGAACCTCTTTAACGAGGTGAAGGGCGATGCGTTTGCCCCGCGCAATCCGCAGGCGCTCAAGATCGATTTCGTCAAGCGTCCGCCGTATTTTGAGGTCAGCCCGACGCACAAGGCGCGCACATGGCTGCTCGACCCGCGCGCGCCGAAGATCGAGCCGCCGGAGGCGGTCCGCAAGCTTGCCACGGAAGGAGTGAAGGGTTATGCCTGAGAATAAAGAATTGCTCCTGGCTATGCCTGAGAATAAAGAAGTGCTCCTGTCCGTCAGGAATATGTCCATCTGCTTTGGAAAGGGAAAGAACCTGTTCAAGGCTGTCAAGAACGTGAGCTTTGACATCTTCAAGGGCGAGACCTTCGGTCTGGTCGGCGAGTCCGGCTCGGGCAAGACGACCATCGGCCGCGCCATCATCCGCATCAATCCGACGACGTCCGGCGACGTCATCTTCAAGGGCCAGAAGATCAACGGCAAGATCTCCAGAGAGCTCGACCGCAAGGTGACCCGCGAGATCCAGATGATCTTCCAGGATCCGATGGCCTCGCTCAACGAGCGCGCCAAGGTTGACTACATCGTCTCCGAGGGCCTGCTCAACGGCGAGAAGATCTCTGAAAAGGTGCGCAGGGACCGCGTGGAGAAGGCGCTCTCCGAGGTTGGTCTGCTGCCGGAATTTGCCAGCCGCTTCCCGCACGAGTTTTCCGGCGGACAGCGCCAGCGCATCGGCGTGGCCCGCGCGCTGATCATGCAGCCGGATTTCATCATCGCGGACGAGCCGATCTCCGCGCTGGATGTATCCATCCGCGCGCAGGTGCTCAATCTGCTTTCCGTTCTGCAGAAGGAGCGCGGCCTGACCTATCTGTTCATCTCTCATGACCTGTCGGTCATGCGCTTTATCTGCGACCGCATCGCCGTCATTCACAAGGGCGTGCTGGTGGAGCTGGCTGAGACAGAGAAGCTCTTTGCCCATCCGCTGCATCCGTATACCCGCGCGCTGCTCTCTGCCATTCCGCTTCCGGATCCGGCAAGGGAGAAGAACAAGGTGCTCGAGGTTTACGATCCGACGCAGCATGATTATTCCTTCGATCAGCCCAAGTGGGTGGAGATCGAGAAAGGACACATGGTCTGGGGCAACGAGAAGGAACTGGCAAAGTATCGCGAAATGCTCAAGGCATAATGTCGGGGAGCTGCCGATCAGACAGCGGCAGCTCCCTTTATCGTTTTCTGAGGAGGGGAAAATCAGAATGAAAATCTCCTGTGAAGAAGCTGTCTCCCGCTGCTGGGCTGAGGTGGACCTGACACGGCTGGTGACGAACTACCGCAATGCGCTTGCGCATCTTTCGGGGAATACGCAGCTGATCTGCGTGCTCAAGGCGGACGCCTACGGCCTGGGTGCAAAGATGGTCGCCCAAAAGCTGTGGCAGGAGGGACAGAGGATATTCGCTGTGGCCTCCTATAACGAGGCGGCGCAGATCCGCTGCGTGCTGCCGCTAAGCGAGGTGCTGATTCTGGGACTGTGCAGCCGGGCGCAGCTGGAAAAGGCAATTGCTGCGGACATGCTTTTGACGGTCTTTTCTGAGCAATATGCAAAGACCGTCATGGAGGCGGCGCAGGCCGCCGGCAGGCAGGCCCGCGTGCATGCGAAGATCGAAACCGGACTCAACCGCATCGGTCTGCTTCCGGAGAATGCGCCGGACGTGATCGCGCGCATGCAGGAAAGCGGTGTGATCAGCATGGAAGGATTGTTCACGCATCTGGCGCTGCGCGACAAAGAAAGCGACAGGCGGCAGATCGACCGGCTTACCGGCGTGCGCGATGCGCTTGCGGCGCGCGGCATTTGCGCTGCGATGGTGCATGCGCTGGACAGCATCGGCATGGTGCGCTATCCGCAGGATCACATGGACGCCGTGCGCACAGGCGCATGGCTCTATGGCGTGTATCCGCGCGGCTATGCGCATCCGGAGGAAAGCCGACTGGCAATCACGGTCAAGGCGCGTATCGCACAGCTGCATCGTGTGGCGGCGGGCGAGTGTCTGGGCTATGACGAGACGCATCCCGTTTCGCGTGACAGCATCGTGGCGACGCTTTCGTGCGGTTATATCGACGGCTATCCGCGGCTGAACAGCTGCGGCGAGGTTGAGATCCGAGGCAGGCGCGCTCCGGTGGTCGGTCTGGTGTGTATGGATCAGATGATGGTCGACGTGACGGACATCCCGGACGCCAATGAGGGCGACGAGGTGATCCTGCTGGGCGGCTCCATCGGCGTGGACGAGTATGCCGGATGGGGCAGTCTCAACAGAAACGAGTCCCTTGCGCGTACGGGAAAGCGCGTGCCGAGAGTTTACATCGAAAACGGTGAGGTCGTCGAAGTGACGGAAGCGATGGAGTGAGGGGACATTGGGACTATCGCCCCAAACCCCATCTGAGGGACTGGTCCTTCAGGCTCCCTGCTGCGCTTTGCGGCGGTTTGACGAAACTGGGAGGAACTGAGAATGAAAGACAGGGAATTGAAAGCGCTTGTTGAGGCGCAGGCGGATTGGATGATTGCAAAGCGCCGTCAGCTGCACAGGATTCCCGAGAAGGGCTTTGCGGAATTCAAGACGCAGAAGGTGATCTGCGATACGCTCGATGAGCTGGGCATTCCGTACACGACGGAGCGCACGTGGGTGATCGCCCTGATTGAGGGTACTCTGCCGGGCGGCGTAATCGGCCTGCGTGCGGATATCGATGCGCTGCCTATCGAGGAGCCGGAGGGCTGTGCATTCCGATCAGAGCATCCGGGCATGATGTATGCCTGCGGTCATGATATGCATGCGGCGATCCTGCTGGGTGCGGCAAAGGTGCTCATGAGCATCCGCGATCAGCTGCCGGGCAAGGTGAAGCTGCTCTTCCAGCCGGCGGAGGAAACCGAGGGCGGCGCGGAGCCGATGGTGGCTGCCGGCGCGATGGAAAATCCGCATGTGGACCGCGTATACGGCCTGCATGTGATGCCGAATCTGCCGCTGGGCACGATTGAGACGCGCGCAGGCACGCTCAATGCCTCCACCGACAGCGTGCGCATCAGGATCAACGGCCGTGCGGGCCACGGCGCGTATCCCGAGCGCAGCGCAGACGCCATCGTCTGTGCGGCGCAGGTGATTACCACGCTGCAGACGCTGGTATCGCGCAATCTTTCGCCGATTTCCAGCGCGGTTCTCAGTCTGGGCCAGATCAGCGGCGGCACGGCGCCCAATATCATCTGCGACAGCGTGTCCATCCGCGGCACACTGCGCACGGCGAACAGCGAGATCCGCACGATGATGAAGCGCCGCATTGAGGAAGTGACCACTGGCGTGGCGCTGGCGATGGGCTGCACGGCAGATGTGAACATCATTCCCGGCTATGCCGCGCTGGTGAATAACGATCAGGAAGCAATGCGCATCCGCCGCGTGGCGGGCAGGCTTTTCGGCCGCGAGAACGCCGTGGAAAAGCCTGAACCGAGCATGGGCGGCGAGGATTTCTCCTTTTTCAGCGACTGTGCGCCGGGCGCGTTTTTCCATGTCGGATGCTCGCCGAAGGAAAAGATGCCTGCGCCGCCGCTGCACAGCAGGGACTTTGCGCCTGATGAACGCTGCATGGCCATCGGCGCGCTGATGCACGTTGCGCTTGTGCTGGACAAGGGCTGAGGAACAGGGGGTTACGGCCTCCGGCGGGCAAAGGGCCATTGGCCCTCTGCACTCCCATCATGGAGTGATTTAGGCTATCGATAGAGTGCGCGAAGCGAAGAAAGGGTCTGGGGACGATGTCCCCGGATGGGGTTTGGGGCGATAGCCCCAACGTTCCCCTGCGCATAGAAAAGAGGTTTGACTATGCTTTACGGAAAAAAGCTGAAAATTGGTGACACCATCGGCCTGATTGGGCCGTCCGGCGCCGTGCGCACAGAGGGCGCGATTGAACGTGCGGTGGAAACCATACAGCGCGCGGGTTTCCGCGTGAAGCTGGGCGAAAGCTGCGGCAAGAAATACGGCTATCTCTCCGGCACGGATGAACTGCGTGCGCGCGATGTGAATGCCATGTTCATGGATGACGAAGTGGACGCGATCATGTGCCTGCGCGGCGGCTATGGTACCACGCGCATGCTGGACCGGCTGGATTACGAGGCGATCGCAGCGCATCCGAAGATTTTTATCGGCCTGAGCGATATCACGGCCATGCATATCGCCATGCAGGAAAAGGCGGGCCTGTGTACGTTCCAGGGGCCCATGCCCATGTCGGACTGGCTGGAGGATATGCATCCGTTTACCTATGAATGGCTGATGAAAGTGGCGGGCTGCGCTGCGCCTGCGGGCGAACTGATGAATCATCCGGATTATCCCGCGCGCAAGTGCATTCAGCCCGGCAAGGCCGAGGGCATGCTGGTGGGCGGCAATCTGATGCTGATTACCAGTTCTCTGGGCACGCCGTATGAGCTGGATACGAAAGGACGCATCCTCTTCATTGAAGAGATTGACGAGCATACCTATTGTATTGACCGCATGCTTACGCAGCTGCGTCTTGCTGGAAAATTTGACGACTGCGCCGGCGTGGTCTTCGGCGATTTCAATCACTGCGAAATCGAGTTCAAGGATTATGCATTCACGATTGAGGAGATCATCCGCGACGTGGTTGTGCCCAGTGGAAAGCCGATCTTCATGGGCCTTCAGAGCGGTCACTGTGTGCCCAAGCTGACGCTGCCCTTTGGCGCGCGCTGCCGCATGGACGCCGGCAGCTGCACGCTTGAGGTGCTGGAGGCTGCGGTCAGGGATTAACGGCATATTACAGCGCAGCGCCGCCGGTTTTGCTCAGACGGCGGCGCTGCTTTTGCTTGCTGCCATGCCATCCATTGCCACATTCTGCCCGTGCATAATCAAATGCCTGCGCTGCATACTAAGCTCGCTTAGCAAACCGGCGAGCCGCCGGACCCGATTCCAGAGAAAGCCTGAAAAGAGCCGAGCCGTGCAGACGAGGCCGGGGCTGCGCAAGGAACGGAAAAGCAATGAAGGAGGCAGCATTTTCGTGCGAGCAACGGGTATTGTGCGAAGGATCGACGAGCTGGGGCGCGTGGTGATTCCCAAGGAAATCCGAAGGACGCTGCGCATCCGGGAGGGCGACCCGCAGCTGACAGTGTTGGAAAATGAGCAAAGCGCCGAAATGCTGATTACGCTGCTTGCCGGGGTGATTGAGCAGAGGAAGAAGTATGCGTAGCAAAGGCAGTATACCTGAAATCGGCTAGACAGAAAATGATCAATGAAAGCAGCTTTTTGGTTTCGATCTGATTCCTGAAGCTGTTTTATTATATAATGATTGATAAGGAGGCGGATAAGCAGAAAAGTACAGGCAGATAAAGGAGGCAGTATGAGCGCTGGGCGAAGGTGTTCAACCTCAAACAGATGGCGCAGAGCATGAACGATCTGCAGGAGCATGGGCTCATGGAGATGGATGCGCTTGTACAGAAGTCAGATGAAGCTGTCGAGAGATATCATGAACTGGCAAAGCAAATCAGAACGATTGAGGAGCGAATGGATGAGATGTCGGCGCTTCGTGGCCATATTCTGACGTACATCAAGACGCGGGATGTGTATGCGGCATATTGCAAGGCGGACTATTCCAAAAAGTTTTACGCGGAGCATGAAAGTGACATCCTTCGTCACAAAGCTGTGAAGAAAGCGTTTGATGAGCTGGGGCTGAAGAAGCTGCCGACGATCAAAAGGCTGCAGGATGAATACGCAAAGCTGCTTGAAGAAAAGAAAAAGGCGCTCCCGGAATACCGGAAAGCGCGGGATGAGATGAGGGAGTTATTGACGGTGAAAGCGAATGTGGAGAAGATCATGGGCTTTGAAAAGCACAAGGAACGAAATGTGCAGAATCTGGAATAAAGAGGGCTTTTCGGAACAATAGATCGGAATAATACCATGCATTATTCCGAACAATACACAGCTTTATTCGGAATAAAAGGTTGGTATTGTTCCGAATGGCAACATGCGGGTTGTTAGACAGTAATTTGAATGTCAGACAGAAAACTTGGTAAAACAATAATAGGGAAGATGATCGACATCTTGGATTGAAGCGTTTGAAAAACGCGCAGCTGCATGATGAAATCGTGCGTTCATTGGGGGATTGGGGGGGAGATCCTCAACAAGCTGGGCATGTGTACTGTGGGTGTACATTGCTTGCCCATAACACCTGAACACAATACTAGTTGAGGATCTCGATGGTTTTGAGAATAGAATGATCATTAGCTTTCCGATCGCCAATCACGATTCCGCTTTCTCTGGCACGAACAGCAAGCTCGGTTCTGTTGGAAAACTGTGTCTTTTCACGAATTTTCAAAATGTGCTGCTTGACGCGTGTGACGGACATGTACAGCGTCTCAGCAATCGCAGCGTCTGTTTTGCCGCTCACCAGCTCATGGAGGACTTCCAGCTCACGATCGGTAAAATCGCTGCTCAGCGCAGCGCCAAGGCGAATAACAGGCGCTGAATCCGGATAGACGGATTCCCCGGCCATCGTTCTGTTCATTACATCAAGCAGCGCCTCGGAGGCAGGCTCTTTGTACCAGAAGCTCTCTACACCGATCTGCCGCGCATGGTCGATGTAGCTGTATTCCGGCTGACTGGTGATGATGATGATCCTGATATGCGGAAATCGCTTTTTGAGCTTCCCGGCAACTTCGAGGCCGTTGGCGTCCATGGCCGTGCAGACGTCCATCAGGATCAGATCCACGGGATTGGTCATGCAGTAAAGCTCGGCCATGGCAGCGCTGTCCAGAGATGGAACCAGCTGATATCCTTCACTGGAACAGACAAAAATCTCCATGAGCTTTCTGGCCATAGGATCATCTTCGACGATCAGTACATTATACATGAGACATCACCTCTTTATCAAAGGAGAGTATCAGGGCAAAGTGCGGCGAGGCTTCGATTTGCATGTTGCCGCCGGAAGCTTCAATCTTTCTGCGGGCGCTGCCAAGGCCGCCGCCCTCGGTGATCGCATGATCAGGAAGAACGCCGTCGTTGGTATAGCGGACAACATAGGTATTTGCTGATTCCTGCGCGTCGATAAACAGCTGCGTCGCCCCTGCGTGGCGGACGGCGTTGGTCAGCGCTTCAGCACCGATAGAAGCGATGAGCCTTCTGTGGCTGGGGTTGGGAGGCAGGCTGCCATGAACATGCACCTGCATGCCGATTGCCTGTGCGGCGCTTTTAAGGCTTGCAAGGGAGTCGGCTTCCTGCTGCGGTTCGGCTTCAAGGCGCAGGATATCGACGTTGTGCTGCCAGATGTCCAGAATCCTCTGCCTGTCTCCGGTTTTGCTTTGCAGATAGTGGCGGGTCATCAGCAGGGATTGTCCAAGAAAACCATGCAGATTGACACGGGTATCGAGCCGTTCACGCGCGGTGATGTATTCGTCAACCTTTTCGCCGTAGCTTCGGATACGCTCGCTCATGGCTTCAAGCTCACGATTACGAACCTGAAGCTCACTGAGCAGCTGATGCTGCCTGGTGGTTTGTGCAGCTGTGATCTGGATGACGCTGTCCAGTTTTTCAAACTTGAACGTCCAGATGGAGTCGTCTGCCAGAGAGAATTCCGGATGATCGCCGGCGGAGAGACGGGAAACGCCGCTGGCGGTTTCGCCGCTTTGAAGCGCTTTCCAGAACAGATTCGCATTCTGAAGCGGCTGGCCAAAGAGCTGGTGGCTCAGTTCGTTCATGCGATGATTGCTCAAAAGAATCAGACCGTTTGGCAGAGAGAAGCACAGGCCGGTTTGAAGGTGATCAAGGCTTTCTTTGATCGAGGAAAGCGTGATGGCCGTGGAGCGGCGCTTGATCTCCGCCGCAATCACGTGAACGAGGTAGAGCAAGATGAGCAGCCACAGAAGAACGGAAATCAAAATGGGAAGCTCAGCAAACCCAATTGCAATGGAAGGAATATTTGGCTTTGCCCGTTCGGCAGGGATGATGGAGGTATAAAGCAGCATCATGGCGGCGAGCGCCGCTGTGCTCAGGATCAGAAGCAGCTGACACAGCTTTCCCTGCTTTCTGCCGACGAGGATGCTTGTGCATACGCCCGTGCAGAGCGAGAGAAACAGCGCGGTGACCAGCAGCGTTTTGAAGGGCATGGACAGACTTGCATAATTCAGCATCACTGTGCACCTCCCCGCGCAAGCGTTGCGTCGATGATGACGTCTTCATCCTGAATCACGCAGCGGACAGCATCGCCTGAGAGCGTGAATGCCGGGAGAGCCTCAATGATTTCCTTGCATCCCGCCTGAATGCGCAGATGAATCGCATCGCTTTTGCAGGATACGGTGACCACCATGGCGCTCAGATTGAGCAGCAGCGCTTCCGCGACGTCCTCAAACAGATCATAGACGGCAACGATATCCGAAAGAGAAGCGGATCCTTCACAGTGGCTTTCAAGATAGGTCATCACGCCGCAGAGCTTCAGGTTATCCAGCGATTCGCGCAGGCAGGATTCCAGCTCCCGGGAAGAGGCGTTTGGATTCTCTTCGCCCAGCAGAATAAGATTGGCGCGGCGCTTGATGTAGGCGCTGATGACGCAGATCTGTGCGATCAGCACATCGGCCTGACCGGGATTCTCGCGGCTCTTAAGCAGCAGTTCATCAACCTTGTGAAGACGCGGCGCAATCTCTGTGGCGATTCGGTCATACAGGCGGCTCTTTTCCTCGGCCTGCAGGCTGCGCTCACGCAGCTCGACTTCGGCTTTCATCAGATCAACCTGCTCGTAGAGAAGCTCGTTGGCCTCGCGCAGGTGCGTCGTCAGGTTGTTGATTTCCTTCACGTCGTCCTGCCAGAGAATATGGCCGCCGGCGATGGGCTGGCTGTGCAGAAGTGTATCTCCAAGCGCTACGGTTTGCGTGAGCGCTTTTTTGATGGTTGTTTCGTCCAGCGGCTTAGCGGCCGAAGAACTATAGTGCACGGTATGATGGTGATCGATGATCTGCGCGGCGATGGTGGACTGGTTAAACAGCTCGCTGTAGTGCATGTTGGAGGGGATCAGTCCGCTCTGAATGGCGCTTTCCAGCAGCAGGATGATGATGACGCAGTCCATCGCGGTCAGGTCGCCGGTGTAGAGCTTCATGCTGTAGCCAGCCCAGAATACGATGGCGCCGAGCATGATCATCAGTGGCAGTTTCTGAAAGCTCTTGCTGCCCGGTACGCGGCTCTTAACCAGAAGCATGATGACGAAATACAGCCCCGTCACGACAAACCAGCCCATGACGATGATGTACATGAAGCCGTAGCCGTAATCAGAATTGTAGCGTTCAAAGCCGTTGTGAAAGGTAAAGACGAGCTGATGAAAATCGTTGGTCATGACGACGGCAATCAGCGCAGATGCCGGGATGAACAGGAGCTTCATCCAGGAAGGAGCGTGATATCCTTCCGGCTTGCCGATGTGCGCGATGATGAACACACCCAGCAGCGGAACCAGCGTCATCGGGATATAGTAGCTGTACCAGCAATAGCGGCCGATCGCCTCGGTTACGATGACATAATCATACTTGATGATGCGCACGATCTGCCAGAAGAGAAGTAGGCCGCCCACGCTCAGCAAGAGCCTTCGTATAGACCGGCTCAGAATCCGCCTGCGCAGCGACAGGCACCAGAAGACCGTCAGCGTGATGTGAATCACCCAGCGCAGCGTCATCATGGAGATGCCCAGCAGTGCGTTATCCGTCATATGATGAAAGATGTGTCGCATGCTGTAGGCAATCAGCAGCAGCACGCCGATCACTGATAAATACAGAATAGAACGTTTTCTTGAAATGGCCATAGGGGTTTTCCTCTCATGTGGTTCTGGATACTTCCATCATAGCGTACTTTATCCGTCCCGGCAACCGGTTCTGTATGGTATTTTACCAGCTATATGGCTGTCTAACACCGTACTAAAGTACGGTACGTGCGCGCTTGAAACAGAAAAAACGGTACTTTCGTGTAGTACCGCAAACTTCCTTAAGTTGCTAAAATAGCATAGGACACTTTTACGGAAGACAAAGCGGAAGGAGGATGGCAGATGATCGCTGTGCTGATTGCAGAAAACGACCCGATGGCAAGAGCGCTGATTGAGCTTTTTGTCAGCGAAAGCGGAAGCTATCAGGTTGCCGCGTCTGTCTGCTGTCACCATCTTACGCCGGAACTGCTTAAGGAGCATCCGGCGCAGCTTGCGCTGATCAACACCGACGGGCTGGAAACCATAGCATGGCTTAAGCGGGAATACCCGAATGTGAAGCTCATCGCCATGACCGGCATGCCGGATCACAGCTGCATGACCGGCGCAAGGGAAAGCGGCGCAGACAGCTTCTGGTATCAGCAGCCGGATGCAAAGGCGCTGAATAGTCTCATGGACAGAACCATGGCAGGAGAATCTGTCTATCCGCAGCAGATGGTCGTGCGTCTTGGTCAGGCGCTCAGCACGGACTTCACCGACCGTGAGCTTCAGGTGCTGCGCGAGGTGGTTTCCGGCAGTACGGATGCGGAGATCGCAGATAAGCTCGGCATCTCGCTGCGCACGGTGAAGGGACATATCCAGAATCTGCGAGAAAAGAGCGGTTACAGGAATCGCACAGAATTGGCTGTGCATGCGCGGTCAAGCGGGCTGATCGTTCAGTAATGCATATTTGCGCCGTCCGAAGAACCGGGCGGCGTTTTTGTCAGAAAGCGAGGAGAAAGCGATGGGCGATAAGTTCAAGCGTTTTGTGGAATGGGGAACGGACTGCATTTATGTTCCCGTGGGCGCGAAATGCGATATCTGCGGCAAAAAGCTGGGCTTCTTTGCAACGGGCTTCTGGAGCACAAATACGAAGCACGTAGAGGGCGGCAATCTCTGCAAGGCGTGCGATGAAAGGATTCAGACGCTGATTCGTGACAAGAAGCGCTGGATGAGCAAGCGCATGCAGGAGAATTCTCCGCTGGCTGGCTATACGCTGGGTAATTGGCGCACAATGACCCTTCAGCAGGCGAAGCAGCTGCTTGCGCTGAAGGAGCAGGTGGATCGCGGCGAGCTGGAGCAGTATGGTGAAAGTGCCTCTGCATATCTGATTGTGCAGGAAGCCTTCCAAATTGAGCCTACTGCCATTCAGGTGGGCGTCGTTCGGGCTAAGCAGCTCAATAAGACGATGGTTGTTTATGGCAGAGTGGAGCAGGGCATGTTTGCAAAGGGCGACGCTGTGCGTATCGATAACGAGGGCAAGCTGCTTGATGCTCATGTGCTGGAGGCCTACGAGGATGACGGCGAAAACACATTTGAAACGCATGTCCGTGCCCATATGGGTAAGCAGAGGCTGTCGGAGGATCAGACCGGATGGCTGCTGCTGGATCTCCCGTTGGGCGTGTTCCCGGGAAATCGGGTTGTGAAATGAGTTAACACGATATATGGAGCGCGTCGGCTGGGAAGAACCGGTTGGCGCGCAGTTTCTTTTTGGTGGGAGGAATATGTAACGACAAATGAAAGGGATTTTACAATTGGTGCGAATTATCTCCGCGTCCCAAAAAAGAAAGTGAGAGGCTTTGTGACGCAGCTGTTCATAAATTGAGACGGAATTATACGACTTTCTCAACATTTCATGACATTTGGCTTGAATCGCCAAAACTTACACGAAAGTACGTTGCTCCAAAGAGCTTACTTGTGTAGGATACCGCTGCTAAAGCGCTGGGGAAATGTTACGGGTATTTCCTGCGGAAACTACGGGCGTTGTACCGATTACGATAGATGGTTCTATGAGCCGGATCGGAAACTGAAAAGCTTTTGTTGTCGAAGGGATCTGGCGAGCCAAGAGGGATTGGGGGCCGTTTCAGATGGGATTCAAAACAAAAGTGAAAGAAGGACGATGGACATGAGAAAATGGTTTGCTGGTGGCATTGCTGCTTCCGACGGTTGCGCTTGCTGCTGATGTATATTTGTACATTGGCGACATTATAATGCGCGATGGCGACTATCTTGCCAATGGTGCATCTGCTACGACGAAGACTAAGCCGACGAGCGGCGGTTATGCGTATCTTGAGGCGGATGGATGGGATCTTCACCTGACGCTTCATAACTTTTCTTATACAGGCAACGGTCGGTATTATGATACTGATTCTAGGGCTGTTATCAACTGCCCTGAATTTGATAGCGAGTTTACTATTCATCTTGAAGGTGATAACTATATCTGCGCCGAGGGCAATCCTGATGAATATCATCTGGCGATTCTCGGCGATCTGGACTTCATCGATGGTTCGGTAAATGATTCGCTTACCATTGAATCAAGTGAAGGCGGCATTTCGGCGAAGAGACAACTGCGAATCAGCGGTGGTAATGTCGAAATTACTGCCAGACATATTGCTGCGGAGGTTACAAAGGGAGATCTCAGAATAGAACAGTCTGATAAGCTGGGTACGATTATACTGCGCAGCACGAATCAGAGAACGGATAGATCTTGTTATGCGCTTCACGCTGCCAAGGGTGTGATGAAGGCTGGAACGCCCGATGAGTGGATCATCGTTGCATCTGAGAGCAGCAGCGGATCGCCGCTGGAAACGTTTGATAGCGCAGATTTGGAAAAATACGATTATATCAAGATCGTGCGAGTACCTAATGGTATTCATGAACTTCCCAAGACCGGCGATGAGAGTGACATCATGCTTTGGCTCAGCCTTGCAATGACCAGCATGGCGGCGCTTGTGCTGATAGCCCGCAAGAAGTATAATACAGATACAAGTATGTGAACAGATCACGCCTTCCTGAATTCTTAGGAAGGCGTTTTCTCTTTTGCGTTGCCCCCAAAAAACGGTACTTTCGTGTAGTGTTCGCCGATGGAATAAACTGTTAAAATTATATCTGGGATGTTGTACCCTTTTGGAAAGCGAGGGCGGTGCTTCTGTGAATAGGAAAGGCTTTTTTGTCCGGATGATTGTCTGCCTGCTTTTGCTGCTGTTTGCCGCGCCCTGTGCGCTGGCGGATCTTTCGCGCGGCAGCAAGGGCGAGGACGTGCAAAAGCTTCAGAGCATGCTCATTGACCTTGGTTTCCTTGACGATAAGGCGGACGGCATTTTCGGCAAGAAGACGCAGGCTGCGGTCCAATCCATTCAGCGCTACTGGGGTGTCGAGGAGACGGGCATTGCGGATGAAGGTGTCATCAACGATCTGGAAATCCTGTGGGCGCTTTCCATGGGGCTGGAGAGGGAAGCGGGCGCACCGGTGGACGACGAAGGCTATCCGCGCTCCTGCAGCTGGACGCCGGATGACTACTGGCCCGTGGAGTATTGTTATCGGCATATCGAGCAATATCCCCTGGCTATTCAGCTTTCTTATGAAAACCCGCCTGAGAAGCTGATGTATCTGTTGGCGGAGAACAGATGCCAGTTCTGGCTGGATTCCATCCGCACCATGTATGCGGACTGGGCAGACAGACCCGGCGGAGCGAATGTGAGCGTTGCTTCTGAGCAGTACGAAATCTTCCGCGAAGCGCTGGAGGAGAACACGGCGAAGTGGAATCAAGCGGCTGAGCCGGGGAGCAATGAGGCGGTGCTGAGTCGCATGAAGTGGCTGGAAAGCATCGGCGTTGATCTGTGTTTTGATTTGTACGGCGCGGAGCCGAACAGATAGATTTTGTAACCAATAAATAGAAATATGGAGGAAGAAAACATGAAAAAGATCCTGACTGCAATCATAGCCCTGATGATGCTTGCTGTGCTTGCCTGCGGCGCTGCTGCCGAGGATGTGACCGGCGAGTGGTATGCCGAGGTTTACGGTATGGCGATGAAGATGACTGTGAACGCGGACAACACCTATGTGCTGGAAGCTGCGGGCGATGTGGCTCCGGGCACCTGGGAGCTGGACGGCACGAACCTGATCGTGGACAAGGGCACCGAAGCCGAGGGTGTGTTTGCCTACGATGCTGCTGCGCAGACGCTGGATATGGCGGGCGAAATGCTCTTCACCCGTACGGCGATTGAAGCGTGGGCTCCGGCCGCTGTGCGTGCCGAGGCTGCGCTTGCGGATTTTGAGGGCGTCTGGACTGCGCAGCGCGTGGATGCTTTCGGCGCGGTGCTGCCGGTCGATGATGCGGGTGTGTTTATGGACGCGGGCATCGCGGGCGCGAATGTCTCTCTGACGGTTACCTTTATCGATACGGAAACCTTCGAGGGTGAGGCTGTGCTGGAAAATGGCGTGCTGACTCTGACTGTCCCGGCGAAGGATGAGTATAGCGAGGAGCAGGTTTTCACTGCCAACGCTCTTGAGGATGGCAGCATCGCCGTCACCATGGATCTGTTCTCCGAGCCGGCGACCTTCTATATGGAGAAGGTCCAGAAGCTCGATTGATCCAAACGCGTACCTTTGAAAAGGATGGCTCTGTTGACATTAGGGGATATGTGTGGAACAGAAAAATCTGATTTCAAACAAAGGAAGGAAGAATAACCATGCGACTGAACAAACTCTTTGCCATGCTTCTTGTGTTGGCGCTGCTGCTGCCGGCGGGTGCGCTCGCGGCAACGGTTAAGAACATCAGCGGCGATCCGTATTCCTATGACGACGCAAACGGAACATATAGGCTTGGCAACGGTGAGTATGAGGCGGAACTGGTGGATTCCAACGAGGCGGATCGGGTGCTTTCCCTCGTGGTGGACGGCGCTGCCACGCTGTACTTGAAGGAAAACACACAGATGTCCGCGCTCAGCTTCGTTGGGGATAACGAAAATGCGGATTCTCTCAAGCTGGTATTCACCGGTTCCAAGAATGAGGTGCTCTCCATTGGTTACCCGGATCCGCCGCAGACCGGGGTGAACGGTGCGGGATGCAAGCTGGAAATTGCCGGTGATGGCAAAAACAGCACAGGATTGAAAGTGACCAGCGGGCAGATGGGCATTCGCGCGGCTGACCTGAAGATCAGCAATATCTTGCTGAATATCACGGGTGAGCAGCGTGTCAGGCCGATGCAGGCGATCCAGTGTAAGAATGTGGAAATCGTCGACAGCGAGCTGAACATGGAGGTGCATACCAATGCCAGCGAGCAGGGCGGCTTGGGCGTGTCCGGCAAGATCACCGCTGAGGATTCGCGCATTGTGATTGGCACAAGGCCGGCGGCTGCGAATGGAAAGCTGGGACGCGGCGTGTATGCCGGCGAGGGCGTCACGCTGGATGACAGCGAGCTCATTATGCAGGGCGAACAGATGTATGCGATTCTCACCGGCGGCGCCGTTGAGCTCAATGGCAACAGCCTGGTGTATGCCTCTGGTGTCGAGGTTTGCTGTGTCGCTGTTGATGATGATGTGACCGGCACTGCCGTAAAGGTTGCAGATACTTCGGCTGTAGGAATTGAAGGGGGCAAGATTGGTATCGATACGGCCGGCACCGTCGAGATCGCGACCAGCACAGGCTTCATCGTCGAAGGACAGGAGTGTGCCATCGTTGGCACCGTCAAGCGCGGTTCCGGCGTGAAGACCTATCACAAGAATTACGCGGAAGATGCATGGGTGGAATTTACGGAAAACAGCACCTCCAAACAGTGTGTGAGCATGGTGCCGGTAGCTGAGGTTATTTACGAGGAAGACGGCCTGCCGTCTGTCCCGGTCGATATGCCTGCGGTCATGCTGAATGTGGAATCGTATGGTGAAGAGGGCGTCGAGCTGCATGTGGAGAAGATCGGCGAGAACGTCAGCGGCACGGAATGCTTCATCACCTACGAGGCCGGACTCTACACCTTCGACGGTGAGAAGATCGGCCTCAAGGAACCGTCCAAGATGATCTTCCCGTATCCGGCAGGCTATACCAAGGCGGATACGCACATCAACTATACCATCATCCACAATAAGGGCACGGCAAACGAGGAGCATTTCTCCACTGCCGATGGCAGCATCAAGCGTGAGGATTGCGGTCTGGTGATCGTTGTGAATTCGCTCAGCCCGTTCGAACTGTCCTGGGGTGAGAATGTGAAGCCGAACCTGCCGCAAACCGGCGATCACAGCAGCATTCTGCTGTGGACAGCTTTGCTGCTCATCAGCGGTGCTGTCGGCGCGCTGCTTTTTCGCAAAAAGGCGAATGAAGCATAAATAAAGATCAGGCGTCATGCACAGGGCGGCGACAAAACTACCGCCGCCGCCCTGTGTGCTTTTCGAAAGGGGGAAGGATGATGCGCAAACAGATACTGCTCTGCTTTCTGCTTTTTCTGGCTGCCGCACTGCTCGGCGGCTGCCAGAGGAAGCGACTAAAGGAAGACGTTCTGGTTGAATCCTTTTCCTATGAAACCATTGGTACGGCGATGGGCAGCGAAACGAAGCTTTCCATTGTCCGGGAGGGTGACGGCTTCACCGTTACACAAAGCTCCGGCGGCGGGCGAACCGTCCGCAGCGCGTATGTTGAACAAGCGGTCGGCGGGCAGGTGACCGATATTCTGCGCACGCATCGCGCGCTTTCGTGGGACGGATTCGCCCAATCCGATCCTCATATGCTGGATGGCACATCGTTTACCCTTTTCATCGCCTTTGACGATGAAACAACCCTTTCCGCGCGGGGAACAAACAGCTATCCCGAAGGGCTGTCTGCCGCCGTGCGGGAAATCCAGGGCTTGCTTGATCGGTTCCTTCGGGAGCCTGAACAATAAGGAACGGGGGAAAGAAACATGAAAAAAACGTTGACGATTATCCTGAGCATGCTGCTTGTGCTTGTGCTGAGTGTAGGCGCGATGGCGGCGGACAGCGATTTTAAGCACATGCCGGATTACTTTGCCGTGGGCAAGTATACAAACAGCGGCGCGGCGGAAGTCGTGATTCCTGAGAAGCTGAACGGCGAAGGCACGCCGGTTCTGTATGCGGATTCGCTGGGCATGAACGGCCTGAAGGGCGTGACGACGCTGACCATCAGCAAGGGCGTCACGCATATCGGCGACCAGAACGTGATGAGCGGCAAGGATCTCACGAAGGTCAGCCTGCCGGATACGCTGGAAGTGATCGGCCGCCGCAACTTCTATCAGATGGACGTGCTGACGGAAGTCACCGTTCCGGGGAACGTGGCGTATGTCGGTTCGGATTGCTTCAGCTCCTGCAAGGCGCTGACGAAGGTCACCTTCAAGGGTGTCTGTCCGGTGTTCGGCAACAACGTGTTCAAGAATGCGTCTGCGGATCTGGTTGTTTATGTCCCGTCCAGCCAGATTGACGCTTACACGGCGGCGCTCCCTGAGGGTATAAGCATTAAGTCCTCCGGTAAGAAGGTGGTCGCCTCCACCCGCAAGGTGACCGAGAAGGATTTTGCCTTTGATAAGGAGACTGGCACGATCACCGGCTATACCGGCAAGGTCGGCTGCTTCACGATCCCGGCGAAGATTGGCGGCACGCCAGTCAAGGCCATCGGTAAGAGTGCGTTCTTTAAGAACCCCTTTATCACAGTGGTCACCATTCCGGAAGGCGTTGAGAGCATTGAGCAGTCCGCCTTTGCTGCGCCGCCGATGCTGTCCCGCGTGAACTTCCCGTCCACGCTCAAGACCATCGGCAAGGGCGCTTTCAATGGAGCGAAGCTGGATCGTCTGGTGCTTCCGGAAGGCCTTGAAATCATTGGCGAGAGCGCCTTCCATACGGCCTTTGGCCTCAATAAGCCCGGCGAGATCGTGATTCCCAGCACGGTGACGGAGATCGGTGCGAGGGCGTTCAGCTCCCACAAGGCTGAGCGCGTGGTCATCGGCGAGAATGTGCAGACCATCGGCAGCGAGGCGTTTTCCTTCTCCAACAACATGACGGAAATCGTCATTCTGAATAAGAACAAGGTCGAAATTGCGGGCGACGCTTTCTCCAAGACGGATACGGAAGCGACCCTTACCCTCCCGGAAGGCATCAGCAAGGACGTTTATCAGTCCTATGTGGATCTGATGGCGATTATCTATCCGACCTGTACGGTCATTGAGCCGGAGAACATGGAAATGGGCTTCCCGGCGCTTGACGTGATGGCGGGTATGCCGTTCTTCGGCACCTGGCATTCCGTCGCCGTATTTGACGGCACGGATTACTACACTGCTGAACTGCTGGGCATGATCATGGATGCCGTGCTCAATCCGGACGGCACTGGTTCTCTGATCATGGATGGCGACGGCACGCAGGGCTGCTGGTATGTGCAGGATGGCGCGGCCATCTTTGCTCCGATCCTTGAGGAGGGCGGCGCGCCCGCGCTGGAAGAGGCGGCGACCTACACGCTTGATGAAAATGGCCGTCTGGTCATCGACTTCGGCGGTCTGTATGTCCTCTTTGAAAAGGAAGGCACGGCGTACACCACGCCGGCGATCCCGGAAAAGCCGTGGCCGGAGCTGAACTACGACAACATGAAGTATTTCATCGGCAAGTGGGAAGCGGTTTCCTATACCATGGACGGCGAAACTTATGACGCCGCGATGGTCGGTCCGATGATCCTTGTGCTCAACGAGGACGGCACCGCGCAGTCTATCGAAGAGGGCGAGGATCCCTACACCCTGCAGTGGGCTGCCGATTATGGCACGGCTTACGTGGGCGAGACGATGAACACGGCTGCCGAAATCTCCTTCGACGGCGCCGGCAACATCGTCATGGAGCAGGATGGCGCGTCCATCCTCATGAAGCCCTATGTCGAGCCGACTCCGGTTCCCACTCCGGTGCCGACGCCGGAACCGGTGGATACGTCTGCGATTCTGGGTCACTGGGACGACGGCTTCAAGACGCTGGACGTGTATGAGGACGGCAGAATTGAGCTGACCTACAAGTCCGACGGCTATGTGAGCAAGATGGAATGGGCCATTGTTGACGGAAAGCCCACCATCACCGAGGGCCTGTGGGAGAATTGCCCGATCGTCATCGAAAACGGTCTGCTGATCATCAGCAATGACACGGGCGTGTATCAGGAATACGAGCGTGCCGAAGCTGCGGGCGAAGAGGCTTACGAGGCTGACGACGATGGCGATGCGGCGGAAATCGCTGCGCTGGCCGTTCCGGTTGGCGAGGCGGGCGCACCGTTCATCGGCACCTGGACGATGGACATGGGCGGTATGGCGATGAACCTGATTCTGAATCAGGACGGCACCTGCGCGATGGAGATGTTCGGCGAAGCTGAGCCGGGCGTCTGGTCTGTGATTGACGGCAAGGCAAATGTCATGGGCGACGAGCTCTATATTGACGAGCAGGGCCGGCTGATCCTGGAATCCCAGGGTATGGTCTTCGTCAGGAGCGAAGGCGGCGATGCCGGCGAAGAGATGAGTGAAGATGAACAGCTGCTGGCACTCCTTGCTGCGCTTGCGGCGATGGAAGGTGAAGAATCCGGTTTGCCGGAGCATCTGCAGGGCTATGTCGGCGAGTGGTACATGGTTTACATGAACTTCGGCGGCATGAGCGGCCATCCCAAGCAGGTGCTCGGTCTTGATTCCAAGTTCACGGTAAACGAAGACGGCACGGCCTCTGTCGGTTTCCCGATCGACAAGAGCGGCGAGTGGTACGAGGAGGACGGCAACGTCTACTTCGGCGAAGAGGGCATGCCGCTGACGCTGCTCTCCGACGGCTGCCTGCAGTACGGCAGCCAGCTGGGCGGTTACTTCGTCTTCAGCAAGGATGCAAACGCGACGTGGGAGCCGACCGCCGGTCAGGCGATGACCCTTGCGCCGGGCGTCTCCAATATCCCGGGCGCGACTGCAGGCGCGCAGAGCGCCGGCTTTGCGAAGATGGAGGACAGGCTGGAAAAGAAGTTTGTCGCCAAGTCCTACACGTCCTTCGGCCAGACGATGGACGCTTCTATGCTCGGCGCGGAGTACGCGGTCGTCTTCCATGAAAACGGCCTTGCGGACTTCACCCTTGCCGGTACGACGATTCAGAGCCTGCCGTGGGGCCTGCAGAAGGTTCCGGTCGGTCTTTCCACGGTGGATGCGTTCTCCATCAATTACTACGGCACCATGTTCAACGCTGCGCTCACCGATAACGGCTTTGACATGGACTACTACGGCACGATGACGCTGCATTTCGTCCTCGCCGAGTAAGAAATAAATATGCCTGCCGGATTGCTCCGGCAGGTAAACCTCTTAGCAATCATCGCAGGGAAGCGGTAAGGAATAATGGGGGAAGAAGAACATGAAGAAGTTCAGAGTATGTGTGCTGCTTGCAATGGTTATGGCGTGCCTGATGGCGACAACTGCCATTGCGGCAAGATCGCTTCAGAAGGGAGATGTGACGCTCAGACTGCCGTCTGGCGCTGATCTGATCAGGGTCACGCCGACGCCTGCGCCTGCGCGTGATCCTGCATCGATTTGTAAGGCGATGGGCCATAACTGGAAGCCATATTCAGTGACTGAGCCCACCTGTGCGAAAAAGGGTCAACGTACGCAAAAATGCAGCGTTTGCGGCAAGCTGAAAACGGAGGAACTTTCAGCTACCGGAAATCATGACTGGAAGCCATATACAGTGACTGCGCCCACCTGTACGGACAAAGGTCAACGTACGCAAAAATGCAGCGTTTGCGGCAAGCTGAAAACGGAGGAACTTTCGGCCACTGGTCACAGCTTTTCGGCGTGGAAGGAAGTTTCCCGGTCGAAGTTGGAGCGCAAGTGCTCCCGCTGCGGCAAGACGGAAACCAAGGCGAATCCCAATGGCAGTCTTCCGTCTGGTGCGGTGGCTGTAAAGCAGACGCCTACGCCCAGACCTTATATGGGACATGAGGAGTCTAAAGTAACACCTACGCCGAAGCCTCAAATTGTGGGCAAGGTGACTGCAACGCCGAAGCCTGCAGACAAGACGGAAATCAAGGCGACTGCTACGCCCAAGGAAAAGACGTCTTCTTCCAGCAAGAAGACAACCAGCTACGAGAGCTATGATTATACCGCGCAGGATGGCATGATTGAAGTCTATACGACTGCCGGCAAGGTCAACCTGCGTACCGGCCCCGGCAGGAAGAACGGCACCGCCGCTCAGGTTGCTAAGAAGAACACGAACCTCGGCGCGATGATCGAGGCGCAGGTGGATAGCACCGGAACCGTCTGGTTCAAGGTGCATTATAAGAATAGGAACGTCTGGATCACTTCGGACTATGCCCGTGCCGTGATCGGGGATGTGACCAACTCGGATGACCGCCATGTCGGCGTGGATAGTGTGGATCTGTCCGATATCTGCTTCTCCTATATCTCCGAGGCGGCGGATCACTATGGCCTGGATCTGGATATGGGTGGCGAGGCTTCTAACAATGAGCTCAGCCTGAGCGGCAGAGGCGATTTTGTCGAGAGTATTGAAATCTTCGGCAAGGGTTATGCGCTGTATGGCATCGAGGTGGGCGATAAGCTCAAGACCGTGGAAAACGCCATGAAGAAAAACGGCCTGTATTGTTCTTCCAAGGGCGGCAGCGTGTATGTGTATCGCCGTCCGATCCAGCCGTACTCCATGTGCGTGTGCGACGAGGGCTTTGATTCCTATATCGAAGTTTCGCTCGATGACAATAAGTGCGTCGAGTCCATCAGCTGGACGGCTTATACCGAGTAATTGAATTGATGCGCTGGCGCATGGCGTTGGTCATGCGCCAGACGCATATGGGTGTATACTAAGATGATAAGCATGAAAATCGTAAGAATAGTATTACTCCTGCTCGGCTTGGGAAGCTGCATGCTGGCCGGCAAGGCGCTTATGGGCGTGGACGACATCGGGACGGCGCTTGAAGAGGCGGTTGTTCTGGAATCTCCGGTTGTTCTTGAGGAAAATGAGGGGAAGCTGGTCGTCCTCTATGGCATGCCGGAGATGACCGCACCCGCCTATGATGAAGAACTGGGGCTTACGCTTGATACCATCAAGGCCCTGCGCTGCAAGGAAAGCTATGAACGCACTGGCACCGAGGAGGGAAAGACCACATGGGAATGGACGTCCAAGGGCATGGAAACCCTCTTTGGCGAGGCGAAGCTGGGCGAATTCTCACTGGATGAGACGGTGCTCAAGGGCTTGCCCACGGAGAGCGATTACACGCAGTTTGATCAGCAGGAAGCGCAGATGTATAACCTTGACCGCCCGACGCTCAGCCAGCCGACCATCTATGTGCTGAAAAAGGGTGACTATTACTACGACGAAGAAACCCTGAGCAGAAGCGATAACGGCATGATCGGCGCCAGCTCGTATGCTGTCACGGCGGACAGGGAAGGAACAGTTGCCTATCATTATCGCCATTTCAATGCGGAGCGATACGACGCGCTGACCATTGTTGGCAGGCAGACGGGCAGCACCCTCACGGAGAGCGGCGTGGGCGGCCTGATGAGCGTGCATGCGGGCGTGATGACGCTGGATAAGCTGGCGGATACCAACCAGTTCTACCTGACGCTGGGATCGGGCATGGGTATGCTCTTTGGCGTATTGCTGATGCTGCCCGCTATTAAAAATGTAATTCCGCAAAAAGAAAATCAGAAACGAAAGAAGGGCTGAGTATGAGTACGATTGCGTATCAGTGTCCCTGCTGCGGCGCGCCGCTGGCGTATGGCGCAGGAAGCGGCAAGCTGGAATGCGCGGCCTGCGGCAACAGCTATGAGCTTGACGCGCTGGAGGCGATGAACGAGTCGCAGGAGACGGGCAGCATTCAGTTCGACATGCCCACCGAGACCTTCGACGAAAGCGAAGCGGCGCAGATGCGCGCCTATATCTGTCAGGGATGCGGCGCGGAGCTGATGACCGAGGAGACCACCACCGCCACGGAGTGCCCCTATTGCGGCAGCCCGGCCGTCCTGCCCGAGCGCATTGACGATGCGGTGAAACCGGAACTGGTGATTCCCTTTACCGTCACCAAGGAACAGGCGCAGGCGCAGTTTGAAAACTATTTCAAGGGCAAGAAGCTGCTGCCCAATGTCTTCCTGAACACCCGCAACCGCATTGCCGAGATGCGCAAGCTCTATGTGCCGTATTGGCTGTTTGACTGCCGTGCGGGCGGCAGTATTGTGTATAACGCGGAGAAGAAGTATACCCGCCGTGAGGGCGAGTGGGAAGTGACCTATACCGAGCATTACTTCGTTGCCCGCGCGGGCATGATGGACTTTGAGGCCATCCCGGTGGACGGCAGCGTGAAGCTGGATAACAAGATCACCGAATCCCTGGAGCCCTATGATCTGAGCGCTGCGGTGCCGTTTGTGCCTGCTGTGCTCGCCGGCGCGATGGCGGATCATGCGGATGTGGACAGCACCGACTGTGAGGAGCGCGCCCGTCAGCGCGTGGAAAACAGCATGGAGCAGGCGCTGCGAAGTACCGTCTCCGGCTATACCTCCGTCGTCCCGCGCAACAGGAGCTTCCACACCGAGGAAGGCAAGGTCACGCCGGTGCTCATGCCTGTCTGGCTCATTACCACCGAGAAGGACGGCACGACCTATACCTTCGCCATCAACGGCCAGACTGGCAAGCTTACCTGCGACGTCCCGGCGGATACGAAGAAGAGCTGGCTGTATGGCGGCGGCGTGTTCGCGCTGGTGTTTGCGCTGGTCTGCGCAGCGTTCTATTTCATGGGCAGCTTTGAAACAGGCACGCTTGTGGGCGCGGCGGTTGTCGCGCTGTTTGCGGCGGTGCTGGTCTATGGCGGTCTGGTCGGCCAGCTCAAGCAGGCTGCAAGCGTGCTTGGCGCAGGCAACTATGCAGTGAAGGATTCCTTCCAGCTCTTTACCCGCCGCGATCACTATCTCCATACCACCCAGACGCGCAGAAAGATTGAGCAGAAGCAGGAAAACAAGGCGTGATCGGAGGGGACTTGATGAAAAGATATCTGGTTCTGCTGCTTGCATGTATCTTGCTTGTCCTGGGCTGCGCAGCTGCGGAGGAGGAAGTGCCCCCGCTCTGCGGTGTTGTGCTGGTGTCGGACAGCATGGGCGGCGACTGGTCGATCCTTGAAGAGCGCAGGCATCTGGACGCCGTGCTTTACCCTCTGGAAGATGAGTGGCGCGATATCGCCATGGACTTGCCGGACGAGCGGGTGGTGGATATCCGCGGCGGACAGGAACTGTATCTGATCCTCCCCATGGACGCAGATGCGACGGTTTCTGTTGTGCATCTGTCCGATGACGAAGAAAACCTGATCTATCACAGCGAAACGGGCGAGCCGTTCCTGCTGCGCTGCAACGCAGCTCCATCGCCGTGGGAAGAGGATCCGTATCTTTCCGACTTTGAGGAGGTCAGCGAGCCTTTCGATTGCCGTGTCTTCATTGTGGACAGCATGGATAATGTGCTGATCTGGAATCCGTATGTCCATTTCAATAGAGGCGAAGTGAACACGGATGCGCAGGGCGGCTGCGTGATCGACTTTACGAATTATTGATAAACAACACAGGAGGACACAAAGATGGGACTGATTACTGCTGCGATCAATGCTGTAACCGGAACGCTTGAAAGCCAGTGGAAAGAGTATTTCTACTGCGACGCGATGCCGGAGAGCGTGCTGGCGACCAAGGCGATGAAGAAAAAGAAGAGCGCCTTTGGCTTCAAGGTCGAGGATGAAAACGTGATTTCTCAGGGCTCCGTGGTTGCCGTTGCCGATGGTCAGTGCATGATGATCGTCGAT
>JAFWXL010000003.1 GCA_017545905.1 Clostridia bacterium | reverse complement strand
GTTTTCTTCTTATCCGACGCTTTCCACTTGTGGATGAAGTCAGACAGAGAAGCATACTCGCCCTTGATGTTGGTTCTTGTATAATCAATAATATCTTCCTGTCGGAGCAGTTTGCCGTTGGCGTCGTAGACAGAAACGGTCTTGTTGATAATTTTCACTCTGCATCCGTCTTTATCGACGATAGGAGTTTCAACAGGGTCAACGGGAGGTTCTTTCCCACCGCCACCATGACCGCCGCCTTTCGGCTTGTTGCCTCCACCGCCATGTTGGAAACCCTCGTTCTGTTCAATAGGTCCATCCCAATCGGGGTCTGTAAAGAGTCTCGTCACATTTCTGAAGTCCATAACGACAAAATGTGTCTTGCCGTCCTTTTCTCTGATACGGGTTCCACGACCGATGATCTGCTTAAAGGTGGTCATGCTCTCGACCGTCTTATCCAAGACAATCAGCTTTGTCATTTTGCAGTCGGCTCCGGTGGAAAGCAACTCGGATGTTGTGGCGATAACCGGATAAGGGCTGGACACGGAGATGAAATAGTCAAGTTTGGATTTTCCATAAACATCAGAGCCAGTGATTCTTACACAATAGTCCGGATTCTCCTTGACCATGTCAGCGTTGTGGTTGATGAGGGCAATTCTCATGCGTTCGGCATGATCTTCGGAAGCGCAGAACACGATGGTTTTCTGCATCCTGTCGGTGCTTTTCAGATACTCGGTGATCTCCTTTGCAACCTCGTCAATACGGTCTTGGAGAATGATGCTGTAGTCATAGTCCCTGTTGTTGTAGATGCGGTCTTCAATCTCGTTGCCATAGATGTCGGTTTGACCTTTGTACGGTCTCCATCCGTCACCGATATTGGTCGTGATATTGATAACCTTAAAGGGAGCCAAAAATCCGTCTTCAATACCTTGCTTCAAGCTGTAAATGTAAACGGGATCTCCAAAGTAGTCTATGTTCGATACTTTCTCGCTCTCCTTGGGTGTTGCGGTCATACCGATCTGGGTCGCAGAAGAAAAATACTCCAAAACTTTACGCCAGTTGCTATCTTCCTTGGCACTTCCACGATGACACTCATCCACAATAATGAGGTCAAAGTATTCAGCGGGGATTTGTCTGAAGTGTTCTTCGTCGTTCTGCCCGACCATCTGATGATAGAGAGCGAAGTTTACTTCATGGGAAGCAATCTTACTCAGACATTCCTTATCGGAGAAATCCACTTTGTAAATGGTCTTTTCAAGCGGTGCGAAATCCTGCAAAATACTCTGGTCAACAAGAATATTTCTGTCAGCCAAATATAGGATTCTCTTTTTAAGGTCAGACCGGAGCAGACGATACACAATCTGAAAAGCGGTGTATGTTTTGCCTGTACCCGTTGCCATGACAAGCAGCAATCTCTGTTGTCCTCTGGCAATCGCTTCGACGGTTCTATTTACTGCGTTTCTCTGATAGTAACGTGGAGGATATGTACTCTGAGAAGAATAGTACGGCTGAGATACGATTTTCTTTTCCATGTCGGAAATGCCCTTACCATCATTCAGCTCAGCGCAATATCTCGCCACCAGTTCGTCTTGGGTCGGGAATTTATCTAAAGCGATCTGCTGTTCCTGTCCGGTCAAGAAGTCATGCTCATAGAAAGCATCTCCGTTTGAGGAATAAGCAAACGGCAAGTCCATCATCTGAGCATAAGTCATCGCCTGCTGTAAGCCGTGGGATACAGAATGGTTGTTGTCTTTGGCTTCAACAACGGCAATAGGCTTTCCGTCGTTGAGGTAAAGCATATAATCGGCAAACTTAGGCTTGCTGCGAGCCACAATATTTCCTCTGATGTTGATTCGACCATCTGTGATCTTGGTCTCCATCGTAATGTGACCTTTCCAACCCTTGAGGATGACCGGAGTAATATAATTTAATTTGATGTCTTCTTCTGACATCTGTTTCTTGCCCAATATAGTCATATCGAATCCTCCTAATCAAATTTTCGGTGTTGGTTAATCACGGACAGTTTCAAGAATATCTTCAATCCGACAATCCATTACTTCGCAGATACGAAGAAGAACATCCGTTGTAATATTGTCTCCCTTGCCGAGCTTCGCAAGGGAAGCAGAACTGATGCCAGCTTTTTCTTTCAAATCGCTCTTTTTCATATTTTTATCAATAAGCATCTTCCAGAGTTTGTTATAGCTGATACGCATAATGGAAGTCCTCCTTGTACTAAATCGGCCAGTTTTATTTATTATAACACAAAAATGTGAAAATTTCTACCCGTTTTGCAAATTTTATATTTGCGAACGCAAATTAAACTTTGCGTTCGAGAATATCTAATCTGTTTTTTGCTTGAGCGAAGCAAAAAGGACTTGTGCCCGATTTGAGCACAAGTCCCTACTTGGTATATTCGATTATTCTTCCATGACCTCTAACATCATTCGTGCTCCAAGCTTAAAGCTGTTTTGGAATATCAAGCAATCCGTGATAGTTTGATATTCCCGCACACAATCGGTATATTTCTCAAACAGCTCTTTCTGCTCATCCGTCATGGTGGCTTGGAGCTTTTCTTCGTTCGTACAAATCAGCTCCAACAGTTTCTTGTACACCTTAGAAGAAGTATCGTATTCTGTTGGCTCGATGTTGCCGTACCAAAATTCTTCAAGGATTCTCATACTGCATCCTCCTCGTAGATCATCTCACGCAGAACGATCTCCTCTGCACGATGGTGGATGCTGTTCATAGCACCTACCCATGCCATCTGGTCGTGCTGCTTCATGCACTCTGTCACGCCCTCAGTGGCTTTCATTTGCTCAATGATAAGTTCAAGACGGCTCTGTGCCTGCTCGTTCAAGTCAGCCAGATACGTCCAAAGTTTTCCACTGAGGCAAAGTTCATTGAAGCGGATGGGGGAGTGCTCCTTGATATAATCTCTGTGCATCCGTCCACACCGACCAATAGGTCTGTTTTCATCTGGTAAACGAATATCGGGAATATAGTAATCACCGCAACGGATATAGTTCAGTTCCTGCATCATATGTACCTCCACAAAAGCATTTTTACGGGTAAAAAAAGAAGCGATACTCGGTTATCAAACCAAGTATCGCTAACTTTCGTTTAGCCAACCCCGTCTGACAGATGCCGTAAAATAGTTAAATTTTTAGTTTAACTGTTTTACGAGCACCCGCCTATCTGCGGAGGTTTTTATGTGCGCTGAATTGCGCTGGCATGCTGTACGCTCAGTCCTCGTCGGCTTCCGGACGGAACAGCGTCGTTTCATAATACGTGCCGTCGCGCCAGAAGACCATCGGCAGGTTATCGCCCTCAAGCATATTGCCGCGCGCCTTGCGCAGCGTGGCGTCGCCGAGGATCGTGATATCGCCGATGCCCATGATCACGTCGCCGGGCTCGATGCCGGCCTCGTGCATGGGCGAGAATTCCTCGACTTCCTTGACCCATGCGCCCTGAGGCAGCTCATAGTGCGCCTGATAGACGGGCAGCACGTAATGCGTGACGACGCCCATGTCCCAGTCGGCATTCTCGAGCTCATAGTCTTCGAATTCAACGGGCAGCGTGTGGATCAGGCTGTCGCCTACGCCGTAATCGATGCCCACGAAAACCAGCTGATCGTCATCAATGGTGACCGTCTTGCCGCCGGCGCGATACCAGCAGACGGCGGCCTGCGCGCTGGAGAAGTAAATCTGATCGCTGACCATGAAGTGATGGGGCCTGTAATAGGCGCCGGCAGAGCCGGAGAGGAAGAGATCGTCTTCCAGACCCGGATAATAGATGCCGCCGCCGGGCAGCGGATCGCCGGGCTGAAGGCCTTCGTAGGGGTTTTCCCATTCGTCGGTCGTATCCTCGGGCTTCCAGAAATCGGAATAATTGCGCCCGTCTGCGATGGAGATATCCCGGATGGAGTAGACGCGCTCAATCTCTTCGGCGAAGGTCTCCTTCATATCTGCGGCAGAGCCGTCGCGGAAATAAGGAATGATCTTCAGGCCGAAGGCGGTCAGTTTTTTGCCGCTGTTGTTGCGCACACTGACCTGGATGCTGCCGTGATAATCATAGGATGTGATTTCCGCTTTCTGGATGTAGAGCGGCTGCTCGCGGTTGTCCAGGTATTTGACCTCTTTGTCAGAACCTGCCCTTCCCAGCGCGCGGTCGTCAAAGAGCGTGGCCTGCGTCTGGGGATCGGCTTCGCCGGTGGGCTCAAGACCATTGTCGCGCTGGAAAATTGCGATGATCTCAGCGGTGGAGTTGGTGTAGAGCGTGTTGTCGTTGACCTTCTTGAAATAGCCCAGCTCATACAGACGGTGCTTGAGTGCGCGCACGTCTTCACTGTTGCTGCCGACGCGCAGCGTGCCGTAGGGCGCAAGCTCTGCATTGGTATACGCAAAGGGTTCTTCTGTCTCAATATCATGAATGGGATCACAGGAGAGGACGGGGTAGCGCTCCAGCACGGCCGCTCCGTCGATCTCGATCAGCTGTGCCGGTCGAAGCAGGCGGATAAACTCGCTGAGCATGTAGCCTTCCATGCCGCTTCGGCGGACGATGATATGCAGCCATGTTTTGCCGTCGACCTCAACCTCGCCGGTAATGCTCAGCGCCTCACCGGAGTCGATCTGTCCCAGACGCTTGCCGCCGGGTTTGCGGCGGATATTGGCATTGATCTGTGTGACGCCGATGCGCGCCTCCTCGTAGACGATCTCGCCGGCGACGATGGAGTCATCAGGCGTGGGCGTCGGTTCAGGCGTTGGCGTGGGCACCGGAGATGGCGTGGGTGTGGGCGTCGGCACCGGCGTGGGTGTCGGCGTGGGGGAGGGCGTAGGCGTGGGTGTGGGCGTGGGCGTGGGTGTGGGTGTCGGCGTCGGCGTGGGGATGGGCTCCAGAAGATCGGCCATGATGTAGCCCTTCTTGCCGGTCTTCACGACGCGGATGTACGCCCAGGCGTTTTCGCCTATGCCAACCCGGTCCAGAACCTCGACCTTGGTGCCTTTCTTGAGCTTTTCGCGGATATCGCTGCGCTTGTCAGGTTCCTTGCGCATGTTGGACTGCTTGGCCGTCTGCAGGTATTCGCCCGTGGCCGCTTCGCTTTCGGCGAGCGCGGCGGGCAGCACGACGGCAGGCAGCGGACAGAGCGCAAGCGAACAGGCTGCAAGTGCGGCTGCGCAGAATCTTATCGGTGTAATCATATGGTCCTTTCCGGCGCTCAAAGCGCACGCATAGTGGCAATATGTATGTTTCATTATATCAGCTTTGCACAGACAGGGCAACCGCTATTTTCAGCTGCAGGGCGGCGGGAACATCAAGCGGCTTGAGGTTTTTGATCCGGGTGAGGGAGCCGGCGTTTGAAGCCGGGAAGAAGGATTATGCACAAAAGAGCTGTGGAAACGTTACAAACCCCTGAAAGTGAGAAATGCGTGCAGGAAACTCGGATTGACTATTTATCTGCAAAGTTCTTGCGTCTCAAACAGCTTGAGGGTGTATAATCAGGACAAGCATGGCGGATTGCGGCGGTGTTGTGTCTGAATGGATACGGATCACCGTCCCGAATCGTCAAAAATCAGACAAGCGCCGCTTTTGCGGCGCGGAGAAGAAAGGAAGAATAAAAGATGAAGAAACTGCTTAGCATGCTGCTTTGCCTCGCGCTGGTTCTGGCGCTGAGCGTCTGCGGCGTCGCCGAGGAAGACTGGGTCAAGACCCCGGGCGAAATCGAGAAGTGGGATCGTGAGGTCGACTTCCTGGTTGTCGGCTATGGTCTGGCTGGCGCCGCTGCTGCGGTTGAGGCCTACGACATCGATCCGACCGCCGAGATCCTCGTTCTGGAGAAGATGCCGGTCGAGCTGGCCGGCGGCAACTCCATCGCCTCCGGCCAGACCTTCCTGGTCCCGGCGCAGAGCGCGGTTGAGACCGTGAAGACCTACCTGTACAACTGCAACCGTCCGAACGACATTCCGGACGAGTACCTGACCTGGCTGTGCCAGGGCTTCGCTGACCAGCTGCCGTGGATCCAGGGCATCGCGGACGGCGTGGGCTATGAGGCTGGTTACGTCGGCGGCGGCGAGCTGAAGTGGGGTTCCCTGGTTGTCGAGTTCGACACCTTCGAGGGCTCCGTGTTTGACGGCTGCTCTGCTCACCTGCGTGCGAAGGGCTCCACCTTCGAGAACGGCGGCGTGTGGCGCTGCTTCGCCAAGGCTGTTGAGAGCCGCGGCATCGAAGTCATGTTCGAGACTCCGGCTGTGTCCCTGGTTCAGGACCCGGTGACCAAGGAAGTCTTCGGCGTTGTGGCCCGTCAGGCCGACGGCACCGAGATTGCCATCAAGTCCGAAAAGGGCACCCTGCTCGCCTGCGGCGGCTATGAGAACAACCTGCAGATGCAGCGTGACTTCCACGGTATGGACCTCGTCTACACCGCGGGTACCCCGGGCAACACCGGCGACGGCATCAAGATGCTGATGGAAGCCGGCGCTCAGATCTGGCACATGAACAACCAGACCCAGTCCGGCGGCTTCTGGCTGGGCATCAAGGTTCCGGAGCATGAGGCGACCTTCATGCGCAACTTCACCATGGCGGGCAACTCCTGGATCGAGATCAGCTCCGAGGGCACCCGTTTCTATGACGAGGCGACCAGCTATCATCGTCAGCACATGAAGTACATGGAGTACGGCCGCTATGTTGACCTGCCGCACGAGAAGGCGCTGCCGGTCGACCTGATCTTCGACGAGAAGACCCGCGCTGCCGGTTCCATCGCTTCCCAGTGGCTGAGCTGGCCGACCACCACCGAAGGCTATATGTGGACCAGCGACAACCTGGCCGAGATCGAAAAGGGCTGGATTGTCAAGGCTGACACCATCGAAGAGCTGGCCGCCAAGATCGGCCGCGATCCGGAGCAGCTGAAGGCGACCATCGACAAGTGGAACGCCGACTGCGCTGCGGGCGTGGACACCGAGTTCGGCCGCGCCGCTGAGAAGATGGCTCCGATCGATACCGCTCCGTACTACGCTGTTTCCATCACCCCGACTCTGGTTGCCACCACCGGCGGCGCGAAGCGCGATACCGCGGGCCGCGTCCTCGACTGGAACGACAAGCCGATCAAGGGCCTGTACGAGGCTGGTCAGCTGGGCTCCTACGTGGCGAACCTCTACCAGAACGGCGTGTTCCTCTCCGAAGCCATGCTGTCTGGCCGTGCCGCTGCGCAGACCGCGATGGGCGGCGCTTCCGAGGTGAAGGCCGTTGCTGCTGAGGCTGCCAAGGTTGCCTGGGCTGACGCTGCCGACGGCGACTACTCCGCCAAGTGTGTTGGCCTGCATGATCCGTTCGAGGTCATCTTCACCGTGAAGGACGGCAAGCTGGTTGAGGCCAAGCTGGGCGAGGGCAAGGAGAACATGTTCATGACCGAGGAGCAGTTCGTCGAGTACACCTCTGCGATTATCGCTGCTCAGGATCCGAACGTGGACATCGTCGCCGGCGCGACCGTTGACTGCCAGGCCATCGGCACCGGCATCAACGAGGCTTTCGCCAAGTAACCAGCGTTCCGCTGGACCATGTTGCGCTTCGCGCCTGTTTGAAGGGCAGCGTTCGCGCGGAGGGCGCTCCGCTGCCTTACCGCGAGATGATAAGCGCAGTGTGAACCAGTGGATTCAGGTGAAGATAGCGAATTGATACCCGTGTCAGGGCGTGCTTTGCGTGCGCCCTGGCTTTCGTGCATAGTAAACCGTCACCCACTTAACCTGAATACAGGAGGAAACCAACCATGAAGAAGCTGATTTCCCTGATGCTCGCGATTGCGATGCTGCTCACCAGCTTTGCCGTTCCGGCGTTTGCCGAGGGCGCGGATGCTGATGTGATCGTCATCGGTGCGGGCGGCGGCGGCCTGTCTGCTGCGCTGGAGGCTGCGGCACAGGGCGCGAAGAAGGTCATCGTGATCGAAATGACTGCCAAGACCGGCGGCGCGCTCAACTACACCAGCGGCTCCATGTCTGCTGCGGGAACCATCATCCAGAAGGAAGAAGGCGTGCAGGACAGCGTGGAGGACTACGTTGCGGACATCCTGCGCATCGGCGGCGATCTGGGCGGCAAGCCCAATGAGGCGCTCGTGCGCGTGTACGCCAATGAGGCGACCGCTGTGTTCGACTGGCTCTACGAGGCCGGCCTGAAGGACAACACATATTCCGTCGACCGCGCTACCGGCAACCGCGCCGTGTTCGCGCCGGAGCATGCGCTCTTCACCATCCAGCGCACCTACAAGCCGAGCCCGGAAGACAAGGCGAACTACAAGTCCGCTGCGCACGAGGTGCTCGACAGCCTGATCGCGGGCAGTGACGTGATCGAGGTCAAGCTCAACACCAAGGCGACCCAGCTCGTGGCCAACGAGAAGGGCCAGGTGCTCAGCGTTGTCTGCGACAACGGCGAGACCTATACCGCTGAGAAGGCCATTATCATGGCGACCGGCGGCTACTCTGCCAACGGCAAGCTGATGGCGGAGTTCGTGCCGTATGGCAACTACTATCTGGCCGGCGGCGCTGCCGGTGCGGATGGCTACGGCATCAGGATGATGCAGGAAGTCGGCGCTGCGCTGACCGCGATGGACGCCATCCCGACCTTCCCGATGGGCCTTGTCAGCAAGGATAACCCGAAGACCGGTGCGATTGCCAATACCTACACCTGGAAGGCTGGCGGTATCGTCATCAACCAGAACGGCGAGCGCTTCTGCAACGAGACCGAGACCAACCCGGCCGTGCGCGAGGTTGCCCTTGAGAGCCAGCCGGAAGCCATCCAGTACGACATCTTTACCGATAAGATCATCGAGGATCTGCGTGCTGCGGGCCAGGCGTACTTCTATGACGCCTACTTTGCTGCCGAGGGTCAGCCGGGCTGGCATGTGGTGAACACCGCCGCCACGCTCGAGGAGCTCGCCGCGATGATCAACGTTCCGGCGGAAAACCTGCTCAAGACCGTTGAAACCTACAATGCGGCTGTCGAAGCCGGCGCGTCCGACGAGTTCGGCCGTCTTTACGATGGCACCAAGAATGCCTACAACGTCGCCGTCAACAAGATCGAGGGTGATAAGTTCTACGCAATCCCGCTCAAGGCGCTGTGCGTCATGACGCTGGGCGGCGTGACTGCGAACGAGAATATGCAGGTTCTCGACGAGGCCGGCAATGTGATTCCGGGTCTGTACGCGGCTGGCGAGACCGTCGGCGGCGTGTGGGGCAAGTTCGTCTCCTCCGGTACCGGCGTCATGGGTCCGATCGTCTTCGGTAAGATTGCTGCGCGCAATGCGATGACCCTGGAGCTCGCTGAGGGCTACGAGGTCAAGGCTGCTTCCAACGTGCTCGCCGACGAGCTGTTTGTAAAGGAAGCGGCTGCGGGCGCCGAGTTTGACATGAGCGCGGCGCTCACCGATGGTGAGTACACCGCGACTGTCGACGGCCAGGAAGGCCCGATGACCGTCAAGACCGTGATCGAGGGCGGCAAGATCGCTGCTGTCGAAGTGGTGGAAAACCACGAGACCCCGTCTATCGCCGCTGCTGCGATGGAGAAGGTGCCGGCCGCGATCGTCGCGGGCAACACCGTCGAGGTTGACGCTGTCGCCGGCGCGACCCTGACCTCCGGCCGCATCATGAAGGCCGTTGCGGAGTGCCTGAACGCTGCTGCGAAGTAATCAGTTACACAATCCCCGGTTCGGCAGATCTGAGCCGGGGATTCCTTAAAGCAAGGAAGGGAAACAAGATGAAGAGGATTTTTGCGATTCTGCTGGCGCTTGCGCTGGTATTCTCCATGACGGCCCTGGCGGAAGAGAAGACCTTTGCTACCGAGTACGAGATGAAGGGCACGACCTCTGCGGGTAAGCCGAAGAACGATACGTTTATCTTTGAAGGCAAGACCACGGACGGCGTGATCACCGAGCTGAATTTCGACATCATCCGCAACAAGGGCGTCGAGGGCGAGTATTCCAAGAAGGGCATCATGGGCTACATGATGAACGTCTCCGATGCGAAGGTGGAGAAGACCGAAGCGGGCTATGCGCTCAGCCAGATGACGGCGTACGGCTATGATCCGAACTTCGACTCCGGCATGTATGCGCAGTTCATGGTGAGTGCGGCGGCGGAGAACCTGACCGAGGAGACGACCTTTGGCGAGCTGACCTTTGCGAACATGGCCAAGCCGGGCGAGGCGCTGGCGATGGACAAGGCGATTCTGGCTTTCCAGTATCTGGCCAATGAGGCCGGCATCACCCTGACCGAGGCGACCCCGGTCAAGGATCTGCTGGCGATCCATGGTTTCTACAAGGATGGTGTGTTTGTCGAAGGCGCGACCCGTGTGTCCTTTGCGGGCTACAATGGCGGCCGCAGCTACGGCGAGCAGATTGATGCCATTGTTGCGCATATTCTCAAGGAAGGCATGACGCTGGAAGAGGTCTACGAGATGTTCAGGACCGTCAACCAGGCCAGCGAGCCGATCGAGGAGCGCGATACTGTCTCCGGCGCGACCATCGCTTTCGTCGGCGATTTCCAGCGCATGGTGTATATGGCGATCCATGGCAAGCTGTTTGAAGGCGTTGTGGCGCATACCACGACCGATGGCGTGACCAAGGTTGAGGTTGCGACCCAGGGCTTTGCCGGCGAGATCGAGACGCATGTATCCTTCGATGCCGAAGGCAAGATTGTGGCCGTTTCCGTTCGCGACGCTCAGGAGACCGAGGGCATCGGTGCGGCTGTGTATGCCGAGGATTCTGCTTTCCTGAAGGCGATTGTCGACGGCAACACCGCCGAGGTGGACGCTGTCGCCGGTGCGACCGTGACCTCTGAGGCGCTCAAGAAGGCTGTTGCGATGGCTGCGGAATACATGAGCGCGCTGTAATTGATCCATTGAATTAAAGAGAAATGCTCCGGATTTATCCGGGGCATTTCTCTTTTAGTGGAGGATCGTTGTGAAGATATTGACAAATATGTTAGCCTGTGCTATGATGCACCAGTAGACCGGTCGTCTAGTATGACCGGAAATAAGAAGGAGGAAAATATCATGAAGAAGTTTGCTGCGCTTCTGCTGGCGATGCTCATGGTGATCAGCTCTGTGAGCGCGATGGCCATGACCGCGGGCACCTATGAGGCTGCCGCCCCGGGCTTCCACGGCGACGTGAAGCTGGCGGTGACCGTCGATGCGGACAAGATCACCGCGATCGAGGTTGTCGAGCATTCTGAGACCGAGGGCATCGGTTCTGTGGCTCTGCCGCAGCTGGTGGACGCCGTTCTGGCGAACCAGACCATCGGCGTTGACTCCATCGCCGGCGCGACCGTCACCTCTGAGGCCTTCAAGGCTGCCATGACCACCGCGCTTGAGGCGGCTGGCGCCGATATGGCTGCCATGACCGCTGCCGTGGTCAAGGGCGAGCTCGTTGAGGAAGTCCTCGACACCGATATCGTCGTCGTTGGCGGCGGCGCTGCGGGTCTGACCGCGGGCATCAAGGCTATCCAGGAAGGCGCGAGCGTCATCCTGCTGGAGAAGACCGGCATGACCGGCGGCGCGTCCGCGATGGCTGGCGCCGGCACCAAGGCGACCGGCTCCAAGTGGTCCATTGAGTCCGGCTCCACCGAGACTCCGGATGATTTCATCGCTGCGATCACCGCGAACGGCCACGGCAAGAACGATCCGGCGACCGTCAAGAACTTCGCTTACGGCATCGGCGCTGCGTTTGACTGGCTGGTTGCCGAGGACGGCGCTGCTGTCCCGTACAAGAAGTCTGATAAGCCGAGCGCTTCTTTCTCCGGCGAGGGCCGCGGCGCTGGCGTCGTGAAGAACCTGACCGCGAAGTTTGAAGAAGTCGGCGGCACCCTGCTGCTCTCCACCCCGGCGACCGAGCTGATCATCGACAACGGCGCTGTCGTTGGCGTGAAGGCTGAGGGCAACGGCAAGGCTTACACCATCAACGCGAAGAAGGTCATCCTCGCCACCGGCGGCTACGGCGCCAATGACGAGCTGGTTCCGGACGAGTTCAAGAAGTTTGTCTACGCTGGTCATGCCGGCGCGACCGGCGACGCGATCAAGATGGTCGAGCCGCTGAACGCTGATCTGATCTCCATGGAGCTGATCAACACCCAGCCGAACTCCATGATCAAGCCGAGCGGCCTGGGCCAGTACTGCAACCCGGGCGTCTCCAAGGCGTATGCTGCGGGCGGCTTCATGGTCAATCAGGACGGCGTGCGCTTCGTCAACGAAGTGACCAATGCCTGGGACATCATGCAGGAGATGAAGAAGAACGACTTCCAGTTCCTGGTCATGGATCAGGCTGCGTTTGACGGCTTCAACGCCGGCATGACCGGTTCCGCCATCTACTCCATGGAAGACGTTGCCGAGTGGCTCAAGGACGACTACGCCGGCCAGCCGGTCCTCAAGACCGCTGACACCCTCGAAGAGCTGGCTGCCAAGCTGAATGTTCCGGCTGACGCCGTTGTGGCTGCTGCTGCGAAGTTCAATGAGGTTGCTGCTGCTCAGGGCACCGACGAGTTCGGCCGTACCATCAAGGCTGCGCAGAGCACCGAGGGCCCGTTCTATGCGATGCAGATGCACATCCGTTACTACGCTTCTCTGGGCGGCCTGCACGTGAATGACGATATGCAGGTGCTCAACACCAATCAGGAAGCGATCCCGAACCTGTACGCTGCGGGCGAGGTCATCGGCGGCCATCAGGGCGACGTGTATATGAGCGCCTGCCTGTTCGGCTATGCCGTGTTCTCCGGCCATAACGCCGGTCTGGCTGCGGCGACTGCGATCGCTCAGTAATTTCTGCACACACTCTCCTTTCTTTTCTCGAAAAGCCGGAGCGCACAGGCGCTCCGGCTTTTGCCTTGACAGATGGAATCTGCAGCCATATAATGAAGAACATGGATAAGAGAGAATTGATCCTCAAAGAGGCTGAAAAGCTCTTTGCGGAAAAAGGGTATTACGGGCTCGGGCTTTCCGAGCTCCTGAAACGCTGTGAGATTCCCAAGGGCAGCTTCTATTATTACTTTCCGGGCGGCAAGCTTCAGCTGATTGAGGAGACACTGAATTATAGCTACCAGAGAATGGAAAGGGGCATCACGCAGAGAATCCTGATTGAACAGACGGCGCTTAAGTCCTTTGAGCGCATGGCGGATCATCTGACCCGGCGCATTGGTGAAAAACCGCTTCTGGCTTCCATGTTCCTGTCGATGATCGCCATCGAGTCCGTGTATCTGGATGAGAATGTGAATGCGGCATGCAGGCGTATCTATGGCCAATGGCAGAAGCTGTACGCGGATTTCCTCCGCAGATTCGGCTTTGGTGAAGAGGAGAGCGTTGTGAAGGCGCAGGCCGTCTTTGCGCTGATTCATGGTTCGCTGATTTCCTCGTGGATCAAGCAGGACCCGGCGGATCTGCAGCTGGCCAAGCGTTCCCTGCGCGACATCATCGGCGATCGTTAATATCAAGGATCAAACCCCGGCTCACAAGAGCCGGGGTTTTGCTGTTCTTCTTTATACCGCCGCGAAGCGAAGCAGGGAGTCTGAGGGATGAAATCCCTCGGGCAGGTTTCAGAGCGGCAGCCCTGACGTTCTCTTTACCGCAGGAACATCCGCAGAAGCTTGTCCTTAAGCGCTCCGTAGGGCATGTAGCGCACGGGCAGATCCATCCATGTGGATTTATTTAAGATGCTCTTTTCATGGCTGAACGTATCAAAGCTGCGCCTGCCGTGATAGCTGCCCATGCCGCTGTGTCCGACACCGCCAAAGCCCATGCGGCTGGTGGCGAGGTGAATGATGGTGTCGTTGATGCAGCCGCCGCCGAAGGGCACTGCGCGCAGGAAGCGCTCCTGCACCGCCTTGTCCTCCGAGAAGAGATACAGCGCCAGCGGATGCTCGCGGCTATTGATGAAAGCGACCGCTTCATCGAGGCTGTCGTAGGCGATCACGGGCAGAATGGGGCCGAAAATCTCCTCCTGCATGACGGGATCGTCCGCCGTGACGCCATCCATGATGGTCGGCTGAATGTGCAGCGTATCGGGGTCGCCCTTGCCGCCGAAGACGACCTTCGCAGGATCGATCAGGCTCGTCACGCGGTCGTAATGCCTTTTGTTGACCATGCGGACGTATTTATCATTGGCAAGCGCATCCTCTCCGATCATGGCTGTGATGTGCTTTTTGAGCAGGGAGAGGAACTCATCCCTGACCCGGCTGTCGATGAGCAGATAATCCGGCGCAACGCAGGTCTGGCCGCAGTTGAGCAGCTTGCCGAATGCCAGACGCTTTGCCGCCAGATCCAGTTTCGCCGTGCTGTCCACGATGCAGGGGCTCTTGCCGCCCAGCTCCAGCGAGACAGGTGTGAGATGCTCGGCGGCTTTGCGCATCACCTCGCGGCCGACGGTCACGCCGCCGGTGAAGAAGATGTAATCGAACCGCTGATCCAGCAGCGCCTGGTTTTCCTTGCGGCCGCCCTCGACAACAGCGACGTACTCCGGCGGGAAACATTCACAGAGGATATCGCGGATGATCGCAGAGGTCGCCGGGGCATAGGCCGAGGGCTTCACCACGCAGCAATTGCCCGCAGCGATCGCACCGATGAGCGGCTCCATCGTCAGCATGAACGGATAATTCCACGGCGACATGATCAGCACCACGCCGTACGGATTGTGGATCGTGAAGCTGCGCGCATGGAACTGTGCCAGCGGCGTGAGCACAGGATGCTTTTTTGCCCAGCGGCTGACGTGGGAAAGCACGTAACTGAGCTCGGCGAGCGTCATGCCGACCTCGCACATGTAGCTTTCAGAGGCGGATTTATTCAGATCCCTGAAAAGGGCTTCGTTGATTTCGCTTTCTCGTCTGAGGATGGTTTCGCGCAGCCGGCGAAGCGCAGACTTGCGGAAGGCGACGTTCAGCGTTTCGCCCGTGCAGAAGTATTTGCGCTGAGCGGCGATGATGCTTTCAATGCTCATGGGTTTTCCTCCTTGCGCATCAGCTGATGATACATAGCTTCAAGTTCATGGCGGTTAAGCAGCAGCGGCACGGGATAGAGCGGATTGCATTCCCTGTGCGCGTGAGCAGCCATGCAGGGGATATCTTCTGCGCGGATCTGGGAAAACCCTGCCGGGATGCCGAAATCACGGTTCATCTCTTCAATCCATTCAATGAAGCGGCTGGCGATAGGGCAGAACGGGAAGAGCAGCGCGGAAGACAAGCTGGATGGTACGGCAGTACAGGCGTGAAATCGGATGCATAACAGGAATCCTTTCGGATGGTTTTCATTGTCATGCAGGATACGATACCATAAATGGTTCAATAAGTCAACTAATAATTTAAAGCGGTCATCATAAAGATGCGCTGAGGGCAAGCGGAAAATTGCTGCAGATCAGGACGGGGCGCGGCGAGTGTGCTATAATAGGATCAACACATAAGCAGATAAGAACGGAGGATACGGATATGATCCATGTAAAGCGCCTGTCAGCACTGCTGCTGGCTTTGCTGCTGTTTGCTCTGGCGCCGTCTGCGCTGGCAAAGACGATTATCGTCGATGCGGCGGATTACGACGTGGAGGAGGACGGCTGGTATGATTCGATGGAAGAGGTGGCGATCTATATTACCTTCTTTGAGGATCTGCCGGATAACTACCTGACCAAAAAGGAGGCGCAGGCGCTGGGCTGGGAGAACCGCAGAGGAAACCTCTGGGATGTGGCGTACGGCTGCTCCATCGGCGGCGATCGGTTCGGCAATTACGAAAAGCTGCTGCCGGATGCGAAGGGCCGGAAATGGACGGAGTGCGACATCGGTTTTGACGGCGGTTACCGCGGCGGCAAGCGCGTGGTATACTCCAGCGACGGGTTGATCTACTATACGGATGACCATTACGAGTCTTTTGACGAAATTGAAGTGATCTGGTCGGATGACAGCACCGATCCTGCGTACGGCGGGGAAGACAGTCTCTTTTCAGATGAAGACGTGGATGCAATCATGAACTGGCTGTTTGGGGAGTAAGCGATGAGAACGATTGAAATTGACATCACGAACATACAGACGGTGAAAGCGCTGCACATCTATCTGGCATGGAAGCTGGATATGCCGGCGCATTACGGCAGGAATCTGGACGCGCTGCATGACGTCCTTGGCGAATGCGGCGCAGACATGCATATCGTGCTGCGCGGCGAAGCGGCCGGCAGCGAGATGGCAGCTTATCTGCCCCGCCTGCAGGACATGCTGACGGACTGCGCAGGCGAAGGGATCATCGGCGGATATACCTGTCAATAAAGCACAGGCCAAATAGAAAAAGCCCGGAATTCTTGCGAATTCCGGGCTTTTGTATGGATGCGGTTGATTACTTGACGGAAACCGGCACGTCGGTGCGGGGCTTATCGTCAAAGATGAGCACCTTGACCTTCTTGTTTGTATCGGTCATGTCCCAGATCCACTTGGCATTGATGCCGCCGTCGGAGGAGGCGGCGTGCGCGATGCAGATGTTGCCGCGCGTGCCCTTGGATCCCAGAGAAGCTTCGACATCCTCGATGAACTTGGTGCCGTTTTTCTTGGTGGTCGGGATCTCGGCGAGATAGTAGCTGCCGTTGATGCGGATGGTGTACTTGGTGTAGCCTGAGCCGTAGTATTCGTAGGCGCCGCGGCGGGTCACGGTGATGAACTCGCCTGCCGGGGTTTCGCGGTGCGGATACTTGGGCGTCGCCAGACCGGTGGTGACGCTGCAGGAACCCAGACGGGCACCGTCCTTGTAGACGGTCAGCGTCTGCTTGGCCTTGTCGATCACAATGCCGTAGGTGGCGTTCGGCTCGACGGTGCGAAGCTTGGCGGCCTTGATATATCCGCGGACAAACGCGCCGTCCTCATTGCGGAAGGCTTCGACCAGCGCCCAGCCGTCGTCACGCTCGGTGATCACGTTCAGGCCCTGGGAAATGCCGGACACGGTGCCGATCTTGGCGCGGCCGCTCTCCGGAGAATCGTAGATGTAAGCGGACTCGTTCTCGCCCACGTCCACGCCGGTCATCGGGCGCGTAATCGCGGCCCAGATTTCGGCGTCGCTGGCGTCGGCCTTCAGGCTCCAGTAACCGGCGCTGCTCTGCGTGGCGGCGTCGCTGACGCCCACGCCCACGAGCAGGCCCTCATCGCCCATCGCGTACTTGCCCTCTGTATAGGTCAGCACCTCGGGAACGGGCGTGGCCTTCGGCTTGGCAGCAGAAGAGGCGCTGGAAGAACTGCCGGTGCTGCTGGTGGAAGAGGCAGTGGAAGAACTGCTGGTGGAAGAAGAACCCGTCCTGCCGGCGGCAGAGGCAACATTCTTATCCTTGCTCTCAAGGATCTTGGTGCTCTTGGTGACGACCTTGGAGGCGACGCCGAACTGGCTGACCATATCAGCGCTGAAGGTGTAGGTGCCGGGCTCGATCAGTTCGCCGTTATCGTCGATGGCGTAAAAGTCAAAGGTGGTTTCCTTGGAGGAGATCTCCAGGTTCTTGGCGATAGTCAGCACGGTGCTGCCGTTCTCGTCAAGCAGATAGAGATTGAAAAAACCGGGCAGGCTTGCGCTGATGGTCACGTCGTTCGAGTCGCCGCTCGCGGTGCCGCGGGACGGCGCATCGGTAAATTTGATCGTCGGCGCGGTGGTGAAGGTCTTGCTCACCTTTTTTGTGGCGGCGCTGGCGCTGGAGGCTGTGCATACCAGAAGCAGACACAGGAGCAGCATCATCGTGCGGCAAATCGGTTTCATTATAAGAAGACTCCTTTCGATCACGCTGCAGGCCGCGAAGGGCAGGCGGCGATTCGATCTGAATTTACATATATACTCTGCATATCATCATACAGCAAAACGGGCGTGGATGCAAGAGAAAAGCAAGAAGATGGACTTTATTTGATGAACCTTCTTGCTGCGCTGCTTTGTGCATGCTACAATACGGAGGACTTGAAAAGGGGTGAGGCTGTGCAGGAAGAGAATATGCAGCGCATTGTCCGCCAGCTGGAAGCGATCCGCTGCGGCGCGGCCTGCACGGAGGAGGAGCTGCACAGGCAGGTGGCGGATGCGCTTGCGCGCGGCGGGCTGGAGGTCTTGCATGAGGTTCGCCTTGCGCCGCACTGCCGGATTGATTTCCTGTGCGCCGGCGTGGGCATTGAGATCAAGAAGAGCCGGCCGGATCGGGCGCGGCTGATCGCGCAGCTTTCCCGCTATGCCGCGTGTGCCCAGGTGAGCGCGCTGGTGGTCGCTGCGCCGCGCGGCGTCAATCTGCCGGGGCATATTGCCGGCAAGCCGGTGCGGATGGTTGCGCTGGAGCGCCTGTGGGGCATCAGCCTGCCGTGAGGCGGAAACTGACCATGATCCTGTAGATTTACAACGGAAAGGAGCGTGCCGAAATGACGGAGGAAGAAAACAGGCGTTTGCCCGCCTATATGCGCGACGCCGTGCAGACGGGGCATGTTTACGGCACGCTGTCCTACAACAGAAGAAGCAAGTGCTGGACGATCAAGGGAGAGCCGTGCGTGACCGAGATGGCCAAGCGGCTCTTTCCGGGCAGCGAAAGAAAGCGCGGAGAGGCCCGATTTACGGCGAACCGAAGGATCATCGGCGAGGTAAACTGGCTGATGATGCGCTATCCGCTGGAGATCGCGGCGCGCGACCGTGCCCTGTGGGAAAAATCGCTCGCCGCTGCGCGGGAGCATGTGCTTCGCCGCGAAGCTGCGCAAAAGCTGCCGCTGCGCAGCAGCCCGCCGGAGGGGGCATTTGAAGGTACGCTGCGCGAATTCCAGAAGGAGGGACTGAGTTTCCTTCTGGCCAATGAGCGGACGCTGCTTGCCGATGAAATGGGTCTGGGCAAGACTGTGCAGGCTCTTGCCTGTCTGGCGGCGACGGGCGATATGCCTGCGCTGCTGGTTGTGCCGCCGCATCTGATGAGAAACTGGGAGGCGGAGACGGCGAGGTTTCTTCGCATTGACGGCAAAGCTCCGCGCGTATGTGTGATCAGGGGACTGAAGCCGTATGCGCTGCCGGAGGCGGACGTCTATATTATCCATTATCTGCTGCTGCGCGGCTGGAAGCAGGCGCTGCCGCAGATGGGCTTTCGCACGGTGATCTTCGACGAGATTCAGGAGCTGCGCCATGCGGGCACGGAAAAGTATTCGGCGGCAAGCCTGCTGGCGGAGAGCTGCGAGCGCGTGATCGGGCTTTCCGGCACGCCGATTTACAATCGCGGCGCGGAAATCTGGAACGTGATCAACATTCTGGATTTTCACTGTCTTGGCGACTGGGAAAGCTTTACGCGCGAATGGTGCGACGGATACGGCAATCATATCGTGCGCGATCCGGCGCTGCTGGGCGGGCATCTGCGCCGCGAGGGCCTGATCCTGCGCAGAACAAAGCAGGAGGTTCTCTCTGAACTGCCGCCCAAGCGCAAGCTGGTGCAGGAGATCGACGCGGATGACAGGGTATATCGTGAGCTCATGCGTCCCGTAATAGAGATGCTGGGCAGCCTGCAGACGCTCCACCCGGATGCAAGGGAGCGCGCACTGCTGGAGGAACGCATCAGCACGGGTGAGCGCCAGGCAACGGGCGTCGCAAAAGCGCCGTTTGTTGCAGCTTTTGTACGCGCGCTGCTGGATAGCGACGAGAAGGTGCTGCTCTTTGCGCACCATCACGCGGTGATGGATATATATAAGAAGGAACTGGCGGCTTACAAACCATCGTTTATTACCGGCAGAGAGAGCACGGCACAGAAGGAAGCCTCGGTTCTGAGCTTTATGGAGGGGCGGACGAACCTGTGCGTGATCTCGCTGCGCTCGGCAGCGGGCCTGAACCTGCAGCGAGCGAGCTGCGTGGTCTTTGGCGAGCTGGACTGGTCGCCAGCGGTACATTCACAGGCAGAGGACAGGGCGCACAGAATGGGGCAGCAGGATTCAATCCTGTGTTATTATCTGGTTGCGCCGCAGGGATCCGACCGGGATATGCAGGATGCGCTGGGGCTTAAGGTGAGCCAGTTTGTGCAGCTGATGGGCGACAGGACGCCTGACATGGACAGCATGCAGCATGCACAGCGCGCGGCGAAGATGCATATCGAGAGGATGCTGGCACAGTACACGCAGAAATGAGTTCAGACCCGGATATTTCCGATCCATAAAAAAGTTTCAAAAAAGTTCAAAAAAGGTGTTGACAAACGTCGGCTAAAGTAGTATACTAGCCTAGCTGTCACGCGAGAGGGAAACTTCGAGCGGGACATGATCCTTGAAAACGATACAGAATCAAGAAGAACGCGAACTGCGATTTTCACGAGTCGCAGTTGTACAAAG
>JAFWXL010000012.1 GCA_017545905.1 Clostridia bacterium | reverse complement strand
GGCGCGAACATGAAGGCTCAGCTCGAAGCCGCCGGCTACGAAGTTGACCTGCAGTATGCCAACAACGAAGTCGCCACTCAGGTTTCCCAGATCGAGAACATGATCCTCAACGAGGTTCAGGTTCTGGTCGTCGCCTCCATCGACGGCTCCGCTCTGGGCACCGTGCTCGCGCAGGCCAAGGAAGCCGGCATCCCGGTCATCGCTTATGACCGCCTGCTGACCGCCACCGAGGCTGTTGACTACTACACCACCTTCGACAACTACAAGGTCGGCCAGATCCAGGGCCAGTACGTCATCGATACCCTCGATCTCGCCAACACCGACAAGACCTACACCATCGAGTTCACCGCGGGCTCCCCGGACGACAACAACGCCGGCCTGTTCTTCGCGGGCGCGTTCGATCTGCTCAAGCCGTACCTCGACGCCGGCAAGCTGGTTTGCGTCTCCGGCCAGACCGATTTCGCCACCGTCGCGACCCCGGCCTGGAAGTCTGAGACCGCTCAGGCTCGTATGGACAACATCCTGTCCGCTTACTATCCGGACGCCCTGACCGGCGGCCAGACCCTCGACATCTGCCTGTGCTCCAACGACTCCACCGCGCTGGGCGTCACCAACTCCCTCGTCGCTGCCGGCTTCACCCAGGAGAACATCCCGCTGATCACCGGTCAGGACTGCGACAAGCCGAACGTCAAGAACATGGTGAAGGGCCTGCAGGCGATGTCCGTCTTCAAGGATACCCGTACCCTGGCTGCCCAGACCGTGAAGATGGTTGACTCCCTGCTCAAGGGTGAGACCCCGGAACTCAACGGCGAATACGACAACGGCGTGAAGATGGTCCCGTCCTTCAACTGCACCCCGGTCTTCGGCGACGTGAACAACTATGAAGAGCTGCTGATCGCTTCCGGCTACTACACCGCCGAGGAGATTGCTGAGTAATTCAGAGTGACATCAGCATAACGGTTGAATCAATCAAGGGAGAGGGATACGTCCCTCTCCCTTCTCAGGATTCGGGGAGGAAGGCAATTGGATAATACCATCCTGAAAATGAATAATATCACCAAGCTTTTCCCCGGCGTCAAGGCCCTGGACAGGGTCAACATCGAGGTAACAAAGGGTGAGATTCATGCCCTGTGCGGTGAAAACGGCGCAGGAAAATCGACGCTGATGAACGTGCTTTCGGGCATCTATCCCTATGGCACATACGAAGGCGACATCATTTATGAAGGCAAGGAATGCCGATTCAGAAACATCAAGGATTCCGAGCGCGAAGGTATCGTCATTATCCATCAGGAACTGGCGCTGGTACCGTATCTTTCCATTGCTGAGAACATGTTCCTTGGCAACGAGCAGGCGAAGCACGGCGTGATCAACTGGGATAAGACCAATCAGAAGGCCGCCGAATACATGAAGATCGTCGGCCTGCATGAAAACCCCGCCACGCTCATCAAGGATATCGGCATGGGCAAGCAGCAGCTGGTGGAGATCGCAAAAGCGCTGGCCAAGAACGTGAAGCTGCTGATTCTGGATGAGCCGACATCCTCGCTCAATGAAAACGACTCCAGGAAGCTGCTTGATCTTCTGATCGACTTTAAGAAGACCAAGGGCATCACCAGCATCATCATCTCTCATAAGCTCAACGAAATCAGCTACTGCTCCGACAAGATTACGATTATCCGCGACGGTCAGAGTATCGAAACCCTGGTGAAGGGTGTGGATGAGCTTTCTGAAGAGCGCATCATCAAGGGCATGGTCGGACGAGAAATGACCAACCGCTTCCCGGCGCGCGAAAGCCATATCGGCGATGTTGCGCTGGAGGTGAAAAACTGGTCCGTCTATCATCCGGTCTACACCGACCGCAAGGTTGTAGACAACGTGTCCATCAACATCCGCAAGGGCGAAGTGGTGGGTATTTCTGGTCTTGTCGGCGCCGGCCGCACAGAGCTTGCCATGTCTGTCTTCGGCCGCGCTTACGGCACGCACATCAGCGGCGAGCTTTATAAAGATGGAAAACCCCTTGTCCTGCGCAGCATTTCTCAGGCTATCGATGCAGGCCTTGCCTATATGACCGAGGACCGCAAGGGCGACGGTTTGGTGCTTTCAGATTCCATCAAGCATAACCTGACCATGGCCCGTCCTGCATTCATCAGCAATCATGGCGTGCTGGATGTGGATATTGAGACCCTCAAGGCCAAGCTGCTGCGCGAGCAGCTGGGCATCAAGGCTCCAACAGTCGAGCAGTTGGTGGGCAACCTCTCCGGCGGCAACCAGCAGAAGGTTCTGGTCGGCAAGTGGATCTTCGCCGCCCCGGATGTGCTGATTCTGGACGAACCGACCCGCGGCGTTGACGTCGGCGCAAAGTACGAAATCTATCAGATCATCAATCAGCTGGTGGCCGAGGGCAAGGCTGTGCTGATGATTTCCTCCGAGCTGCCCGAACTGCTGGGCATGAGCGACCGGATCTACGTCATGAACGAAGGCCGCCTCATTGCTGAAATGCCGACCAAGGAAGCCTCTCAGGAAATCATCATGGGCCACATTATGCAAGACAGTAAGGGAGAGATCGGCGCATGAGTCAAAACAATAACGTCAATAAGCAGCAGGCGGCCGTGAAGGCCATGCAGCAAAAGCCCAAGTTTGATTTCAAGCAATACGGCATGCTGATCGCTCTGGCTGTCATCATTCTGTTCTTCTATGTGCTTACGGGCGGCAAGCTGCTCAAGCCCATGAATGTATCCAACCTGATCTTCCAGAATGCTTACGTCATTATTCTGGCGATCGGCATGCTGCTGTGTATTCTTACCGGCGGCAATATCGACCTGTCTGTCGGTTCCGTCGTTGGTCTTGTCGGCGCATGTGCCGGCACGTTTATCATCGAGTGGGGCTGGAATGTCTATCTGTCCATCATCCTGTGCCTGCTTATCGGCATTGCCATCGGCGCATGGCAGGGCTTCTGGATTGCCTATGTGGGCATTCCGCCGTTTATCTGCACGCTGGCCGGCATGCTGGTCTTCCGCGGACTGTGCCTGCTGATCCTCAACGGCATGACGCTTGCCCCGTTCCCGGAGGCGTATCAGCGCCTGTCCACCGGCTTCATTCCGGATATCGTGGAAGGCTTCATGCTGGGCGGCAAGAAGTTCAATCTTCTGTGCATGCTGGTGGGCATCGTGCTGGCCGCGGGCTTCACCGCGATTCAGATCATCACAAACAACAGCCGCAAGAAGAAGGGCTACGACTATCAGTCCACTGCTTCCATCCTGATCAAGAGCGCGATCATTTCTGTCGTCATCATCGGCGTGTTCTATCTGCTGGCGCGCTATCGCGGCATCCCGACCGTCCTGATCATCCTGGGCATTCTGCTGGCAGTGTATACCTTCTTTACCCAGAAGACTGTCAAGGGCCGTCATCTCTACGCCATCGGCGGCAACATGAAGGCCGCGCGTCTTTCTGGTATCAAGACCAAGCAGATGATGTTCTTTGCCTATACCAACATGTCCTTCATCGCGGCGATTGCCGGTCTGGTTTTTGCGGCGCGTCTGAACAGCGCGGCGCCCACCGCCGGCCAGAGCTTTGAGATGGACGCCATCGCCAGCTGCTTCATCGGCGGCGCCTCCGCCTACGGCGGCACCGGTACCGTCGGCGGCGCGCTGATCGGCGCGCTGATCATGGGCATCCTCAACAACGGTATGTCCATTCTGGGCCTGAACTCCAACCTGCAGCAGGTCGTCAAGGGTCTGGTTCTGCTGGGCGCGGTTGCCTTCGACGTCATCAGCAAGAACAACCTGATCCAGCTGCCGTTTGGCAACAAGAAAAAGGCTTGATTCCACAATATGATTTTATAAGGAGAATACATTATGATGACCAACATTCCTGTCGTCAAGCTGGGCATCGTTGCGGTGTCCCGCGACTGCTTCCCGATCGCGCTGAGCGAAAAGCGCCGTGCCAACATCGTGGCGGTCTGCGAAGCCAAGGGTCTGCCGGTCTATGAAGCGAAGACCACCGTCGAAAACGAAAAGGACATGCTCAAGGCCGTGGCCGAGGTCAACGAGGCTGGCTGCAACGCGCTGACCGTGTTCCTGGGCAACTTTGGTCCGGAAACTCCGGAAACCCTGATCGCCAAGTACTTCGACGGCCCGTGCATGTTCGTGGCGGCTGCCGAGGGCGACGGCGATATGATCAACGGCCGCGGCGACGCTTACTGCGGCATGCTCAACTGCTCCTATAACCTGGGCATGCGTCATCTCAAGGGCTACATTCCGGAGTATCCGGTGGGCACCGCCGAGGAGATCGCCGATAAGATGGCTGAGTTTGTGCCGATCGCGCGTACCATCCTGGGCCTGAAGGATCTCAAGATCATCACCTTTGGTCCGCGTCCGCAGGACTTCTTTGCCTGCAATGCGCCGATCAAGGGCCTGTACGAGCTGGGCATTGAAATCGAAGAGAATTCCGAACTGGATCTGCTGGTTTCCTATAAGGAGCACGCGAATGATCCGCGCATTCCGGCTGTCTGCGAGGATATGGCCAAGGAGATGGGCGAGGGCAAGTTCTATCCGGAGCTGAGCGCGCGCATGGCGCAGTTTGAGCTGACGCTGCTGGACTGGGCTGAGAACCATAAGGGCGCCAAGAAGTACGTGGCGTTTGCCGACAAGTGCTGGCCGGCGTTCCCGAGCCAGTTCGGCTTTGAGCCGTGCTACGTCAACTCCCGCCTGGCGAGCCGCGGCATCCCGGTTTCCTGCGAAGTGGATATCTACGGTGCGCTCTCTGAGTACATCGGCATCTGCGCCAGCGGCGACACCGTCACCCTGCTGGATATCAATAACAGCGTGCCCAAGTACATCTATGATGAGGACAACATCGCGCAGTACGGCTACAGCCTGACCGATACCTTCATGGGCTTCCACTGCGGCAATACCCCGAGCTGCAAGATGTGCGCGGATCGTGCGGTCAAGTATCAGCTGATCCAGCATCGTCTGCTTGAGCCGGAAGGAAGCGAACCGGACTTCACCCGCGGCACCCTCGAGGGCGACATCGCGGCCAGCCCGATTACCTTCTTCCGCCTGCAGTGCGACAGCGAGGGCGTGCTCCGCAGCTACATCGCGCAGGGCGAGGTTCTGCCGGTTGCGACCCGCAGCTTCGGCGGCATTGGCATCTTTGCGATCCCGGAGATGGGCCGCTTCTACCGCCATGTGCTCGTGCAGAAGCGCTATCCGCACCATGGCGCTGTTGCGTTCGCACACGTCGGCAAGACGCTGTTTGAGATCTTCAAGTATCTGGGCGTCGGCGACATCGCCTACAACCAGCCCAAGAACCTGCCGTATCCGACGGAGAATCCCTGGGCTTAATCAATCCCAAAACCTCAAGGACGCTGCCCGAACAGGGCAGCGTCCTTTTGCTATGCGGTTGAAGATGAACGAGGAACGTATGGGGACGCTGTCCCCATACCCCTGGCAGGGACAATGATCCGGGGAACTCGCATAGTCGCGCAAGCGCTCCTTGCGATTCCCGACGCTCCGCCTGCCTGTTTCGCCCACTGGGCGCGGCCGGTCTCGGTCCCCTGCACCCTTCATCGCTGCGCGCATGCGCGCAGCGGAGGGAATGCGGGTATGATACTTAAAACCGGCGCGAAGCGTAATAGGGGTTTGGGGACAATGTCCCCAAGCAGGCATTAGGGCGGCAGCCCTAACGTTATCCTTAACCCATCCCGCAGCCGATGCGGTCGGGCTTTGTGTTTGAGCGCACGTAGCCGGAGCGGTACTGCATGTTGATCTCGCGCAGCTCTCGGCGGCCTTCGATATAATCCTCATACATTTCATACAGCCCGGCGCTGCAGCCGTCGCAGGAAGCGTCCATCGCGCCGAGTGATTCATTCACAATGCGCTCGCGCTCCTCGCGCGTCGTATCCTTGATCAGAATGCTCATGATTTCTGCATGGCCTCCTTATGCGTCCTTGGGACGCTTGCGGGTGAGATAGGCGTCCAGCTTTTCTTTCATCTTTTCGGGTATCTCGCGCTTGACGGGAAAATGCGCGGCGTTTGCCATGGCGCCCACGAATGCGCAGATAAAATCAATGTCGCGGGCAAGCTGCGCGGCGCTCATCACTTTGAGCGTGTCATAGCTGTTGTGGATGGTGGCGGTGTTGCTGGTCGCATTGCGCGCAAAGGAGACGGCAGGCACGCCTTTGTCCGCAAAGGGCGTGGAATCGCTGGAATAGATATCCTGACGCGACTTGAGCGGGAATCCTTCAATGGAGGCGAGGTAATCGATGTAATGAACAAGGCGCTCTTCAGTGGTGCAGACGGCATTGAAGGGACCCATAATCGAGCCGATCATATCCAGATTCACATTGAGCACGACTTTGGCAAGCTCACCCTCGTGCGCAGCACAGTAAGCCTTGGAACCCAGCAGACCGCGCTCTTCGCTGCCGCAGAAAACCAGGCGCAGGCCGCGGCGGCGCGGACCGGCAGCAAAAGCTTCGGCGATGCCCAGAAGGCCGATGCAGCCGGACATGTTGTCGTATGCGCCGGTGGAGAGGGAGGTGGTATCGTAGTGCGCGGTGAGCGCGATCCACTCGTCCGTCTCGCCCGGAAGCTCAGCAATCACGTTGTGAGAATGGCCGTTCCACTCGTCCTGCGCAAGGGAGATTTTCGCCGTTTCGGCGCAGGCTGCTACCAGTGCGATGGCGGATTTCGCGTTGATGTTTACGCCGGGGAGTTTCACGCCCTTGCTCACGTAGGAGCGCAGCTCGCGCTGATCGATGTCCTCGTCGGCATAGTTGGCGTTGCCGTCATAGGTGATGAAGCCGGCGGCGCCGTTTGCAAGGATATCCTGATACTTCCAGTAGCCCAGATAGCCGTCCAGCAGCACGATCTTTCCTCTGCACTGGGAAAGCGCACAGGGTGTGACCTCAGGCATATAGTACAGCGGCGCTTCGATTTCGGCACTGCCTGCGCACAGATAGCCCTTGCAGGGGATTGACTTGCCGTCCACGATCAGGCTGGCAGACCGGATCGCAGCCATAGGCACGTCAAATGCCTCCAGATGCGCAGAAAAGCCGAGTTTTTCGCATTCGGTCTTGAGATAATCCGCGCAGGCAAGCTCCTGCTCGCTGCCGCCGGTGCGGATGTAGGCGGTTTCCTGCAGGATGCGGTTGATCTTGTCTATATTCATGGCAGGGTCGCTCCTTCTTATGAAATTCACTGCTTATATTATACTATGAAACCGTGTGCTGAGCAAGGTACGCATTGACGCGGTGCGGACGCTGCGCTACAATGAAAGCGAGAAACCAAGGGAGACAATAGCATGAAAAAATACGATGCGATTCTGCTGCTGGGCTATGGTCTGGATGAAAACGATCAGGCAACACAGGAGCTGCGCCTGCGTGTGAAGGCGGCGGCAAAGGCATACAGGGAAGGATATTCGGATGTCATCGTCGCCTGCGGCGGCACAACAGAGGGGCATCATGTCTCCGAGGCAGAGGTCATGCAGGCGCTGCTGCTTGAAGAGGGTGTTGCGCAGGAAAATATCCTGCTTGAGAATCAATCGCAGATCACCATTGAGAATATGCGTTTTGCCGCAGATGCGCTTGGAGGGGCAAAGGGAAAGCGTGTGCTGGTGGTCACCAGCGATTACCATGTGCGCCGCAGCGTGCTGACGGCGATGCGTGCGGGCTTTCGGGCAAAGGGCTATGCTGCCGTGCTGCCCCATGATGATGCGTGGAAGGAAAAGAAGCGGACAGAGCTTCCCTATACAATTGACATGCTGGTGAACTGGAATCAGCAATCCGCAGTGCGTCCCAAATGGATGCGCATGCTCTTTGGTCTGATTTATGGAAAAAAGGAGCGAAAAAAAGATCAGAAAACAGCTTGACCCTGACGCTGCGTCATGACGTATGCTTGACGTGTACCCGGCCGGTACACGAAGCTGAATCGAATGGAACGGGGAGAGCTTTATGACACAAGGCTTCATTGGCATCGGAGAAATGGCAAAGCGCGCGGGTGTGAGCGTGCGAACGCTTCGGCATTATGACGCCATCGGGCTGCTTGTGCCGAGCGAAGTAACGCAGACGGGCTACCGCCTTTACGACAAGGAGGCGGCTTCGCGTCTGGAGCAGATTCTCTATTTCAGAGAACTGGGGTTTGCGCTCGATGAGATCAAAGCGATTATGCAAAGCCCGGATTATGATGCACGAGAGGCGATGCGCCGGCAAAAGCAGCTGCTTGAATTGCAGCGCCTGCGTATTGATGCGATGATTGCGCGGCTGGATGAGGCGATGATGGGCAAAAGCTCGCCAGTATTGGAGGTATTTGACATGAGCGAAATCGAAAAGACAAAGCGGCAGTACGCCGAAGAAGCAAAGGAGCGATGGGGAGATACTGCGGCCTGGAAGGAAAGCGAGAAGCGAACGGCGCAGTATGGCAAGGCCGACTGGCAGAATATCCAGAGCGGTATGGAGGCACTGTTTGCGAAGTTTGCCGCCGTGCGCGATCTTGAGCCTGCGGATGAGCGTGTGCAGCAGCTGGTCAGGGACTGGCAGCGGTATATCACGGATCATTTCTATGCCTGTACAGACGAGATTCTCGCAGGCCTCGGCCGGATGTATATGGAGGATGAGCGTTTCCGCGCGAATATCGACCGCAGCGGCGAGGGCACGGCGGCATGCATGTCCCGTGCGATTGCATATTGCACGGCAAAAAGATAAGCGCCCGTATTGACAGGAAAAAAAGGCTATATTATAATAAGGCCAACTGAATAAGCAGTCTTTGAGAGATCTTCAGGGCAGGGTGCAAGTCCCTACCGGCGGTACAGCCCGCGAGCCGTAACAGGTTGATCCGGTGTGATTCCGGAGCCGACAGTATAGTCTGGATGGAAGAAGAGCCAATCTCCTTTGTGCGTATTTTGCATTGCAGACCGGCATGCTGCCGGCGGCATCACCGACAAACTGGCGAAGAACTCGCTGGTTTGCAAACGAGGCTGATGCTTTGCAGGAAAATTTACATCGCAAACGGCCCCTGATCGCTCAGCTTTCAGGGGCTGTCTTGTCGGTAAATGTGCATAGGCGCATATGCGCCGGAAGGAGAAATATCATGATCCAGTCCAAGAGAAACTCAAACGCCATGTTCAACCTGACCCGCTGCGGCTTGCTCAGCGCGATGGCCGTGATCCTGTTCTACATCGAGATCCCGGTTGTGGCTTTTTACAAGCTCGACCTATCCACGCTGCCGGCGATTCTGGCCGGATTTGCGATGGGTCCGATTCAGGGCATTGCGGTCATCATCGTCAAGAATCTGGTGCATATGCTGGGAACGAGCACGGCCTGCGTGGGCGAGTTGGCGGATATCCTGATGTCATGTGCGTTTGTCGTGCCCGCGAGCCTGTATTACCGCCGTCATAAGGACCGCAGGAGCGCGCTGGTGGCGATGCTCATCGGTTCTGTGACCATGGTTGTGGCTGCTGTGCTGGTCAACTACTTCATCCTCATTCCGGCATATCAGGTGCTGATGAACCTGCCGCTTGAGGTGATCATCGGCATGGGCCAGAAGGTGCTTGGCTTCATCGATACGACGGTTGAACTGGTGCTGGCGATCACTGCGCCGTTCAATGTTTTCAAGGCTGTCGTACTCAGTGCTGTGACGTATCTGCTCTATAAGCGCGTGTCTCCGCTGCTGCATCAGAAGGGCAGCCGCTGAGATCTGCCAAACGAAATAACGGGTGACTATCTTGTATTCTTTGCTTAGTACGGTTGAAAATCAGACGCAGCGCCTGGGCTATGCCCTGGGCGCTTGTCTGCGTGCGGGCGATGTTGTGCTGCTGGAAGGCGAGATGGGCGCGGGCAAGAGCGTGCTCACCCGCGCGGCAGCCCGCGGCATGGGCGTATGCGGCCCTGTGCCCAGCCCGACGTTTACCATCCTCAATATCCACGACGGACGAGAAATGAAACTCTATCACTTCGATCTGTACCGTCTGGAGGGTGAGGATGCGCTTTATGAAATGGGGCTGGACGAGTTCATCCCCGCGCGCGACGGCGTATCGCTGATCGAATGGCCGCAGATGGCACAGGAGGCGATGCCGCCCGATCATCTGGCAATCGACATCCGCTATGCAAACGACGGCATGGCCAGGGCGATCACCCTTGTGCCGTCCGGTGCGTTTGATGAGGCGCGGATCAGCGAAATCCTTGATAAGATGGAGGCCTGCCATGAATATTCTGATGATTGATACCTCCGGCCCGGCGTGCAGCGTGGCTGTGATGAAGGATGGTCAGATCATATGCGAGCTGCAGCTCACCAGCGGAAAGACGCACTCTCAGCGTGTGATGCCGATGGTCGATCAGGCGCTTACTATGTGCGAAATGACGGTTGCTGATATCGATCTGTTCGGCGCAGTGGCGGGGCCGGGTTCGTTTACCGGCGTTCGTATCGGCGTGTCGAGCGTGAAGGCGCTTGCGCATGCGGCAGGCGAACCCTGCATCGGCGTGGACGCGCTGGAGGCGCTGGCGGCGAATGTGAGCGGATTTGACGGCTTGGTCTGTCCAATTCTGGACGCCCGGGCGCAGCAGGTGTACGGCGCGATGTTTGAAAGCGGCATGCCGCCTGTCAGGATCATGGACGACGAAGCCGAAAAGCTGACCGTGTATCTGGAACGCGTGAAGGCAGATGGCCGCGATGCGCTGTTCCTTGGCGACGGTGCGGCGGCGTTTGAAACGGTGATCCGCGAGCAGCTGGGCGATAAGGCACATTTTGCGCCAGCGCATCACGCAGGGCTTCGCGCGGCGAGCGCCTGCGCGCTGGCGGCTGAATATGCAAAAGACGAAGCGAATCTGAAAGACTGCATGACGCTGCTGCCGCTGTATCTGCGCGCGCCGCAGGCGGAGCGCGAGCGTGCGGCAAAGCTGGCCGCCCAGAAGGAGAATGCAAATGGCTGAGCCCTTTATCAGAGGCATCTGCGAGGAGGACGTCGCGCAGATCCATGAGATCGAGAAGCGATGCTTTGCGATGCCGTGGAGCGAGGAATCGATCCTGCATGACGTGAAGGAAAACGTTGTGGCGCGCTGGCTGGTATATGATGACGGCGCGGGAAACGTGCTGGCCTATGCGGGTATGTGGTTTGTGCTGGATGAGGCGCATGTGTGCAATGTGGCGGTGCATCCCGATCACAGGCGCATGGGCTACGGCATGCGGATTTTCAGGGCGCTGGAAGCGCTTGCCATGGAGAATTCCATGTCCATGATGACGCTGGAGGTGCGCCGTTCCAACATTGCCGCGCAGAATCTCTATCATGCCTGCGGCTTTCTGGACGTGGGCTATCGCAAGCGCTACTACGAGGATAACAAAGAGGATGCGCTGATTATGTATAAGGAGTTTCATTACGCAGACACTGAATCGTGCGGAGAATGAAAACGGCAGAATATCGCGCATAGAATAGAAGGACAATGGTCATCAATCGCCGTTGCCCTCTTTTATTTTGACAAAAAATGGAGTATAATAGGAGAATCCAGAATTATGGGAAAGAATGGGGTTGAGTGCGGGATCATGCAGCTGAATGTTTGCGGTGCAAAGGTTGATGTGATGCTCAGCGGAGAAGGACAGCGCGCGGCGCTGCTTCTGCACGGCTGGGGATGCTCTGCGCAGATGATGAGCACCGTTTCCGGCCTTTTGGCAAAACACATGCGTGTGGCGGCGATCGATTTTCCCGGTCACGGCAATCAGGGCAAGGCGCCCGAGCCGCCCGAGCCGTGGGGCGTTCCCGAATACATGGAGATGACCGCAGCGGTGATTCGTGAGCTTGGTCTTGCGCCGTGCGACATCGTGGCGCATTCCTTCGGCGCACGCGTGGCAATTCTGCTTGCAAGCACATATCCTGAACTCGTGGGCCGCATGATTCTCACCGGCGCAGCCGGCATCCGCAAGCCGGCCACCGGCAAGGCGACGGCCAAACAGAAGCTCTACAAGGGCCTGCGCGGCACAATGAACGTGCTGGATAAGGCGCATATCTTCGGCGATCTGCCCGAAAAGGGCCGGGAAGCGCTGGTGCAGAAATTCGGCTCGCCGGATTACCGTGCGCTCACGCCCGAAATGAGAAAGACATTCAACAAAGTGATTACGCTGGACCTGACGGACCGGCTTGACAAGATACAATCATCCACGCTGCTGTACTGGGGCGAGCAGGATACGGAGACGCCGCTTTGGATGGGCCGGCTGATGGAAGAGAAGATTCCGGATGCGGGCCTTGTTGTGGAGCCGGGCTGCGGCCATTTTGCCTATCTGGAGCAGAACGCGAAATTCCTGCGGATCGTGGGCAGCTTCCTGCTGGAGGGGAGATAAAGCATGACCATCATTTTAAGCATACTGGAATCATTGCTGCTGGCCGCGCTGCTGCCGCTGAGCGGCTGGCGTCTGCTGCATTATTTCCAGCTGGAAAGCTATCAGCTGCCGGGTTTTTTCCGCAGCATCAGGCGCAATGCCAAAAAGACGGTGCTTCCCTTTGCGGCGCTGGGTGCGGTTCTTGTGCTTTGCGTGCTTGCAGGTCTGCATGGTCTGATCCGGATCGTGCTCTTTGGCGCGATGGCGGCGCTGCTCTTTGTTCAGGCAAAAAAGGAAAAGCTCAAAAAGCCGTTTGTGGTTACGGAGCGCGTGAAGCGCCTGATCGCGATGCATGTGGCCGTGGCGTTTGTCCTGTCGATGATTGCGGGCGCGATTGCGCTGCCGCTGCGCTGGGCGCTGCCCGCCTTTGAAGCGCTGATCATTGCGCTTGCCGCCGTATGCGCACAGCCGATTGAAAAGCATATCAATCAGCAGTTCGTCGACGATGCAAAGAAGCGCCTTGCTAAGAACCCGAACCTGATTAGAATCGGTATCACCGGCAGCTATGGCAAGACGAGCACAAAATTCCTGCTGCGCGATATCCTGTCGGTGAAATACAGCGTGCTGGCGACGCCGTCGAGCTTCAATACGACGATGGGTGTGACGAGGGTCATCCGCGAGCAGCTGATGCCCAGCCATCAGGTGTTTATTGCCGAGATGGGTGCGCGCCACGTGGGCGATATCAAAGAGCTGGTCGATCTGGTGCATCCGACGATGGGCTTGCTCACCTCTGTCGGCCCGCAGCACCTGGATACGTTTGGCACGATTGAGCGCATCAAAAACACGAAATATGAGCTGATTGACGGCCTGCCGGAAAATGGCACGGCGATTCTGGCGCGCGACGGGGCAATCTGTGAAGAGCTCTATCACAGGTGCCCGCTTGCAAGCAAATATATGCCCGGCGACCTGATGACCGCAAGCGACATGGAGTGGGGGCCGTTCGGCACGCGCTTTACGCTCACCGACATCGAAACAGGCGAAAGCGCGCGCTGTGAAACGCGGCTGCTCGGCGAGCACTCGATTGCCAATCTGCTGCTTTGCTGCACGGCGGCCCGCAGGCTGGGCATGACCCCGGCGGAAATTGCGATGGGCGTTGCGCGCTGCCAGCCGGTGGAACACCGTCTGGAGCTGCTCAGCGGGGGCGGCGGCGTGTCGATTATCGACGATGCGTTCAATTCCAATCCTGTCGGCGCGAAGGCGGCGCTGCGTGTGCTCAAGGGTTTCCCGGGCAGGCGCATCGTCATCACGCCCGGCATGGTGGAGCTTGGCGGCGAGGAAGCGCAGTTCAACCGGGAATTCGGCGAGCAGATGGCAGAAAGCGTCGACATTGCGATTCTCGTGGGCAGAAAGCACACGCAGCCGATTATCGACGGCCTGACCGCCAAGGGATTCCCCGAGGATAAGATACATGTGGTGAGCAGTCTTGAGGAGAGCACGAAGGTGCTGCATGCAATGATGCAGGCAGGAGACGTGGTGCTCTACGAAAACGATCTGCCGGATAATTACAGCGAGTGAGGAGCGATCAAATATGAGCAAAATGAACATTGCGGTAATCTTTGGTTCCCGCAGCTGCGAGCATGACGTGTCCATCATTTCCGCCCTGCAGCTTATTGAGGCGGCAAAGCAGGCGGGATTCACCGTCACGCCGGTCTATATTTCCCGCGAAGGCCTGTGGTACACGGGCGAGGCGCTTGACAAGATCGAAACCTTCCGTGAATTCAACCCGATGGGCAAGGGCATTACCCGTGTGAACCTTGACGTGAGCGCGAATGCCGGCGACCTGTGGGCATGGCCGCCGCAGCGCGCGGGCATGTTTGCCAAGGTGCCGGCGCCGGTTGCGCATATTGACGTGGCAATTCCGGTGCTTCACGGTCTGCATGGCGAGGACGGCACACTTCAGGGCATGCTGGATATGGCGAATATTCCGTATGCGTCCGCCGGCGTGCTCGGCTCTGCCGTCGGCATGGATAAGATTGCGATGAAGCAGATGCTCAGGGGCGCAGGCTATCCGGTGCTGGATTTTGTGTGGTTCACACGCGATCAGCTGAAGCTGGAGCGTGAGAGTATCATCGAAAACATCGAGCGTAAGATCAAGTATCCGGCATTTGTCAAGCCGGCTTCGCTGGGCTCGTCCATCGGCGTTTCCAAGGTCAGTAACCGTGAAGAGCTTGATAAGGCGATCGATCTTGCGGCTTCCTATGACCGCCGCATTCTCGTGGAGGTCGGCATCAATCATCCGGTGGAGATCAACTGCGCTGCGCTGGGCTACGGCGAGGACGTGCGCGCCTCCGTGTGCGAGATGCCTGTGCCGTCCACGGGCGATAAATTCCTCAATTTCTTTGAGAAGTATCTGCGCAATGCGGGCGCGAAGGGCGAGGGCAGCCGCGGCATGAAGAGCCTGTCCCGCGTGGTGCCTGCGCCGATTGGCGATGAGCTGACTGCACGCATTCAGAAGATGACCAAGGAAATCTTCAGGCTGCTGGACTGCCGCGGCACGGTGCGCATCGACTTTATCCTTGATGAAAACGACGTGCTCTATGTCAACGAGCCTAACACGATCCCGGGCTCTCTTGCGTTCTACCTGTGGAAGGAATGCGGCGTGAGCTTTGCCAAGCTGGTGGAAAAGATGGTCGAAGACGCGCTGCGCGCCCACGCCGACAAGAACACCAACGTCTATGCTTTTGATTCCACAATTCTGCAGAAGGTTGCTGCGGGTACGAAGGGAAGTAAGCGGTAAAATGAGGTAAAGCTGGGGCAGCCGCCCCGGGCCCTGCTTGGGGGATTTCTTTCTCCTCGCTCGACGCTCGTCGGTCAGGGCAGCTCTGATAGACCACTGGGCTGTCATTCACGCCTGCCCCAGTTCGGCAAAGCCGAACCCTCAGACGCCCGATTACGCTTCGCGTCTGTTCGAAGCCGCCTGAACAATAAAGAAAGCCCCCCTTTTTCAGGGAGGGCGGAGGCGATGCTCAATAGCCGAGCTCTTCGTCGATAAGCAGCACGCAGGTGCGTTTGCCGTTGGGAGCAAGGTCGAAGCTGACGGTCATGTGGCACATGGAGGTCTTGCAGGCGGATACGTCGCAGCTGCCGGTCTTCGCGCAGGGTGTATCAATGCCCTGACGGCGGGCGTTATTCGGGCAGGCGACGCTCTTGATGCGTTTGACGGCCTGCTGCAGTCCGCCCTCAACGAGCTTGTTGCGGCCGATAACCACGTATACGGTACTGGGACCGTAGCACATGGCGGCGACGCGGTTGCCGTTGCCGTCGATCTGCACCATCAGGCCGTCTGTGGTGATGGCATTGGCGGAGCAGATGTAAACGGGCGCATTCATGGCCTGATGCAGCAGCGTGCCGCGCTTCGCAGGTTCGACCTCCCAGTGCCATAGCACCTCGTGGCCGGCTTCGCGCAGCTTTGCATGCAGATCCATCTGTTTGACGGTCATGCTGCCGCCAATAGCAACCTGTGCCTTTTCGGCAATGTCGCCGAGAATAAACGAAGAAGCCTCTTTTGAAGTGGCAAACACGGCTGCTTCAAAGCCGCGCGCGCGGAGCTTGTCCGCGACGAGAGTGAGCTGATCGTACATATTCACACTTCCTCATACAGTATACTGAAACCAATTATTATTATAGCAGGTAACCCTTGATTGGAAAAGACAATTCTTTTGCGAGGAGCTGACGGGATTTGATCGACGAGTATTTTGAGAGTCTGGTCGATCGATGGTGCCAGATCGTGCCGAAAGTGTTCAAGCCATGGTCGATTCTGATTTCCAATTCCCCGATCGGCTGGCGCATGCAGCTGTACTTTGGTACGCTCGGGCGCAACATAGCCAGTCTGTTTTCCCGTGTCAGCACGGAAGAACAGATGGATATCACGCTGCGCGAAGGCAGCGAGCATATCGACGATTCACTGGCGAAGGCCGCCGCATTTTTCAGGGAGCAGATGATCCTCATTGTGCGGCTGGATGAACGCGGCAGAAGCATCCGCTTCTGTGCCGCGCTGTTTCTGATGATGCTCAGCGTGCTGGGCGTTGTTGCAACGGGACATGGCGGCATGGGCATCATGTCTGCGTCGCTGTGCCTGATGTGGCTGTCCTCGGCGATGGAGTGCGATTATGCGCCTGTCAGCAGGGGCGTGCATCAGCAGTATCTGGCAGCGATGCTCCTGCGCTGCGGCGCAATCACGCTGATGCTTGCGCACTATTTTTTCAGCTATATCAATCAGGGCGTGCCCAGCAATGTGGTGCTGCAAAGCGCCATGGTGATCATGCTTGTGATCCATGTGTCGCTGTATCTGGCGCTTGTGATGCTCAATACACGCCAGCCGCTGTTTCTGCGCGCGCTTGCCGGTCTGACTGGTACGATGACCGCATTGACGGCCGCTGCAGCTTGTGCGCTGTGCGCCTCGAGCCTGTTCCGGCCGTGGCCGCTGCCGCTTTCCGGCGTCATGAGCGCGCTGGGCGCGGTTTCTGCCTTTCTGGGTGATGAGCTGATTACCCTGCACAATCTGGGCGGAATCCGCCTGAAATATTACTCGATCTGGGTGTGCCTGCTGCTGAGCGCCGGCTTTGCGCTGATGCTGTGCGGCGTATGGACATACACCCTGTAATTCAAGCAACGGAGGAATCCACTTTGGCAAACGAACGCATGAACAAGATCCGCAATTTCTGCATCATTGCGCACATCGATCACGGTAAATCCACGCTGGCGGACCGCCTGCTGGAGAAGACAGGCGTATACGAAAAGCGCGAGATGGTCGAACAGATCCTGGATTCCATGGAGCTGGAGCGTGAGCGCGGCATCACCATCAAGAGCAAGGCTGTGCACATGGATTACAAGGCGAAGGACGGCGAAACCTACACGCTCAACCTGATCGACACGCCCGGTCATGTTGACTTTACCTACGAGGTTTCCCGTGCGCTGGCTGCGTGCGAGGGCGCGCTGCTGGTCGTGGACAGCACGCAGGGCGTGGAAGCCCAGACGCTGGCCAACGTCTACATGGCGTTGGAACACGATCTGGAGATCATCCCGGTGATCAACAAGATCGATTTGCCGAGCGCGCGTCCGGATGAGGTGCGAGCGGAGATCGAGGACATCATCGGCATTGATGCAAGCGAAGCGCCGCTCATCAGCGCGAAGGTGGGTCTTGGCATCGACGACGTACTTGAGAGCGTTGTGGCGATGATGCCGCCGCCGGAAGGAAATGAAGACGAACCGCTGCAGGCGCTGATCTTCGATTCCTTCTATGATAACTACCGCGGCGCGATCTGCTATGTGCGCATCATGTCCGGCAAGGTGCGTGCGGGCATGCGCATCCGCATGATGAATACCGGTGCGAGCTTTGATGTTGTCGAGGTCGGCACCAGAAGCCCGGGCTATGCCCCGTGCGACGAGCTTCGCGCGGGCGACGTCGGCTATATCGCCGCGTCTATCAAGGATATTCACGACACGCGCGTGGGTGATACGATCACCGACGACGCCAATCCCGCGAAGGAAACGCTGCCGGGTTATCGTCAGGTGACGCCGATGGTCTTCTGCGGTATCTATCCGGTTGACGGCGCGGATTATGAGAACCTCAAGGATGCGCTGGAAAAGCTGCGTCTGAACGACGCGTCGCTTACCTTTGAGCCGGAAACCAGCCAGGCGCTGGGCTACGGCTTCCGCTGCGGTTTCCTTGGCCTTCTGCACATGGAAATCATCACCATGCGCCTGGAGCGTGAGTTCGATCTGGATCTGATCACGACTGCGCCGAGCGTCATCTACAAGGTGCACCGCACGGACGGCATTGTGCTGGATGTGGATAACCCGTCCAATCTGCCGCCGGTTGGCGAAATCGAATACATGGAAGAGCCGTTTGTCAAGGCGAGCATCCATACGCCGCAGGAGTATGTCGGCGCGCTGATGGAGACCTGCCAGAACAAGCGCGGCGTATTTAAGGACATGGTCTATGAGGGCAGCCGCGTCTGCCTGCACTACGAGATGCCGCTTTCAGAGATCATCTTTGACTTCTTCGATCAGATCAAGAGCCGCTCCCGCGGCTATGCCAGCTATGATTACGAGTTCTTTGGCTATCAGGAGAGCGATCTGGTGAAGCTGGATATGCTGCTCAACGGCGATATCTGCGACGCGCTGTCCATGATCGTGCACAAGGATCGCGCCTATACGCGCGGCCGCAGCATCGCCGAAAAGCTCAAGGACGTCATTCCGCGCCAGATGTTTGAGATCCCGATTCAGGCTGCAATCGGCGGCAAGGTCATTGCGCGTGAAACCGTCAAGGCGATGCGCAAGGACGTTCTGGCCAAATGCTACGGCGGCGATATCACGCGTAAGCGCAAGCTGCTGGAAAAGCAGAAGGAAGGTAAGAAGCGCATGCGCCAGCTGGGCAGTGTGCAGGTACCGAGCGAGGCGTTCATGGCCGTTCTTAAGATGGACGAGTAATGCCTTCGATTTAAATCAGCTGCGCGTATTTGAACCGGTTTACATCATTTTCTTGTGTGCCTTTGGCACACGGCCAGAAAATGATACAGGAAGCGGCTTGCAGCCAGTCCGGGAACAATAATAGTCGCAACGAACGTTGCTCCTTTATGGTTCCGAGCTTCGTCTGCCTGCTTCGGTCCGGGAACAGTCATGGTCACGCAAGCGCTCCCTTACAGTTCAGATCTCCATCCCGCTGTTTCGCCCACTGGGCGAGCGAGATTCCGATCCCACTTGGCGCGGCAGACTACGATCCTTCGGCCCGCACATGCCGCTCCTGCGGATTTCACATGAAGGGGCTGTGGCCCCTTCACGCATCCCCGGAGTTATATAAGAAATCTATCAATAGAACACCGCGAAGCGAAGAAGGGAGTCCGAGGGAAGAATTCCCTCGGCGGGTTCAAGGGCAGAGCCCTTGCGTATCCCCGTAAGGAATATATGGAAACCATTTCTCTTTATATCCACATTCCGCTATGCGTGAAGAAATGCGCCTACTGCGACTTTGCGTCCTTTTCCGGACACATGGAGCAGCGGGACCGCTATGTTCAGGCCGTCTGCCGCGAAATCCGCGCGCAGGCGGCTTTCTTTGGGCGCAGGCGCATAGTAACCGTTTTCTTCGGCGGCGGCACGCCGACGCTGCTTTCCGGAAAACAGATTCAATCGATCATGCAGACTGTGAACGATTGCTTTGACGTATTGCCCGACGCCGAAATCAGCATGGAGGGCAACCCCGGTACGCTTAATATGAAGAACCTGCGCGCATACCACGAAGCGGGTGTGAACAGGCTTTCGCTTGGCGTGCAGAGCATGGACGATTCGCTGCTTGCAGCAATCGGACGCATTCATACGGCGAAGGAGGCCGAAGCGGCTGTGCGCATGGCGCGCGAAGCGGGCTTTGAAAACCTGAACCTTGATCTGATGTATGGTCTGCCGGGACAAACTGCACAGCAGTGGCGTGATACGCTCCAAAAGGCAATTGCGCTTAAACCGGATCACCTGAGCTGCTACAGCCTGATTCTGGAGGAGGGCACGCCGCTGTTTGACAGTGTGAACAGGGGAAGGTGCGCGCCTCTGCCCGATGAGGACGCCATGGAGGAGATGGATGCGCTGACCATGCGCCTGACCCGCGAGGCAGGCTATGCGCAGTATGAGGTATCTAACTTTGCAAGAGCAGGCATGCAGTGCCGGCACAACATTGTCTACTGGGAATGTCTGCCGTATCTGGGCGTAGGGCTCAATGCGCACAGTGATATGGACGGCCGCAGGTTTTATAATCCGCAAAGCTGGGAAGAGTATCTTGAGATGGCGGAGCGCGGCGATACGGTGAGGAAAGAAGAGGGCGGCGGCTCAAGAACGGAGCGGATGTTTGAGCGGATGATGATGGGCCTTCGCCAGACGAAAGGGGTGGATGCCGTGCGGTTTGCGCGCGACTTTGGTGTGCAGGCGCAGGACGTCTGGCCTGAAACCATGGGTGAGATGACCGGCAAAAAGCTCATGGCAAGTAATAAGGAAAGAATCCGTCTAACGCAGCGCGGCATGCAGGTGATGAACGGCGTGCTGGTGAGCCTGATGGAGGAAATGGATTCAAAACCGCAAACGGACGACTGAAACCAACAAACCAACGCTGAAGTGTCATTGTGGATGCTTCAGCGTTTGGCTTGAAGGACAGGAAAAGTCAAAAAAGATATGAAAAGCAGTTGACAAAATGGGGTAAGCGTGGTATCTTGATCATGCTGATTAGCACTCAAACGCGATGAGTGCTAACAAAACCGGAATAACGCCGGTGTAGACACAGCAAACCGAAAGGAGGAACGCAGGTGGATATCATCGACCGCAAGTACAGAATCTTGCAGGCAATCATCGATGACTACATCCTGACCGCGCTGCCCGTCGGTTCCCGAACGATTTCACGCAAATACGAACAGAAGCTCTCCTCGGCGACGATCCGAAACGAGATGAGCGATCTGGAGGAGCTGGGTTACCTCGATTCGCCGCATACGTCGGCAGGCCGCGTCCCATCGAACAAGGCATACCGACTGTATGTTGATCAGATGCTGCGTCCGATGCCGCTGAGCGTTGAGGAGACCGAGTTCATCAATCGCTGTTTCGACAGGCGGATGCATCAGGTGGATGACCTGTCCATGCGCATTGCAAAGGCGCTTTCAAGCATGACGCATTACACCGCCGCTGTGATGACCACCACGCCGCGAAACGAACAGGTGCTCTCGCACCTGCAGCTGGTTTCGGTGTCGGACAGGCGCGCGCTTTTGATTCTGGTGACGCGAAGCGGCGCAGTCAAGCAGAGTCTGCTGGATCTGGGCGGACGTGTTGCGCCGGATGAGCTCTATTCAGTCTCCCGCATCCTGAGTGCACAGCTGGAAGGCATGAGACTCAGCGAGCTGCCGGGCGCGCTGCTCAGGCTGTCCGGCGGATGCGAAACGGGCATTCATCAGATTGTACGCGCAATGGCCGAGCAGCAGCCCTCTCAGAATCAGAGCGACGTTGTTGCGCTGGCTGTCGGCGGGCGCTCAAACCTGCTGAGCTTCCCGGAGTATTCGGATGTGGATAAGGCTAAAGCGCTGCTCAGCGTGCTGGAGACCCGCGAAAAGGTGGTTTCTCTGCTCTCGCACAATGGCGAGATGGAGATCTCCGTGCGGATCGGCCCGGAGACGGGTATGGAGGAGACGAAGGATTGCTCCATCGTCACGGCAAGCTACCGCCTGAGCGACGGCAGGGTGAATACGCTCGGCCTGATCGGTCCGACGCGCATGCAGTACGGCAAGGCGCTCTCGGTGATATCTCAGGTCGGCAGATCGCTGAATACACTGATTGATCAGCAGGGCAGAGATGAATAACAGACATGAAAAACAACACGAGAGCGGTGAGCATGCCACTCTGCGTGACAGAATCCGCAAAGCTGCGGAAGGCCTCAAAGATAAGGCGGAAAGGGCGAGGAACATGAGCGAAGAGAACAAGGTGACGCAGGAAGCCGAACAGGAGACGACCGCGCAGGAAGTCGACGTTGCGGCGCTGCAGGCTGAACTGGACAAGACAAAGGCGCAGTGCGACGAGTATCTCGATCTGGCGCAGCGTAAGCAGGCGGAATTCGCTAACTACCGCCGCCGCACCGAAGGCGTCCGTCAGGAAGCCTTTGACGATGGCCGCAGGGATGCGATTGACAAGCTGCTGCCCGTCATCGATAACCTCGAGCGCGCGCTGGCTGCTGCCGGCGAGGGCGAGGGCGGCCTCAAGGCGGGCGTGGAGATGGTTCTGCGCCAGACGAAGGAAACCTTCGCTAAGATGGGCGTGGAGGAGATTGATCCGCTGGGCCAGCCGTTTGATGCCGAGCTGCACAATGCCGTGATGCAGGGCAGCGAGGACGAGGGTGAGCCGGGAACGGTGTGCATGGTTCTGCAGAAGGGCTACAAGCTCGGCAATCGTGTGATCCGTCATGCGATGGTCAAAGTCGTGGCTGGTTAACGGTCTGTGGCCGTTTCCACTTCAAGCATAGCGTTTTGACAAAAGAAATGCTGTGCCGAGGAAGATAGATTTCAGATTTAGTAAACAACTCTACCTCACGAACGTGAATGACAGGAGGAAAATAAATTATGTCTAAGATTATCGGTATTGACCTTGGTACTACCAACAGCTGCGTTGCCGTCATGGAAGGCGGCGAGCCGGTCGTCATCCCCAATGCGGAAGGCGCGCGCACCACGCCGTCCGTCGTCGCCTTTACCAAGAGCGGCGAGCGTCTGGTTGGCCAGGTGGCCAAGCGCCAGGCGGTTACCAACCCGGATCGCACCATCATCTCCATCAAGCGCGATATGGGCACCAACAAGCGCGTGACCATCGATGGCAAGAGCCTCACGCCGCAGGATATCTCTGCGATGATTCTGCAGAAGCTCAAGACCGACGCCGAGGCGTATCTGGGCGAGACTGTCACGCAGGCGGTCATCACCGTTCCGGCTTACTTCTCCGACAGCCAGCGCCAGGCGACCAAGGACGCCGGCCGCATTGCGGGTCTGGAGGTTCTGCGCATCATCAACGAGCCGACCGCCGCTTCTCTGGCATACGGCCTTGACAAGGAAGACAGCCACAAGATCCTGGTTTACGATCTGGGCGGCGGCACCTTCGACGTCTCCCTGCTGGAGATCGGCGACGGCGTCTTCGAGGTTCTGGCGACCAACGGCGACACCAAGCTGGGTGGCGACGACTTCGACGACCGCATCATCGATTATCTCGCTGCCGAGTTCCGCAAGGAGAACGGCATCGACCTGAAGGCTGACCGGATGGCCATGCAGCGCCTGAAGGAAGCGGCTGAGAAGGCGAAGATCGAGCTCTCCGGCGTGATGAGCACCAACATCAACCTGCCGTTCATCACCGCGGACGCCACCGGCCCGAAGCATCTGGACATCACCATGACCCGCGCGAAGTTCGACGAGCTGACCCGCGATCTGGTTGACCGCACCATCGCTCCGATGCAGAATGCGCTGCGCGACGCCGGCATGACCGCCAGCGAAGTTGACCGCGTGATTCTGGTCGGCGGTTCCACCCGTATCCCGGCCGTGCAGGAGGCTGTGCGCAAGGTGACCGGCAAGGAGCCCTACCGCAACATCAACCCGGACGAGTGCGTTGCTGTCGGCGCTGCGATTCAGGGCGGCGTTCTGGGCGGCGAGGTCAAGGACGTCCTGCTGCTGGACGTCACCCCGCTCTCCCTGGGCATTGAGACCATGGGCGGCGTGTTCACCCGTCTGATCGACCGCAATACCACCATCCCGACCACCAAGAGCCAGACCTTCTCCACTGCTGCCGACGGCCAGACCTCCGTTGAGGTGCATGTCCTGCAGGGTGAGCGTGAGATGGCTGCGGGCAACAAGACCCTGGGCCGCTTCCAGCTCACCGGCATTGCTCCGGCTCCGCGCGGCGTGCCGCAGATCGAGGTTACCTTCAACATTGACCGCAACGGCATCGTGAATGTTTCTGCGAAGGATCTGGGCACCGGCAACGAGCAGAAGGTGACCATCACCTCCAGCACCAACCTCTCTGAGGACGAGATCAACCAGCGCGTGAAGGAAGCCGAACAGTATGCTGCCGAGGACAAGAAGCGCAAGGAAGAGGTCGAGACCCTCAATCATGCTGACTCTATGATCTTTGAGATCGAGAAACAGATGCGTGAGCTGGGCGATAAGCTCAGTGCGGAGGATAAGGCCACTGTCGAGAATGAACTCGCCGAGTTCAAGAAGGTCCGCGAGACCAACGACGCTGCGCAGATCAAGACCGCGATGGAAGCGTTCACCCAGAAGGTATACGCTGTCTTCGGCAAGATCTATCAGCAGCAGCAGGCTCAGGATCCGAACGCGGGCGCCGGCTATCAGCAGGCTCAGGACGCGACCAATGACGGCGCGGCCGACGCGGACTATGATATTCATTGATCGGATCGCAAGGCATGAATGAACACCGCGAAGCGATAAAGGGCGTCTGAAGGTATGATCCCTCAGGCGGGTCCGGGCAGCAGCCTGACATAACACTATCCTTTGCGGGATGAAAGAGCGCAGGCCGCCGTCACTATGTGGCGGCGGCATCGCGCGGTTTACAGCAAGTTTCAGAATAGGTGGTGACTGCTGTGGCAGACAAGAGAGATTATTACGAGGTACTGGGCATTGCCAAGGGCGCCTCGGATGACGAAATCAAAAAGGCATACCGCAAGGCGGCCAAGGCCAGCCACCCGGACCTGCATCCCGATGACAAAGAAGCCGAAGCACGATTCAAGGAGATCAACGAGGCCTACGAGGTGCTCTCCGATCCGCAGACGCGCGCACGCTATGATCAGTTTGGCCATGAGGATCCGCGCGCGGGCGCAGGCGCGGGCTACGGCGGCTTCAGTGGCTTCAGCGGCTTTGAAGATATCTTCGATATGTTCAATGGCACCGGCTTTGGCGGCTTCGGCGGCTTTGGCGGGCGCACTGCGCAGCGCCAGAATGCGCCGCAGCGCGGCAGTGATCTGCAGTATACGCTGACGCTGTCGTTTGAAGAGGCGGCCTTTGGCTGCAAGAAGGAATTCAAGTTCCAGCGCAACGCGACCTGTGACGCCTGTCATGGTTCCGGCGCGAAGCCCGGCACCCAGCCGCAGACCTGTCCGACCTGCGGCGGCAGCGGCCAGCAGCGCGTGTCTGTGAATTCGCCGTTCGGTCAGGTACAGACGATGCGCACCTGCCAGACCTGTGGGGGCAAGGGCAAGACGATCAAGGAGCGCTGCACGAAGTGCTCCGGCAGCGGCTTTACCCGCGTGACGCGTACCGTGACGATGAATGTGCCTGCCGGCGTGGACGACGGCCAGAACTTCAAGACCATTCCGGGCGAAGGCCAGCCGGGCCGCAATGGCGGACCAGCCGGCGATCTGTACGTGACCTGCGCTGTGCGTCCGCACAAGATTTTCAAGCGCGACCGATATGATCTGTACTGTGATGTGCCGATCAGCTTCACGCAGGCGGCGCTGGGCGGCGAGATCGATGTGCCTACGCTCGGCGGTACGATGAAGTACAGCATCCCGTCCGGTACGCAGGAGGGAACGTCTTTCCGCATCCGCTCTGAGGGTATTCAGCAGCTGCGCGGCTCAGCGAAGGGCGATCTGTTCTTCACGGTGCATGTTGAGGTGCCTAAGCATCTGGGCGAGAAGCAGAAGGAACTGCTTCGCCAGTTCGAGGAATCGCTCTCCGGTCGTGAGTACGAGAAGCGCAAGAGCTTTACCGATCAGGTGAAGAGCTATATCAAAGAGAACGCAGAGCGCTTTAAGGAAAAGTTCGACAAGAAATAAAGGGTTTTCATCGCCTGAGTAAGAATTATCTCTTATTCAGGCTTTTTTATGGGTAAGGGGAACGTTGGGCTATCGCCCAAACCCATCTGGGGATGCAGTTCCGGGAAACTCGCATAGTCGCGCAAGCGCTCCTTGCGATTTCCGACACTCCGTCTGCCTGTCTCGCCCACCAGGCGCGGCAGACTCCGGTCCCCCAGACCCCATTACCGCTTCGCGGCTGCTTTATGCAGATGCGAAGCAAGGAAGGGAGTCTGAGGGTTCGGATTCTCCGAACTGGGGCAGGAGTGAATGACAGCCCTGTGGGCTGTCAGAGCTGTCATGACCGACGAGCGTCGAGCGAGGAGATAGAAATCCCTCAGGCAGGTCTGGGCGGCAGCCCAGGAATAGAGAGGTATAAATATGGATTGGCTTGAAACCGTAGTGCATACCACGACCATGGGTGCAGATATCGTCAGCGAAGTGCTGATGAATGCCGGCGCTGTCGGCACGTCAATTGAGGACCGGTATGATGTGACCTCTTCCAAAAAGGAAGATGGCATGTGGGATATGATCGATGAGGAAGTGCTCGCCAAAATGAGCGAGGATGTGCTCGTCAAGGCGTATTTCAAGAATGACGCCTCCGTGCAGGAGATTATGCTGCTGGTGCGCGAAAAGCTTGCGGAGCTGAAGCGCTTTGACATGGGCTTTGATATCGGCAGCCTTGCGCTCGAAAATCAGAATGTGCAGGAGCAGGACTGGGCGGAGAACTGGAAGAAGTATTACAAGCCGTTCCGCGCGGGCGAGAGGCTCGTTATCAAGCCGAGCTGGGAAGCCTATGAAGAAAAGGAAGGCGATCTTGTGCTCGAGCTTGATCCGGGCATGGCCTTTGGCACCGGCACGCATGAGACGACGTTCATGTGCATGGAACAGCTGGAAAAGTACGTGACTCCGGGCTGCAAGACCATCGACGTGGGCTGCGGCAGCGGCATTCTGGGCCTTGCGGCGGCGAAGCTGGGATCTGACGACGTGCTGGCCATCGATCTGGACGAGCTTGCCGTCAAGGTTGCAGCGGAAAATACCGTCAAAAATGGCCTTGCCGACAAGGTGCGCGTGGTGCATGGCGATCTGCTGGAGAAGGCGGACGAAATGGCCGACGTCATCGTGGCAAACATCATCGCGGATGTGATCTGCTTCCTGTGCGGACCGGCGAAGAAACATCTGCTTCCGGGCGGAACGTTTATCTGCTCCGGCATCATCCGCGAGCGCGAGGACGACGTGCAGACTGCGCTTGCTGCTGCGGGCTATGAAGTGTGCAACCGTCTGGCGAAGGGTTCATGGGTTTGCCTGGCGGCGAAGGCTGTATAAAGCATATTATTTGCAGAGCAACAATCTGTATGCGCGAAGCGAAAAAGGGGTTTGGCACCGAAGCCGAGCGCGTCCAGTGGACGCATTGAGCAAGGCGGAGTGTGGGAAACCGCAAGGAGCAATGGAACATTGCGACTATGCGGGCTTCCCGGACCGGCAGCCCAACGGACCACCTATTCTGCAAGGAATGAGGAAGAATATGCATCGATTTTTTGCCGATGAAAGCGGCATCCAGAACGGCACGGCGACGCTGAGCGCCGAGGATTCCCGCCATGCGCTGCGCGTGCTTCGCCTTGAGGTGGGCGACGAAGTGGAGCTGGTCTGCGCCGATGTGCGCTATCAGGCGGGCGTAGCCGGTGTGGAGGACGGGGTTGTGACCGTGGCGATCCGCGGCGAGCTGCGTCCTACCGAGGCGAAAACGCAGGTTACGCTCTATCAGGGCCTGCCCAAGGCGGACAAAATGGAACTGATCGCGCAGAAGACCACGGAGCTGGGCGTGTATGCGATCCGCCCGGTGGCAATGGAGCGCTGCGTGGTGAAGCTTGAGGGCAAGGATGCGGGCAAAAAGATTGAGCGCTGGCAGAAGATCGCGCGCGAGGCGGTCAAGCAGTGCGCCAGAACCAGCGTGCCGCAGGTGCTCGAGCCGAAAAAGCTCCCGCAGCTTGCGCAGGAATTTGAGCAGCTGGATGTGTTGATCGTTCCGTGGGAAGAGGCGCGAGACGGCAGCATCCGTGAGGTGCTTGCGCCGTATGCAGGCCGGGAAGGGCTGAACATCGGCATCCTGATCGGTCCGGAAGGCGGCATCAGCCAGAAGGAAGCGCAGTGGCTGGCTGAAAATGCGAAGGCCAAGCTGGTCACACTGGGCCCGCGCATCCTTCGCACGGAAACGGCTGGACTGGCGAGCCTGACGATGGTCATGGCCTGTATGGGCGAAATGGAATAATGCGATTGAACGGCGGGGACTTGCAAGAATCCCCGCCTTATTTTATAATGGAAGCAGCAATCAAGGACGAAAGAGGGCAATGATATGCGTTTCAGAAAGAGCATCAAGATCACCAAGGGCGTCAAGCTCAATCTTTCCAAGACCGGCGCGAGCTTTACGGTCGGTCCGGGCAAGGGCGTATCGCTGAATGTAGGCAATAAGGGCGCGTACCTGAACTGGAGCATTCCGGGTACGGGCGTGTATGATCGCGTGCGTCTGGATACGCTGCTCAAGGATAAGCTTGGCAGTGTGTTTGGCTTTGGCAAGGCGGCTGCAGAGGAAGAAGAGCCCAAGAAGGAAACGAAGGCCAAGACCGCTTCCAGAAAGAGCACGGCGTCCAAAGCGAAAAAGGAGCCGGCCCGCCCGTCTGATGAGGAGATGAATGCGATCGCACAGGAGATCGCGCTGATCAATATCCACCAGCAGGCGGTCGATGTGGCCAAGAAGGCTGAGGGAACACTGGAGTCTGCAAAGGCGGAGCAGGCTCTGGAAGACTGGCTTGCCCAGAGCGAAGCGCCGATCGAATTTGCCATCCAGACAGAGGTTGTCGAAGAAAAGAGCCTGGTTATGATCGATCTGGATCTGCCGGAGATCGAGGATATGCCGCAGAATGCGCTGTCCGAGCTGGCGGACGGTACGGTCAAGATCAAGAAGAAGACCAAGAAGCAGCAGTACGAGGATTACCGCACGTGCGTGTTCGGCCTTGGCGAATATGTGGCAAGCCATGCGTTTGCCGTAGTGCCGCAGGCGAAGAAGATTGCGGTCTCTGCTTATACGCAGCGCCGCGACGAGAAGACCGGCGATCTGCTTGACGTGTTCATCTATTCCGTGGTGTTCGAGCGCAGCGCGTTCAAGAAGAATTATCAGGAGAAGGATCCTTATGACTTCTGCGGCGGACTCAAGAGCAGATTCTATGTGCTTGCCAGCGGCGTGATGAAGGAGATTGCGCCGTTTGAGGCGGCGGACATTGAGTGATGAGAATAACCGATTGAGGAGAAATCAATATATTCATGATGGAAAACAGGACGGTAGCTTTTCATACGCTGGGCTGCAAGGTGAATCAATACGACACGCAGGCCATGCGCGAGCGCTTTGAAGAGGCGGGCTGCCGCACAGTGGAATTTGAGGAGCAGGCTGACATCTACATTGTCAATACCTGTACGGTGACGGGTACGGGCGATAAGAAGAGCATGCAGACGATCAGACGCTGTCACAGAAAGAATCCGCAGGCGGCGATTGTTGTGACAGGATGTCTTGCGCAGCGCGCGGCGGATGAGCTCAGGCTCCCCGGCGTGCGGCTTGTGTTGGGTACGCAGCGGCGGGGCGAGGTGGTCGGGCTTCTGCAGCAGGCGCTGGAGCAGGATTGCACGCTTGTTGCCGTGGAAACGCTGCGTCAGGCGCCGTTTGAACATCTGATGGTGCATGCCCACGAGGGGCATACGCGCGCGACGATGAAGATTCAGGAGGGCTGCGACCGCTGGTGCACATACTGCATCATTCCTTCGGTCCGCGGTCCGATCCGCTCGCGTCCGCTGGACGAGATCCGCGCGGAAGCGCAGAGCCTTGCCGAAAAGGGCTTCAAGGAGGCGGTGCTCACAGGCATCCACCTGACCAGCTACGGAAGGGAGCAGCATGGCGCCGTCACGCTGCTGGACGCCATCCGCGAGGTGCACGGTGTTGCGGGCATTGAGCGTATCCGGCTGGGTTCTCTGGAGCCGGTGATTGTGACGGAAGAATTCGTCGAGGGGCTCAGGGCGCTGCCCAAGGTCTGCCATCAGTTCCATCTGGCGCTCCAGTCAGGCAGCGATACGGTGCTTGCGCGCATGCGCAGGCGCTATACCAGCGGCGAATTCCTGAAGGCATGCGCCATGCTGCGCGAAGCATTTGAAGACTGTGCACTGACGACCGACGTGATGACGGGCTTCCCGGGTGAAACAGAAGAGGAATTTGCCCAGACGGCAGACACCTGCAAGCGGGCGGGTTTTGCCAGAATGCATGTCTTCCCGTATTCCGAGCGCGAGGGCACGAAAGCGGCCGTCATGGAGGGGAGTGTGCCCAGGCATATCCGTGAGGAGCGGGCAAGGAAGCTCATCGCCATAGGCAAGGCGCTTGAGCATGCTGCGCTTGAAAGCCGTGTGGGCAAAACCGAAAGCGTGCTCATTGAAGAGCTTGACAGCGATGGGCTTAGCGTGGGCTATACCGGCGGATACATGCATGTACGCGTGTGCGGCGCGCAGCCGGGCAGCATTGTTAGCGTGCGCATCACGCAGACCGAAAGGGACGAATTGAGAGGAGAGGTTATCAGATGAACGATTGTCTTTTCTGCAAGATCGCTGCGGGTCAGATCCCCAGCACGAAGGTATATGAAGACGAGCAGGTGCTTGCTTTCCGCGATATCGCGCCGCAGGCGCCGGTGCATGTACTGGTGATTCCCAAGAAGCATGTGTCGGGCTGGTACGACGCTAAGGACGAGGATGACGCTCTGCTGGCGCACATGATGCGTGCTGCGGCGACGGTTGCGAAGATGGAGAATATCGTGGACAGCGGCTTCCGCGTCGTATCCAATTGCGGAGCAGACGCGCAGCAGACAGTGAAGCATCTGCATCTGCATGTGCTCGGCGGCCGCGCAATGGCGGGAGAAATGGCCTGATCAGCCTGTCGCATGGCAAAAATGATCCGACACGGGCTGCCTGAAACCGCAAAAACCGATTTCTGAGAAAATATGACTAAAAACTTTTGAAGAAAATGAAAAATGCGGTTGACGAATGGAGTTTGTTGCGCTATAATTAAGCGTACGGTACTCCATTGACGGCGAGTTTGACGCAATGGATCGTCGAATGATTGAGCCGAGGGGAGGGATACTAGATGTCTGAGATCCGTATTCGTGAGAATGAATCCCTGGAAAGTGCTCTGAGGAGATTCAAGAGGCAGTGCGCGCGAGCTGGCGTTATCGCTGAGGTTCGTAAGAGAGAGCATTACGAGAAGCCGTCCGTCCGTCGTAAGAAGAAGGCCGAGGCTGCCCGTAAGCGCAAGTACTGATTCACAAAAATCGCTCCATCGCAAGATGGAGCTTTTTTTGACTTATCAGGAAACTGCACAAAAATCGTGCAGCGGGCATCGGATTACTTGGGATTGAACAGATGTTCGGCAGTGGGAGCGGCCAATGGCCGCTATTTTGTTCAATGGGACGCAGACTCCGATGGAATAGCCACCGATACTGAGGAGGAAGGTTTGTGAAATACACATTTCTGCTTTATCCGCACCAGAATGTCCGTTACCGCCAGTCGCTGCGGCAGCTGGCCGAGCAGGAGCTGCTCATGACGCTGCGGGCGCTTGGGCATGCGTGCGAAGTGAAGCCGACTGAAATGGGCGGCGCACCGGCACTTGCGTTTGAGGCGGAGAATCTTACCGAAAGAGACATGCGCATGCTCAGCCAGATGGCCAATGTGTATGTCATGTTTGCACATGAAGCGGGCGGCCTTGCAGCGCTGGAGCGCCTGCATCCGGATTACATCGGCGAGGACCTGCCGGCGCTGCTCAAGTATAAGGGAAAGACCAATGAAATGTTCACCGATACCATGCTGACCATGGCGCTGGTTTCCAGCGGCTTTATCGACATGCATGACAGCGATTTGACCGTGTGCGATCCCATGGCCGGCAGGGGCACGACGCTGATGCTTGCGCTTCGGCGTGGATATAACGGCGTGGGCATTGAAATCGGCAAGGCAGACGTGAAGGAAGCCTGCGACTATATGACGCGCTATCTCGAATTCCATCGGATTAAGCATAAAAAGACAGAGTCTTCCCTGACGGTGAAGGGGAAGGCTGGCGGCAGGGAGACAAAATTCGTGTTTTCCGATACGCCGGAGCATTATAAGGCAGGAGATACGCGAAGCCTTCGCATGATTCTGGGCGATACGCGCGATATGCTGGCGCTGCTCAAGGCGAAATCCGTTCATCTGATGGTGACCGATATTCCCTACGGCGTGCAGAAGGGCACGGCAGGCAAGCAGGATTCCATCGGCGGCACGCTGAAGGCGGCGCTGCCGGCATGGCACGATGCGCTCAAGCCCGGCGGCGTGCTGGCGATGAGCTTCAATACCTATGTGACCAAGCGGGAGCAACTGGAGCAGATGTGCGCCCTTGCGGGCTTTGAGATTGTTGAAACAGGCAATCTGGAACACTGGGTCGAGCAGGCAATCAACCGCGACGTCATCCTTGCGCGCAGGGGATAATTTATAGACCTTTCCGGGGAACACACATATTCCGGCTTCACAGGGCGTATCCTTGTAATGAAGCACATCCGCAGCCGGTCAGGCTGTGACAAAAACATGTGTCCCTTTGGGAGGAGCTGAAACCTGTTGGAATCTGTAAGATCAATTGAACGCATGACGGTCGTGCAGCTGCGCGAACTGGCAAAGGAAAGAAAGGTCCGCCTGCCTTACGGCGTGAACAAGGCACAGATTGTGCGTCTGCTCAGCGAAGAAGAGGCGGACAGACCGGAAAAGACGGCGGCCGATTCTGCGCTGGACGCGGATGCAGAAATCGGGCTGTACAAGCCCAAGCCGCTGGGGTATTACAATGAGGAATATGGCACGAGCAATCCCGTTGTGCCCAGAATGATTAAGGCCGGTCTGCTTGGCAGCGGCCAGGGCGTGCTGGAGGTGCAGACGGGTGGCTACGGTTTCCTGCGGGCTAATAACTGCTCGCCCGGGCCGGAGGATATCTACGTCTCTATTGCACAGATCCGCCGTTTCGGCCTGCGCAGCGGCGATTATGTCGTGGGAAGAACGCGTGAAAAGCGTCTGGGCGATCGTTATAATGCGCTGATGTATATCGACAGCATCAACGGTGATAACCCGGAGATCGCGCGCGTGCGCCGTCCGTTCGATGCGCTCACGCCGATTCATCCCAACAGACGGCTCACGCTGGAAAATGGCAGCGGAGAGAGCGACATGGCCATGCGTCTGCTGGACTTTATTGCGCCCATCGGGCTGGGGCAGCGGGCGCTGATCGTCGCGCCGCCGAAGGCGGGAAAAACGGTGCTGCTCAAGAAGATCGCGCAGTCGATCCGGGAGAATCACCCGGATATCGAGCTGATTGTGCTGCTCATCGACGAGCGTCCGGAGGAAGTGACGGATCTCAGGCGCAGCGTGGATGCGCAGATCGTCTATTCGACATTTGATGCGCCGCAGGAGAATCATGTCCGCGTGGCAGATATGGTTTACGAGCGTGCGCAGCGGCTGGTGGAGCAGGGGAAGCATGTCGTTGTGCTCATGGACAGCCTCACACGTCTGGCACGGGCATGCAACAGCCTTTCGCCCGGCGGCCGTGCAATGAGCGGCGGCCTTGCCCCGGGCGTGCTGACAAAGTCCAAGAAGTTCTTCGGCGCAGCGCGCAATATCGAGGAGGGCGGAAGCCTGACGATTATTGCGACGGTGCTTGTGGAGACTGGCAGCCGGATGGACGACGTCATCTTTGAGGAATTCAAGGGGACGGGCAATGCCGAAATCAGGCTGGACCGCTCACTGTCGGAGGCAAGGGTGTTTCCGGCGATTGATCTGGCAAAATCCGGCACAAGACGGGAGGAGCTGCTCCTTAACGAGCAGGAGGCCGAGGGGGTGCGTGCGGTCCGGCGCATCCTCTCTCAGGGCCATACGCGCGAGGCGACGCAGCAGCTGCTTGCCATGATGGAAAAGACAACAAGAAACATAGATTTTTTCAAAAAGTTGCAGGAATGGCTTGCAATTTGGGAAAAAGAAGGGTATACTATACGAAGTCTCCGCTCAAGCGTATGAGAAGCCGCCTGAACCTTTGCGGTTTTCATGCGATAGTATTGCGGTAAAAGAGGTGAAAATCATGAAGGAAGGCATCCATCCGAAGTATCAGAAGGTTACCGTGACCTGCGTTTGCGGTAATACTTTCGTCACCGGTTCCACCAAGAAGGAGCTGCGCGTTGAAATCTGCTCCAAGTGCCACCCGTACTACACCGGCAAGCAGAAGCTCGTTGACGCCGGCGGCCGTGTCGATCGCTTCAAGAAGCGTTACGGCATGTAATATGCGTGAAATTGAGACGGTTCCGGCCGTCTCTTTTTCTTTTGTATTGTTTGGCGCCAAGTGAGGACATGACATGAAAAAAGCAGAGTTTCTCGGGATCGCGGTTATGCTCAATCGGGCGTTTGGTGTTGTACCGCTGCTCTATGGATCTCTTGGCCTTGAAATCAGACTGGGAATGAGCCTGAATGCAGACGATGTCGATATCCTGATTCCCGAGACTGTTTTGTTTGGCGAATGGGACAGGCTTGTTTCCCTGATGGAGAAAAATGGCTACAGGCTCTGTGATGCGCACGAGCATGCCTTCGAGAAATCGGGCGTGAGCGCGGCATTTGCTTCGCTGGAAAACCTGAGACCGTTTGCGGGTGTCGACATCGACGCAATCCCGGTGATTCGGGAAGCGGGCGTTTCGTATCTTTTGCTGGAATTGCCGGATTATCTGAAGGTGTATCTGGCGTCGGCTCAGGATGGTTACAGAAAAAACGTCAAAAATAAACAGGATGAGCAGAAAATCCGGATGATCCGGAGTGCTATACGGGGCGAACAATAATCTGAGGGCTGCAGGTATCTGCGGCTGTTTGCGCAATCGGAGAATGAAGCGTACACGCTGGCGTACGCTTTTCTATTTTACACTATGCAAAATATAGTTGACAAAATGCCGTATGCCATCTATAATGAACTCAGGTAAAGAAGAGGAGGGCGCCTGAGTGAAAAACCTGAGGATGAAGGCTGCTCGCGTGGGCTGCGATTTATCGCAGGAGGATCTGGCGCAGCGCGTGGGCGTGACACGGCAGACCATCGGCATGATCGAGGCGGGCCGGTTCAATCCCTCGCTGGCGCTGTGCGTGGCAATCTGCCGGGCACTGGGCAAAACGCTCAATGATCTGTTCTGGGAGGAGGAATCTGACGATGCTCAAGCATAAGAAGCCTGTGCTTGACGAGCGGGAAATGCTGGAGATGTATCAGGCGGAGCATTTTGGCCTGTGGTTCATGTATGGGCTTTTGTGCGCTTCGATCCTTGTGCAGATGTTCATGGGCGCAGCGATCGCGCAGATGGCGGGCGAAATGATCGTGCTGGTCGTATCCAGTGTGGCGATGGTGATCGTCCATGTCCGCCGCGGCGTCTGGGATACGGATTCCCGGCCGAGCATACGCGGCAATGCGGGCTATTCCGTTGGCGCAGGCGTGTGCGTGACTGTGCTGCAGATGGCGCTCAGGGGCAATCTGCTTGCGTCGCTGATCACAGGAATCTGCACCGCGCTGCTTGTGTTCGCTGTGCTTACGGTTCTCATGCAGTATATGATGCGCCGACAGGCACAGCAGGAAAAGGAACTTGAAAGCGACTAACCTAATTATAGAATCGCGAAGCGAAGAAGGGGTCCGGGGATTGCATCCCCGGGCGGGTTTGGGCGGCAGCCCAACGCAGCCCCTGTATCATAAAGAAAGAAGGTATTTCCTATGAGCGAGAATAAGAAACCCAAGTATCAGGACATCGGCGGTCAGGCCGTAATGGAAGGCGTCATGATGCAGAGCCCGGCCAACGAATCTATGGCGATTGCCGTGCGCAAGCCGGACGGCAGGATTCTGGTCACCTGTGAGCACAAGGAACCGATGGCCAAGAAGCATAAATGGATGGGCCTGCCGATCATCCGCGGCTGCGTGAACATGGTGGTCATGCTCAAGATGGGTATGCAGACGCTGGATAAGGGCACGCAGATGCTCGGCGTTCTGGAGGAGGAGCCGACCAAGTTTGAAAAGTGGCTGGCTGAAAAGCTGGGCGCAAATATCGATAAGGTCGTCATGGCCGTGGCGATGGTGCTGGCGGTGCTGCTGAGCCTGTTTCTGTTTGTGTTCCTGCCCAGCGGCGCCGCGACGCTGATCGGGCATTTTACGGACAGCCGCATCCTGATCAACCTCATGGCGGGCGTGACGCGCATCGCGATTCTGGTCGCCTATATCTGGGCGGTGGCGCTGATGCCGGATATCAGGCGCGTGTTTATGTATCACGGCGCGGAGCATAAGACGGTTTACTGCAACGAGGCCGGCGAGGAGCTCACGCCTGAAAATGCGCGCAAGTTCTCCCGTCTGCATCCGCGCTGCGGCACGGCGTTTTTGTTCCTGGTGATGATCATCTCCATCCTTATCGGCTCTGTGGCCGACGAGCTGATTTATCTGCTCTTTGGTATTGAGAAGCTGAGCTTCCTTCTGCGCTTTGGCCGCAGTCTGCTGATCCTGCCGGTGGTCACGGGCGTATCCTATGAGGTGCTCAAGGGCCTTGCGCACGCGGGCGATCATATCATTGTGCGTATCCTGCGCTGGCCGGGCCTGATGCTCCAGTATCTGACCACCCGCGAGCCGGACGATGCGATGCTCGAAGTTGCGATCGCGTCCATGAAGGCGGCGAAGGCCGGTGCGGAGCACTATGCGGACAATCTGGATGAAAACGTCTTCCTCTATGTCGAGGGCGAAGACGAAAAGACTGAAGAAAAGAACGAAGAAAAGGATGGCGCTCAGGCGTGACAATCCGGGAACTGCTCAAGCGGACGACCGCGCGGCTTGATGCTGCGGGCGTGCCCAATGCCGATTATGACGCAGCTGTGATGCTTGCACATGTGCTGGGCGAGGATGCGCTGATGCTGCGCATGAACAGCTGGAAGGATATGCCGGCACAGAAGCTGGAAAGCTATGAGGCGATCATTGCCCGGCGTGAAATGCGCGAGCCAATGCAGTACATCCTCGGCAGCACGGGCTTTATGGGGCTGGATTTTCATGTCGCGCCCGGCGTGCTCATCCCTAGGCCGGATACGGAGATCCTGTGCGAAGAGGCGCTCAGGCGGCTCTCGCCGGGCATGCGCGTGCTGGACATCGGTACGGGCTCTGGTGCGCTGGCAGTCTCAATCGCAGCGCATCGCAAGGACTGCATCGTGACGGCGGTCGATATCAGCGATGATGCGCTTGCTATAGCAAGGGGTAATGCCGAAAGAAACGGCGCGCAGGTGCGCTTTATAAAAAGCGACTGTTTTGCCGCGCTGGAAGGCGAAGTATTCGACATGATCGTATCCAATCCGCCGTATATCAACAGTGAAGAGATGGCGCAGCTGATGGACGAGGTGCGCTGCGAGCCGGAACTGGCGCTCTTTGGCGGTGAAGACGGGCTGGATTTTTACAGGCGCATCAGCCGTGAGGCGGATGCGTATCTTGCGGACGGAGGCTGCCTGCTCTTTGAGATCGGCTGGCAGCAGAAGGACGCTGTGTCCGCCCTGCTGCGCGAGCATATCGGCGACCCGTTTGCGCTCAGGGATTACGGCGGTAACTGGCGCGTCGTCGGCGCGGCAAAGACCAAGCAAGAGGTATAAGGATGCTGGATAAACTCGACTGGGTCCGCCCGCGTTTTGAGGAACTGGGCGCGCTGCTTTCCGAGCCGGACGTGGTGTCCGATCAGGAACGATGGCGTGCGCTCATGCGCGAGCACAGCCAGCTTGAGCCGCTGGATCAGGCTGTGCGCCGCTATGCGCAGCTGCTTGACGAACAGGTACAGGTGCGGGAGCTGCTCTCTGATCCCGATATGGCGGATATGGTCAAAGAAGAGCTTGCCCGGCTGGAGGATGAGGTGCCGGCGGCAGAGCGGGAGATTCAGCTGCTGCTGCTTCCGAAGGATCCCAATGATTCGAAAAACGTCGTCATGGAGATCCGCGGCGGCGCGGGCGGCGAGGAGGCTGCGCTCTTTGGCACGCTGCTGCTTCGCATGTATACGCGCTATGCAGAGCGGCGCGGCTGGCGCGTGGAAATGATGGACGCGAACATGACTGAACTTGGCGGCGTGAAGGAAGCGATCATGACCATCAGCGGCGAGGGTGCATTTTCAAGGCTCAAGTATGAAAGCGGCGTGCATCGCGTGCAGCGCATTCCCGTGACCGAGAGCAACGGCAAGCGCCAGACGTCCACGGCGACGGTGGCTGTGCTGCCTGAGGCGGAGGAGGTCGACGTGAAGATCGATCCGAATGATCTTCGCATTGACGTGTACCGTGCGTCGGGCCACGGCGGCCAGTATATCAACAAGACAGACAGTGCGGTGCGCATCACGCACCTGCCGACCAATACGGTGGTCACCTGTCAGGATGAGAAAAGTCAGCTCAAGAACAAGGAAAAGGCCATGCGCGTGCTTCGGGCAAGGCTCTACGAAAGGATGCAGAGCGAAGCGGACGCAGCCTATGCCGGCGAGCGGCGCGCGCAGGTGGGCACGGGCGACCGCAGCGAACGCATCCGTACATACAATTTCAACGAAGGGCGCGTGTCGGATCATCGCATCGGAAGGACGATCTATTCGATTGACGCCTTTGTCGATGGCGACATGGACGAGATTATCGATGAGCTGATCACCGATGACCAGCAGAAGAAGCTCAGGGAAATGAACCTGAAGCCGTGAAGAAGGGATTCATATGAAGACGCAAGTAAAGCCTGTTTCTCCGGAAGCGATTGCCGAGGCGGCGCAGCTGATTGCGGACGGAGAACTGGTCGGCATGCCGACGGAGACGGTGTATGGCCTTGGCGCCAATGCGCTGGATGAGACGGCTGTTAAAAAGATATTCGAAGCAAAGGGCAGGCCGGGCGATAACCCGCTGATCGTGCACGTTTCCAGCCTGGCGGAGATTCCGCCGCTGGTGCGCGAGGTCCCGGAAAGCGCCAAAAAACTGATGGAGGCCTTCTGGCCGGGGCCGATGACGCTGATCCTGCCCAAGAGCGACAGGATTCCCGGCGCCGTGAGCGCTGGGCTGGATACCGTGGGCATCCGCTTGCCGGCCAGCGAGGCGGCGCGGGCGCTGATAGCAGCTTCCGGCTGCCCGATTGCGGCGCCAAGCGCCAACCGCAGCGGCAAGCCAAGCCCGACGACTGCGCAGCATGTCTTTGAGGACATGGACGGCCGTATCCCGATGATTCTGGATGGCGGCGCCAGCGAGGTGGGCGTGGAGTCCAGCGTCATCGATGCAACGGGCGACGTACCGGTAATCCTTCGCCCCGGCGGCATCACGCCGGAGATGGTGGAGCGCGTGCTCGGCGATGTGAAGGTTGACGAGCATGTCATGAGCCCGCTGGCGGAGGGCGATATTGTGCGCTCCCCGGGCATGAAATACAAGCATTACGCGCCTCGGGCGAAGACGGTGATCTTCGACGGACAGGCTAAGCGGTGATTGCTGCAATCTGTGCGCGCTACGATGCGGCAGAAAAAGCAGGCGAGCGTCCGGCGATCCTCGGTTTTGACGAGCATGACTTCGGCGGTCGCGTGCGGATTTCACTGGGCAGCGTGAAGCGCCCGAACGAGGCGGCTGCGAAGCTCTTCGGTGCGCTGCGCGAGCTGGATGAGCGCGGAGAAACCGTGGCGCTGTGCGAGGCGGTCGAGGCGACGGGCATCGGTCTTGCGGTGATGAACCGCATGGGCCGCGCGGCAGGCTTTGACATTGAACGCGTATGATTTGCAGAAGCTTTGATCCGGTCTTTGCGCCGGAGGCGGAAATACTCATTGTGGGCTCCATGCCCGGTGCAAAATCGTTGGCGGATGCGCAGTATTATGCGCACCCGCGCAACGCGTTTTGGCCGATTCTATTTGACGTCTTTGGCGTGGAACCGACGGCGGATTATGAGGCCAGAAAGCGGCTGATCCGGGATCACGGCCTTGCGCTTTGGGACGTCGCCGGCGTATGCGAGCGCGAGGGGAGCCTGGACAGCAATATGCGGGATATTCAGTTCAACGACTTTTCATCGCTGTATGAAAAATGCCCGCACATTCATAGCGTGCTGTGTAACGGAGGCACGGCGCACAGCTTGTTTCTGAAATCTGGTTATGCCGGAAACAGGACGGTGATTCGGATGCCGAGCACCAGCCCGGCCTATACGATGCCGTATGCCGAAAAATGCAGAATCTGGAAAGAAACCCTGCAGACCCTGCGATGATTCCTGAAGGAGGGACGAGCATGAATATGGTTGACGTCATTCTTAAAAAGAAAGAGGGCAAGGCGCTTTCGCCGGAGGAGATCCGTGCGTTTGCGCGCGGCGCTGCTGACGGCAGCGTGCCGGATTATCAGCTGGCAGCGCTGCTGATGGCGATCTGCTGGCGCGGTATGAATGCCGAGGAGACGGCATGCCTGACCATGGAGATGATGCATTCGGGCAGCGTGGTGGATTTGTCCACAATAGACGGCGTGTGTGTGGATAAGCACTCGACCGGCGGTGTGGGCGATACGACGACGCTTGTGCTGGTTCCGCTTGCCGCGGCGTGCGGCGCAAAGGTTGCCAAGCTGTCCGGACGCGGCCTGGGTCATACGGGCGGCACGCTGGATAAGCTCGAGAGCATTCCGGGATGCTCGATCGACGTGTCCGAGCAGGATTTCATCCGGCAGGTGCAGGAAATCGGCTGTGCGGTGATCGGACAGACGCAGGACCTGTGTCCGGCGGATAAGGCGCTCTATGCGCTGCGCGATGTGACCGGCACTGTGGGCAGTATTCCTCTGATCGCATCGAGTATCGTATCCAAAAAGCTGGCAAGCGGCGCAGGCGCGATCGTGCTGGACGTGAAGACCGGCTCGGGTGCGCTGATGCAGACGGTGGAGGAATCCATCGAGCTGGCCAGAGCGATGGTGGAAATCGGCGCCAAGGCCGGAAAGCCCATTCTTGCGCTGGTCACAGGCATGGATCAGCCGCTGGGCACACATGTGGGCAACGCACTGGAGGTCAAGGAAGCGATCGATATCCTTTCAGGCCGTGCAAAGGGCGATCTGCTGACGGTCTCGATGGAACTGGGCAGCCGCATGCTGGTGGCAAGCGGAATCGCCAAAGATGTGGACGAGGGCAAGGTGCGCATGACGCAGGCGCTTGAAAGCGGCGCAGGCCTTGCCAAGCTCAAGGAAATGCTCGCTGCGCAGGGCGGCGATGCACGCGTGTGCGACGATCTGGCGTATCTGCCCCACGCCGCATACAAGCTCAGTGTGCCTGCGCTCGACGATGGATATGTGGCGAAGATGGATACGACGGCCATCGGCTACTGTGCGCAGGCGCTGGGCGCCGGCCGCCAGAAAAAGACCGACGTCATCGATCCGGCGGTAGGCCTTGTGATGGATGTGCGTCTTGGCGACCGCGTGCAGAAGGGCGACAGTCTGGCTACGCTGTATCTCAACAGGCGCGAGCTGGCTGGCGAAGCTGTATCCCGGATGCAGCAGGCGATTACCATTTCAAAGGAAAAACCGGAACTGCCGCCGCTGATCTACGCCTCCGTCTCAGGCGAGGGTGTGACCCGATAAGGGCAGGTTTCGGCTGAATGAAACAGAGTATGAAGAGTATTTTCAAAGATAACTGGGGAGAAAAGGCGCGGCTGCTTTTCAGGCATCTGCGTCCGGCAGCGGGCGCGCTGCTGATTGGTATGGGCGCGTCGCTTCTGCTGACGCTGCTTCGCATGGGGTTCACGCAGGTGATCCGCTTTACGGTGGACGGCGTGCTGATGGGAGATTTGAGCGCGCTGCCCGGTTTCTGTGCAGAGCTGGACGTCTCGCAGCTGCTGGGCATGGCATGCGTGCTGGCAGCGGTGATTTCCGTGTGCGAATTTGCGGTGGGTTATGTGCAGGACAGCCGTCTGCCCATGGGCTCGGAGCGTTTTGTCAAGTCGCTTCGCGATGCGCTTTACAGCCGTATTCAGCGCCTGCCCTACAGCTGGCATGTACGCCATTCCACGGGCGATATTATCCAGCGCTGTATCTCTGATGTGGAAGTAGTGCGCACATTCGTCATGGATCAGCTGCTCGATCTGGTGAGCACACTGTTCATGATCGCGACCTGCGTGGTCGTGATGTTCACGATGAATGTGAAGATGGCGCTGCTGGCGGCGGCATTTGTGCCGGTGATTGTGGGTTATTCGATTGTGTTTTACAATCATGTTTCCGGCAAGTACCGCCAGACCGACGAGGCAGAGGGAGCGCTTTCTGCTGTTGTGCAGGAGAATCTGACGGGTGTGCGCGTGGTGCGCGCATTCGGGCGCGAGCGGCTGGAGCTGGAAAAATTCCGCGAGAAGAATAGCCGCTATACAAACCTCTGGCTGAATCTTGGCGACTGGCTCTCCGGTTTCTGGACGCTGGGCGATATGATGAACATCATTCAGGTGTTTTCCATCGTGGTGCTGGGCGTGCATATGTGCGTGGGCGGCGAAATTACGCTGGGCGTGTATCTGGCCTTTGTCAGCTATACGCGCCAGCTTACATGGCCGGTGCGCCGTCTTGGCCGCACAATTTCGGAAATGAGCAAGGCCGGCGTGTCCATCGACCGTCTGCTTTATATTCTGGAATCCGAGGAGGAGAAGCCGACTGAGCATCCGGTCAAGGCCGACATGCACGGCGAGATCCGCTTTGAAAATGTGAGCTTTGCTTATGAGGAGAAGCAGGTGCTCGACGACGTCAGCTTTTCGATCCCAGGCGGAAAGACGCTGGGCGTCTTTGGTGAAACCGGCAGCGGAAAGAGCACCATTGCGCTGCTGCTGGCGCGGCTGTATGATCCGCAGCAGGGCAGCATCAGCATTGGCGGCGTGGATGTGAGGGATATGGATCTTCATGTGCTTCGCAGGAACGTCGGCGTGGTGCTGCAGGAGCCGTTCCTCTTTTCCAGAACGCTCAAGGAGAACATCGCCATCACGCAGGAGCATGCGGAGATGGAGGATGTGGCGCTTGCTGCGCAGAATGCCTGTCTGGATGCATCGGTGGGCGAGTTTGTCAATGGTTACGATACGGTTGTCGGCGAGCGCGGCGTGACGCTCTCCGGCGGACAGAAGCAGCGCGCGGCCATCGCGCGCACGCTGCTCTCGGGCGCGCCTGTGATGGTGTTTGACGATGCGCTTTCCGCTGTGGACGCAAAGACGGACGAGGCGATCCGCACGCGCCTTCGCGAGGCGGCCGGCGGCTCGACGCTGATTCTGATTGCACACCGTGTGGCGACGCTGATGCAGTCCGACCGCGTGATTGTCCTCAGGGACGGAAGGATTGCCGAATCGGGCACGCCGCAGGAGCTGCTTGAGCGGGGCGGCGAGTTTGCCCGCGCAGCGGCGATGCAGGCGGCGATGGGAGAGGAGGCGCTTTCGTGAGCAAAGAGAAAAGCGGGCAGAAAGAGCAGAAAAAAGCCTCGTTTTCCCTGATTCCGTGGAAGCAGCTGCTGCCCATCATCCTGCGCTATAAGGTACAGCTGGCGGTGATCATCATCAGCAATGTATTGCTGGCGATCATTGATATCCTTTTTCCTCTGCTGCAAAGCCGCGCGGTGGATCATTTCATCATCGCCGGCACGCTGGATGGGTTTGGCGGCTTCCTCGGCCAGTACTTTGTGCTGCTGATTCTGGAGCTGGTGCTGCTGGTGGCGTATTTCAAAAGCTGCATGGCGGCGGAGATGTATATGGGCCGCGACCTCAAGGAGGCGTGCTTTGTCAACCTGCAGCGGCTGAGCCTTGATTACTATAACGTGACCAGCGCGGGACACAGCCTTTCGCGCGTAATGAGCGATACGGACAGGATTGCATCCTCGATGGCATGGACGTTCCCCAATATCCTCTGGGCGCTTGCCTATATTCCGGGCGTGTACGTCGTATTGCTGAAGCTGGATGCGTCTCTGGCGATGACGCTGATTATCCTTGCGCCGATTGTCGCGCTGTTTACGGCGTATTTTCAGAAAAAGCTCATCGAACTCAACCGCGAGGTGCGCACGCAGCATTCGCGCATCACCAGCGGGTACAACGAAGGCATCATGGGCGCCAAGACGAGCAAGACGCTGGCGCTGGAGGGAAGGCTCTGCCGGGAGTTTGAGGAGATCACGAGCATGTCCGCGCGGGCGGGCATTGCGCACGGGCGCATGCGCGCGATCTATATTCCGCTGATTGTGCTGTGCGGCACGCTGGCGGCGAGTGCAACGCTGGGGCTTGGCGGCGCAAGGGTGCTGGGCGGCAGGGTGAGCATCGGCGTGCTCAGTGCGTTTATGACCTATGCGCTGAGCCTGTTCCAGCTCTTCAGGCAGACGGCGACGTTCATCTCCGGCATGATTTCCCTGCAGGCCAATGTCGAGCGTGTGGCAGAGCTGATCCATGAGCAGCCAACGGTGGTTGACAAGGCGGAAGTGGTGCTCAAATACGGCGATTGCTTCGAGCCGAAGACGGAAAACTGGGAGCCGATGCGCGCAGAGGTGACCTTTGAGGACGTCTCCTTCCATTATCTTGAGGACAGCGAAGAGGTGCTCGAGCATATCAATCTGCATGTTCCGGCCGGAAAAACGGTGGCGCTTGTGGGCGAAACGGGCGCGGGCAAGAGCACGATGGTCAACCTTGTGTGCCGGTTCTTTGAGCCGACCGAAGGAAGGATTCTGATCGACGGGCGCGATATTCAGGAGCGCAGTCAGCTCTGGCTGCACAGCCACATCGGCTATGTGCTTCAGGAGCCGCATCTGTTTTCGGGCACCATCCGTGAAAACATCCGCTACGGCAGGCCGGATGCGACGGACGAGGAGATCGAAGAGGCGGCGCGCGCGGTCAGCGTGGACAGAATTGCATCCAGGCTGCCCATGGGCTATGACACGGACGTGGGCGAGTGCGGAGACAAGCTCTCCACTGGCGAAAAGCAGCTGATTTCTTTTGCCCGCGCGATCATCGCAAAGCCTGCAATCTTCGTGCTTGACGAGGCGACCAGTTCTGTTGATACGGCGACCGAGCAGATGATCCAGCAGGCGACAAAGCGGCTGATGGAAAACACCACGTCCTTCGTGATTGCTCACAGGCTCTCGACCATTCGTCAGGCGGATATGATCCTATGATCGAGCGCGGCGGGATAGTGGAATGCGGCACGCACGAGGAGCTGCTCGCACTCGGCGGCGCGTATCATGCACTGTATACCACGCAGCTGAGCAAACAGGAAAAGAAGAATATCTCTTGACTTTTTCATGCGCGGGCGCTATACTGTCCGTATCTGAAATGACGAAGAAGAGTAACCGTTTCAGGCTTGTCCAAAGAGAGATGCGTCGCCGGCTGAAAGCGCATCGGCAAAGCGAAACGGCGAAGACCACCTTCCGATCGGATCGCGAGGCGCGCGATACAGCGGCAAAGAGCACCAATCAGGGTGGAACCACGGGCAGATATTTTCCGCTCGTCCCTCGAAACAACGCGAGGGACGAGCGTTTTTCGTCTCTCAGCAAAATTGTCTCAGACAAGGAGAGGTATCACGATGAAGATCATTTACAAGGACGGCACGACGGGCGAGTGCCCGCAGGAGCAGGAACTGCACGTCATCCGCCACACGGCGGCGCACATTCTGGCGCAGGCGGTCAAGAATCTCTACCGGAATGCGCACTTTGCCTACGGCCCGGCGACCGAGAACGGCTTCTATTATGACGTTGATCTGGGCGATGTGAAGCTGAACGACGCTGATCTGGCGAAGATCGAGGCAGAGATGAACAAGATTGTCAAGAGCAATCTGCCGATCAAGGCGTTCACCCTGCCGCGCAACGAGGCGATCGCGCTCATGCAGGAGCGCGGCGAGATCTACAAGGTTGAGCATATCGGCGATCTGGGCGAGGACGAGGTCATCAGCTTCTATCAGCAGGGCGACTACATCGATATGTGCGTCGGTCCGCACCTGTGTTATACCAAGGCGCTCAAGGCGTTCAAGCTGACGCAGGTTTCCGGTGCCTACTGGAAAAACGACCGCAACAACAAGATGCTCACCCGCATCAATGGTACAGCGTTTGCCACCAAGGACGAGCTCACCGCGCATATGACCGCGCTGGAGGAAGCACGCAAGCGCGATCACAACAAGCTCGGCCGCGAGCTGGAATACTTCACCACCGTCGATTCCATCGGCCAGGGTCTGCCGATCCTGCTGCCTAAGGGCGCGCGCGTCATTCAGCTGCTGCAGCGCTGGGTGGAGGATGAGGAGCAGAAGCGCGGTTACCTGCTCACCAAGACCCCGCTGATGGCCAAGCGCGATCTCTATCGCATCTCCGGTCACTGGGATCACTATCTCGACGGCATGTTCATCCTGGGCGATCCGAACGACGAAGAGAAGGAGTGCTTCGCGCTGCGTCCGATGACCTGCCCGTTCCAGTATCAGGTGTATCTCAATCGCATGCGTTCCTATCGTGATCTGCCGATGCGCCTGGGCGAGACGAGTACGCTGTTCCGCAACGAGGATTCCGGCGAGATGCACGGCCTGATTCGCGTCCGCCAGTTCACCATTTCCGAGGGTCACCTTGTGCTGCGCCCGGATCAGCTGGAGGAGGAGTTCGCCGGCTGTCTGAGCCTTGCGAAGTACATGCTCGAAACCGTCGGTCTGGCCGAGGACGTCTCCTACCGCTTCAGCCAGTGGGATCCGGCCAACACTGCCAAGTATGAAGGCACGGCGGAGCAGTGGGAAGAGGCACAGAGCCTGATGGAGAAGATCCTCAATAAGCTTGAAGTGCCGTATTCCGTGGGCATCGACGAGGCTGCTTTCTACGGCCCGAAACTGGATATCCAGATCAAGAACGTATTCGGCAAGGAAGATACGCTCATCACCATCCAGATCGATATGCTGCTGGCCAAGAAGTTCGGCATGGAATACGTTGATGCGGACGGCCAGAAGAAGATGCCCTACATCATTCACCGCACCACTCTGGGATGCTACGAGCGCACGCTGGCGCTGCTGATTGAAAAGTATGCCGGCGCGCTGCCGACCTGGATGGCTCCGACGCAGGTGAAGATCCTCACCGTCACAGAGAAGGGCGACGAGTGGGCACGCGAGGTGGAGCGCGAGCTCTTCAGCCGCGGCATGCGTGTAGAGCTGGATCTGCGCAATGAGAAGATCGGCTTCAAGATCCGTCAGGCTCAGCAGGAGAAGGTGCCGTATATGATCGTCATCGGCGGTCAGGAGGCTGAGGACAAGATGGTCGCCGTGCGCAACCGCAAGGAAGGCGATCTGGGCAAGATGACGCTGGCAGAATTGGTGGATAAGCTCGAAGAGGAGATCCGTACCAAGGCGCACTGACCCCCTCTCGGGCGGCTTCGCTGACAGATCTTCCTGAAAGGCTGGTCTGAGGACTGCAAAAAAGAAATTATTCCTAATAAAAGGCTTGACATCAGGGCGGCTTCGCTGTATACTAATTCAGTACGAAGTAGAAGCCGCCCGCTTCTCGCCCGGAGCAATTGAGCTACCGTGGCACATGGCATCCTTTTAGAATGTTTAAGGAGCGGGTATGCTTGCCCGCTCTTTTTTGTGCTTTCAAGCACGAAGACTATTTGGAGGTGTATCGCAAACTATATGGCAGTAGATCTGATGATGAACGAGGAAATCCGCGACCGCGAAGTGCGCGTGATCGACCAGAACGGTGAACAGCTCGGCGTTCTGCCGATTCGCAAAGCGATGGAACTGGCTGAGGAAGCAGGCCTGGATCTGGTGAAGATCGTGCCCGGCGCCAAGCCGCCTGTCTGCAAGCTGATGGACTATGACAAGTACCGTTACGAGCAGTCCAAGAAGGAACGCGAGATCCGCAAGAATCAGAAGGTCGTCTCCATCAAGGAAGTGCAGCTTTCCGCCACGATCGAGGAAAATGACATCCAGACCAAGGCGAAGGCGGCTATCAAGTTCCTGCAGGGTGGAGACAAGGTCAAGGTTTCGATTCGCTTCCGCGGCCGCCAGATCACCCATCAGGAGATCGGCCTTGCGGTCATGCAGGATTTCGTTACCCGTGTCAAGGACGTGGCCAATGTGGAGCGCAAGCCGGCAACGGAAGGCCGCCACATGATCATGATCCTTGCGCCGAAGGACCCCAGCAAAGAAGCCAAGCAGGCTCCGAAACAATAAAGATCCTGAGAGGAGGATTCCCCTTATGCCTAAGCAGAAAACTCACCGCGGCGCTGCCAAGCGTTTCAATCTGACCAAGCGTGGTCTCGTTAAGCGCGCGAAGGCCTACAAGCGTCACATCCTCAACAAGAAGACCCGCAAGACCAAGCGTAACCTGCGCCGTGCCGCGTACGTGTCCGAGTGCTACGCTAACACCATCAAGAAGCTCATCCCGTATAAGTAAGCACCAGCCAGCAAGGAGGATCAACAACCATGGCAAGAATTAAAGCGGCAGTCAATGCCCATAAGAAGCGCAGGAAGATTATGAAGCTGGCGAAGGGCTACTTTGGCTCTAAGTCCAAGCAGTATCGCTCTGCGAAGGAGCAGGTCGCGCGCTCCCTGCGTTACGCCTATATCGGCCGTAAGCTGCGTAAGCGTGACTTCCGTTCCCTGTGGATCGCCCGTATCAATGCGGCTGCCCGCATCAACGGCATGTCCTACTCCAAGTTCATCTGCGGCCTGAAGAAGGCGAACATCGACCTCAACCGCAAGGTTCTGGCCGATCTGGCTGTGAACGACGCTGCGGCTTTTGCCAAGCTCGTCGAGATCGCCAAGAACGCCTAAGTTCATAAGCAATCAGAGAGTCGGGTATCCGACTCTCTTTTTTTAGGTGAACAAGTGTGCTTGAAGTGTTTTGAGTAAAAATTGAGCACAGTAAAGGCTCTGCTATGCACAGAAATACACAAAAATGGAAAAAGGCTGAAAAAGCTGAAAAAAACTGAAAAAATCCGTTGACAAACGTCGGCTAAAGTAGTATACTAGCCTAGCTGTCACGCGAGAGGGAAACTTCGAGCGGGACATGATCCTTGAAAACGATACAGAATCAAGAAGAACGCGAACTGCGATTTTCACGAGTCGCAGTTGTACAAAG
>JAFWXL010000011.1 GCA_017545905.1 Clostridia bacterium | reverse complement strand
TTGATTCCCATTGGTATATGCCAAAGAATCCCATTTATACCAATTGATAGCAATGCCCACCGGACTATCCGCCTGTATGATCCGGATCATAAGCTTTTTAAAGTTGTAGGGCGTCCCGTCAGGCTCGTTTGTAAAATTGTAGCGATCTGCCTGATTCTCCTCGGTAATGGTAAGGCTATCGATCAATTCATAGACTTCTTCGCCACCGCTGTTGCCGCCTCCTCCCCCGCTGCCCGCCTGATCAAGCAGGGCCTGCATTTGCGCGAGATACTGCTGCGCCACATCGGGCGCGGGCGTGTTGCTGCCGATCGGATCGGCGACGACATAAACGGGAGAGTTGCCAATCCATTTAATGACCACATCGCCCGAAGCGTCGGAGCCGATCAGCGTCAAGGCCATGCTGCCCGCGTTCGCCGTCCATTCCGGGCCGACCGTCCACGAGAGCGTGATGCCAAGATCATCTACCTCGGCAGGGAGCGCCGTTCGAAGCTCGTTTGCTCCGATCAAGCCTTTTATAGCGTAGCTAAGAGAGGAAAGATCAAGGCCGCTCTCCGTGGTAAGCGGAAGAGTGATCGAGACCGTGGACACGCCCGCCTCGTCCTGCGTGGAAAGCCAGACGCCGCCGGTCTGTAGCCACTTGCCGGATGTGTGCATGTTGTAAACCATATCAAATCGCCTCCCCGGTCAAGGTGTCGATGATCTGATAGGGATCGTCCGGGAGCTTGATTGCCTGCCAATCCCGGATGATCTCGGTCTCGGTCTCCCGCCACTCCTCCAGATAGGTATACCCAGCTTCCGATGGCATGGGAAGTTTCGTCACGGGCTTATACCCCTGCGCCAGCAGGGCCGCCGCGTCGTCGGTGAAGAGCAGAGCGCCCTCCGGGTGGACGACGCCGCCGATCTCGACCGGCTCCCGCAGTTTGATGGGCAAAAACAAATAAACCGGCGCACCTTCGGCCAGTCTTGCATATCTTTGATCTACCATTGATCCTCCATTAAATGAGAGTTATCACGATGACGCCAGCGCCGCCGCTCTGGCCTGCCGCTGTGTAGCTGCCGCCGTCGCCGCCCGCTCCGTAACCGTTATAGACAGACGCGCCGCCGCTATTGGTTGTTCCGGGGTTGCCCGGTGTGTCGCCAGTGCCGCCCGCACCTGCGGTGCCGGCAAAGCTTGAGCCCCTGCCGCCTCCTCCGCCTCCGGCACTAAGTCCGAAGCCGGAAGTGCTGCCGCCGCTCCCTGCCTGCGGGCCGCCGAGCGCACCAGATGCGCTGCCCGCGCCACCGGTGCCAACAACCAGCGAATAAATACCGGAAACGATAGTGATGCTTCGCTCTGTCTTGCCGCCAGAGCCGCCGCCGTAACCTCTCAGGCCGCCTCTGTTGTCACCGCCTGCGCCACCGCCACCAGCCCCCACAAGGATGACGTCAATGTCGATTTTTCCGACGACTTGGATATCAGAGGACGCGGTGATCGTAATCGTCTGGCCGCGCTTGTATTTGATTCCGTTGTATATGACAAAGGCGGATCCCGCCATCATGAGGCGGCGTCGTCGCAGAGCTGCCGGGCTGATCATCAGCTCACCACCTCCGCCACGATCCACACGCCATCCAAGACATCAAACTCGTACTGTGCGCTTGGGTCAAGGCTGGGCGGATCGTTGAGGAACTTCGATCCGGATGCAAAAGAGATCGAGACCGAAGATCCGGTAAAAAATGTACCATGCGCCCAGCCGGTCGCGGGCGCGGCGAAAACGTAGGATGTCACCGGCGAAGAGGCGGGGACCGTATACGCCCCCTGCTCGGTGAGCGCCGTTCCGCTGGCCGGAAGGGCCGTGAACGGGATCTCATGCAACGCCGCCACGCCATCCTCGATGTTGTTCATCCACGCTGCCGAGAACGGCGTGCCCTGCTGCGTGATGCTGTCGGGCGTGTTCGTGAGCTGCAGCGTTTTCCCGCTGATCGCGTCCAGAAACTTGTTCAGCCCGTCGCCGATACGCGGGAGCCATGTGTTTTTGGTATAGGCCATAAAGCGCCCTCCCTAGATCGTGCAGATATCTTGCCGAACGATATTCAGCACGATGTTGCTATTTTTTTCGATGCTAACCACGGCCCGGGAGATCAATGTGCCGCTTTCGGCCGCGGTCGTGGCGTCCGGGCCGCCGAAAATCCCGATCTCCCGGATCAGGAAGTTCGCCTCCTCCGCACCAAGGCTGCAGATCGTCTGCACAGTCCCCGGCGCGGGTGCGGTCATTTGCGTAACCTGCTTGCGAAGCGTCTCGGTTTCAAGGGCCGTATCGTTGACCGTGGCCGGCGAGCTGCCGGTGCCGAACGCGAAATACTTGATCTGCAGCGCATCAAGGGCGCCCGTATAGGTGCCCTGCAGCATCTCGGATCGGATTGTCCGATTGATCGCGGTCAGCTGGTTTTTAAATCGCTGCACCCAGAGCAGCGCCCCGGTGGCTGCGTCCCGGGCCTCCACGCGGTACTCTCCCCGCATGGTCGTTTTTTCTTTCATGAAAGCCTCCTTTTATACGGGGAAAGTCTCGCCGAAGTCCAGCGGCGAAAAGATCGCGGCCGTGGTGGACGGGAAGAACGGCATGGAACGGGAATAGATGTATGCCTCCGAGAGCTGGAGCCGCTCGGTAAAGCTGCTCATGATTGTCACAATGTCGTCCTCTCGGACAGTCAGCGCAACCAGATCTTTCCGAAGATTCGAAAGAATCTCGCCATAACTCCGAAGATAGTTCCTGTCCCGGAGGGTGAGCTGGATCTTTAAGCCCTCCTTCGCGTTCTCCGGATCCGCCAGCAGCGGCGTGAGCTTGCGCTCAGTGATGATATATTCCCCTTCGATGCCGAGCCGCGGGAGGCCGATCTGCACCCGCGTCAAAGTCTTGGTATCCTCAAGATCAAGGCCCAGAGCATAGAGCTGCTGCGATGTCATCCAGAACTTAACCATGTTCTCACAGGTTTCAAACTGCTCAAGCAGGGACTGCGCCAGCTGCACCGCGTCGGCCTGCGTGGTCACGTTGGACGCCAGTTTTACATTTTCCCGAAGTCCGGAGAGGCCGGTCGCCGCCGCCAGCCGAGAGACCGCGCTCTCATTGGTCAGGCGAATGCGGATCGGGAAGAGGCCGGTATAGACGATGGTCACGGTGTCGCCGGTCGCCAGCGCCTCGGAGTTGCTGTTGTAAGTGATCGTCCGGCTCTCGTAAGAAAACATAAACCAACAGTCCTCGATGTTGTCGAGGCCGTTGACGCCGATCAGCGAAGGATCGACCGCCGTCCCGTTGATCGAGATCGTAGGGCGGGAAGAAACACCAAAGGAGACTTCAAAGGCGTTGTTATCGCCATCGTAGATGAAAGTCTCCGTCTGCGGCGTGGTCTTGTCCTTTGCGCCGCTGATGTATTGCACCGTCCGAACGCTGTAATCCTTGGTGGTGTGCTGCAGCTCACCGATCCAGCCCCAATCCTCGGAAATCGTGACCGGGAACTGCGGGAAATCATCGGCAACGACGAAGTGAAAGCTCTTGTCGCTGTCAACGCGCCAAGTAGCGCTTACAAGATCGGCCAGCTCGTTCAGAGCGTCCTGCAGGTTGTAGTCCTTGGCCGTGTAGACATCCAAGGAGACATCGATCGTCGAAATTTCGCCGACGGTGATACCCTCGGCGGCGATATAGTCATCAAACAGAGCCTGCACGATCTCCGAGATCGTGTGATCCTGATAGGCCACGTTGATGATGCGGTGCGACAGGATGCTGTTGCTGTTGCCGCATGTGATTTTGTAAAGTCGCGGCTCAAGGCCGGTCTTGTACTTCGGGCTTTTGGGGATGCCGCACATCCCCCAGAATAGCGTCTCCGTGCCGTCTACCAGTTCAATGATGTCACCGGCCAGAGGGACGGGCTGATCCTCCACGAGGACGGAGATCTCCGAGGAGGTCTTATTTCCTGCCTGCTCGGAGATCGTAAAGTCTCGGAGCGCCTTATACTCTGTGCCGTTAATAAAAGCTTTGATGTCCATAAATCAACCTCTCAGAGTAAAGGCGGCCACGTCGTCGAGATTCTCCAGGACGACTTTACCCACGCTGTATCCGTCCATAAAGACGTCGCCTTTTAACGTGATCTGCGCGACCACGGGAGGCTGCGCCGCCGCGTGCGTGCCGCCGGTGAGCGCGGCCTCCATGCCTCGAAGCCCGCCGAGGGCCATAAAGCGCCGGTTTTGTTCCTTTGTCATTACGCGCTCGCCGTAATGGAGGAATGCTTTCTGCCAGTCCGAGGTAACGAAGTCCTCACCAACCTGAAACGGCCTTCCTTGCCCACTTTGAATTTCTTTGCTTGCCGCTCTAGATCTCTCCTGATCCATTGCCTGCTGAATGCTGGACGTTACACCGCCCATAACAGATGTTGTATCATGTCCTCCCTGCGTCTCTCGGAGCTCTGCCCGCTTTGCGTTGACTTCGGCGTCCTCCAAGCTCGCCAGCCACTCAAGCGCGGACTGAACCGCCGCTATGATCGCTTCAACAGCGGACTGCACCGCCGAAACGACGGTTTCCAGCTGCCCGGCGACGCCTTCAAGGACACTTACGACAGCGGGAACAAGCGGCTCAAATTCAAGAACGAGTTCCGCACCCGCCGAGATCAGGTCGCCGACAGCCTCGACCACGGGATCGAAGGCGTCCGTCACCACGTCTTTAAAAGGCTGCGTGATTTCGCCGACGGCGCTGATCATTTCGGAGATCGGCCCGGCCAGCTTTCCGGCCCATGTGATAACGCTGGATATTGCATCGCTCACGAGGCCCACGGCCACCACGGCAGAAGCGAGGACTTCGGAGGTGTTGATCTGCCCCACATCCTCGATAAAGCCTTCCACCGCGTCGCCGATCCCGCCGAAAGCTCCGCTCAGTCCTTCGATTGTGTCGGTAAACGCGCCTTCCTCGATGCCGGTCACAACGGTATTCACGCCATCCGCAAAAGACTGGATGGCGGAAGCCGCGCCGCTCACTATCGTATTCAGACCGCCTTCGCCGCTTCCGAAGGATTCGGCGATCTTTCCGACGGCCTGCCCTATGGCGTCGACCGCGTTCGAGAGCGGTGTCCCGAGCTGTTCGAACATCGAGACGCCAAGATTCTTGAGCTCGTTCTTAAGCGTGTCCCATGAATGTCTGAGCGTCTGCGTCATGGTCTCGTAGGCGCTCTGGGTCGATCCGGCGCTGTTGGCCATGGCTGCAAGGGTGGATTGCATTTCCCCGGCGTCCGTCTGCAAGATCGCCAGAGCGCCGGTGCCGGCCTCGACGGAGCCCCACATGTTCGAGAACGCGGTAGCGCTGATCTGTCCCTCTGCGGCCAGCTGCGCGTAAGCTTCTGCGGCACTCTTTCCTTCGGAACGAAGCTCCTTAAACTCCGCGCCGCAGCCGGAAGCCTCGGCCGCGATGGCCATCAAGGCCTCCTGCAAGCTGCCGCCGGACTTCATAAATTCCGTGAAATCCACGCCCTCGATCTCTTTCAGAGCCGCGGAAACATCCGAGCCGCTGTCGGCCAGCTCGGTAAACATGGATTTCATGTAGGTCGTGGCCTCGGCCGTCGCTATGCCGGTCTTGGTCAGCGCAACGTAACCGGTAGACAGCTGATCAATATTGACGCCGTAGGCCGCGGCCAACGGGATGACCTTACCCATAGAGGCGGCCAGCTCGTCGACCGTCGTTTTACCGAGATTCTGGGTGGTGATCAGCTTATCGCTGATCGCCTCCGCGTCCGTCGCTTCAAGACCGTAGGCGTTGATCGCCGTTGTCAGGACGTCAACGGCCGTTGCTGCCGTTGTAAAGCCACCAGCCGCGAGCCTGTTCGCCGTGGCTACAAAGCCCACAGCGGCCGCCGTGTCGACGCCGCCGGAAATCGCGGAATATACAGCCTCGGCCAGATCCTCCGCTGCCACGCCCGTGTCATTCGACAGATCGAGGATGGCTTGGTTTACCTCCTCGATCGAGACGCTGGTCGTGTCCGCGATGGTTTTAACCTTCGCAACGGCCGTCTGATATTGACTTCCGACGCTGATGACCTTAGTTCCGACCGCCACGGTGCCAGCCACAGCAGCGCCGGCGGCCGCCGCCGTCACTTTAAACGCTGTACCGATCGCGTGGGCCGCAGATGCGGCAATGTTTCTTGTTTGCGAAACAGCGGACGAAAAACCGCTGTTGTCGCCTTCGATCTTATATACAACTTTTCCATCAGCCATCCATATTCCCCTCCTTTTCTCCCTTGATCATGCCGATCAGGGTCTGGGCGAAGCCCTCCAAGCTTCGCTGGTAACTGCGCTCCCGCTCCTCGGCGCTCTTGTTGATCCGATAGCGCGCCTTCGCTTTCATCAGGCTCTGGATCTCCTTCGCGTTATGTTTCGTTGCCGCCGGAACGGGCCTACAGCGGATCCCGATGATCTCCGAGAGCCGGGTGTCTGCGGGGAGCGCCCGAAGCAGGGCCATAAACTCTGCGTAATGCAAGCGGCCGCGCTCCTTGAATAGGTCGATCCCGTATGCCTGCCGGAAGGCCGCATAGATGTATGCGCCATCCTGCCGAAAATCCAGAACGCGATCACCGCCCTCTGCGCTTTCCGGCTCGCTCCAAGCCAGCGCCGCCAGCGCGGCCTCAAGGAGACCGGGATCAAGAGGGCAGCGGCCGCGAACGACCAGCGACAGCGCATAGCGCAGGCGGTCGTCCGGCAAAAGGCGCTCGTCTCCAAAAACAGAAACCGCCTCAAGGACTCGGTCGAAAGACGGCTTGAGGCGGTAGGTTTTCCCTTTATATTCCACGCGGCAGGGTAGCCGCTCCCATATGATCACTTAAAGCGCCGAGAGAAAGAACGTTTTTTTGTTTCGATTCGAGACGCCTTGACGATGGCGGGCGCAACAACGTCGCGGATGTGCGGCACGATGTCGTCAGCGATCGCAGCGGCGTTGTCGCCATAGAGGCCCCGCACCGCCTCCGCGCCCTCGGTGCCGTAAACGTATTCGATGAGTTCATACACCGCGGCAATGATCGCGTCCTTGTCGTCGGGCAGATCGTTAAAAAGCTGCTGGATCCTGACAATCCCGGCAGCCTTCTCCCTCACGTCGAAGCGGGCCTCAAGCCGGACAAGCAGGTTGTCGTTGCTGTCGACGATTTCAAGCGGTTCGCACACGGCGAAGCGGTTATATACGACTTTCATGTTTATGCCTCCTTAATTAAGATTCGGTGCCGAGGGTGGGCGCGCCGTTAAAGCGCAGCTCAACGGAGATCGCGCTGTCGTCGTTGGTCGTGCCAGACCATTCCTGGATGTTGCAGAGGACGATAGGAACGGTGATATTCTGAGTGGTGCCTGCGCCGTCCTGCCAGCTGAGCTTGAGGGAGCTTTCGCGGTCGCTGTCAAGGCTGTACTTCTTACTGAAGATATAATCCTGTGCGGTGTCGCCAACGATGCGGCGGCCGGTGATGGTCAGAGCGGGAGCCATGCCGGTGACATGGTTCGTGGCGAAGCCGCCCTGACACAGGAAGAAATACTGCTGCACAGTTTCATTAAGAGCCTCGGCAAGGTTATCGATGCCGGCGCAAAGCGGAGAATAAGTCCACGTTGCGCCGCTGTTCTCGGTGCCAAGTTCGAGAGAAATGTTTCTGATCGTGAGAAGATTGGGCATTTTTTATCCTTTCTTAAAATAAAATTTCACGCGCAGACCGGATCCATAAAGGTGCTGCGCGTTCTGCTCGCGGCCCAGATAAGAGGGCGTCTGAGTGGTCTCGATGGCGGTGATCTGATAACCATCGCCGCTCGGAAGCTGGGCCGTCTGCGTCAAGATCTGGTGAATGTTGTTCAGCGCGTCCGAAACCGTCTGCTGGTTTCGGTGCTTCCCATTAAGCACCATCGAAAACTGATAAGCGGCTCCAAGGTCGAGGAACGGGGAGCCGGTGCCCGTCGAGATCTGCGCGCAGATCCCGTTGTCGGGCGGCAAGGCTCCGATCCCGATCTGCTGGACGTAGACGCCCGGCGCGCTGGCAGCCAGATCTAAGACGGCTTTTAATACGTCGTTGATAATGCTCATTTACTCAAAGCCTTTCTGCAAGATCTCCTGCCAGTCACCGCCGAAGGTGTCGGCCGCTTTCTGCGCCCATTGAAGGGAGGCATTCGGGTTGACGGCCGTCGACGGATTTCCTGTATAATACACGCGCTGCGCGTAGCTCTGAGGCCACACGATATCGAGAGACAGGCCGCTCTGTGACGTATACGCCGTGTCGCGCAAAATTCCCTGATCTACGCGAACATAGTAGTTACAATCCGTCAAAATCTGCTCTCGCGCCGCAAAGAGGGCCTTTCCGAAGGCCTTTTCGATACCATCCGGCTTCGCCGGAACAAAAACCATGCCTGCGCTCATACAAGTCCCACCTCCCAATGATGGAGGCGCCCCATGTCATCCGGGATCAGCTCCACAGTAAGAGCGGCGTAGCTGTCGCCGTCGATCGTCACGGTAAGCACTCCCCCCGCCGCTTCGGCGCTCCGCTGCAGCGCCCAGAGGTTCAGGGTTGGCGTAGACAGGCGCCCGTCCACAAACAGGATGCTCCGGAGGATCACTTCGGTGTTATCCTTGGTTTTCCTGACCTCGTTCGTCGGCTGCAGGTGGACGCGGCTCACGGTGTAGCTCTGGCTCGTCGCTACATTGCCCCATTGATCAAAGGTCGCCGGAACGATGAAAACAGCCGTCTGCGACAGCATCCGGGCAGGGATCGGCGTTAGCATAGGCCAAGACCTCCGCAGAGACCAAGGGCCGGGATTGCCGGATTCATCAGCCCGGTCTGCTCGAGGATGGCGATCACCGCCGGGCAGACCATGGATGCCGCGCCCGTGGTGAGCTTAGATCCATCTACGCGCACCTTGCCCACGGTAAAGGACTGCGCCGTATTGCCGTAGGTCGCAACCGAGATCCCCATGGCCTGCATGTATTCGATCTGCGCACAGATTGCGTCCATATAGGCATTCTGGAGGGATGTCGGCAGAGCGTCGAAGTTGGCCTCTGTCACGCGGCCGCGCGTCAGGCGACCGACAAGCTCCTCGGCCCGAAGCTCAAGCCGGGGAAAGGCGGCCGGTTCGACCGCCTCCCCCATATAGGTGCTGTTGTAGTAGTCAGGCGTTACAAGCATGTTCCGCCCTCCTTTCCCTCCGCGCTTTAGGCGCTGGCAATGTTGGCATAGATGCCGCTGGTGCGCTGCTCAAGGACGAACACGTCATAATAGAAGCGCTCGTAATACAACCACTTGCCCTTGCTCTGCGCGGTGGGCGGGGTCATCATGGAAACGTCGTAAACCACGGGCGCGGCGACGGCCAGAGGATCAAAGAAGATCATGTTGACCTGCTGCGCGCTATCGGCGGCCACCCAACCCTCGGTGAAGGTGAAGGCGGTCTGCATGATGTCGGAGGGAACCTCGTTAATCACGATGCCGTCCAGGCGGGCGATGTTGCGATCGACACCGCGGATGCCCTCGCTGGTCTCGACAAAACGGGTCAGACCGGCGGCCTCCTTGAGAAGCTTGTAGGTATCGGGGGTCATCTTGCAGCGGATACGATCACGAGGCACTCGGGCGTTGACCATGGCGGCGACGTAGGTATCCCACTTCTGAAGGATGTTGTCGGCGGTCAGGGCGGTGGTGTCCACGTTGCCCGCGGTGGTCGCGGCGGCGGCCAGCTTAGAGACGGCGTAGGCGTCCTGCTCGGGGAGTTTCTGGAACTGGTTAAAGGTCTGGGTGATGTTGCCGACGGTGACGATAGCGTCCTCCTGCATATCCATGGGATCCACGAGGGTGCTCCATTCGCGATCCATGGACATGGTAAGGATCTGCTCATCGGTGTTGAAGTTCCGGGTGAACTGGCCGTTGATGCTGTTTCGATTGACCGCGGTTGCACCGGAGGTGGTCATGCTCTGCACGGAAATGGACTTGCCGCGCACGGGCTTATAGGTGGCGCTGTTGGGGCTGGCGTACAGGTCATAGAAGTAGGACCAATAGGGATATGCATTCGCCATTGCGGCGGAATACTCGGTGGTGTAATTGAGAGTCTGCTGAGTGAAAGCCATATTTAAAGGCTCCTTTCTGTTTTGTTATTTCTTGAACCAAATACTTTCAAGGGTGCTTTTCTTCTCCCCGGTCGGCATTCGGCCTTCGGTGGGTGCGCCGAAGATGGGCTTCCCCTGCTGCGGCGCGGGCGTAGGATCCTGAGAAGGAAGGAAGTATTCCTCGTAATCCTTCTTGACGTCGTTCAGCTGCTCCGCGATCGCCTTCGCGCCCTCCGCATGGTCGAGGAGGCCGTACACGGTTTCGCGGAACTTAGGTTTGATTGCAGCAAAATCCTCAGAGTTTACAGCGCGGACGCGGGCCAGATCGGCTTCGAGCTTCTTGTATTCGTCCGTTTCTTTGACGTTGACCGGCTCGGGCTTCCAGCCCTGCTTTGCGGCTTCCACAGCTGCGTCGATCTGCGCTTGCAGGTCGGCTTTCGCCATGTAATCGGCGGCCAGAGCGCGGCCGGATTCGGTCATGAGATACTCGATCTGCTCATCGTTCAAGCCCTTCTCTCTAAGGGTGCTTCTTTTAAAGAGTGCCATTTTTTTCCGTCCTTTCTTTTACCGCCCCAGACGAAGAGGCGAGTGCCGGGACTTACGCCGCCCGGCGCGGCGAATTAAAAAGAGACGATCCTGCGATCGTCTCTTGAATGGTCGTTTTACTTTTCGGCCTCGGGTTCCTTCTCGGCCTCGGGTTCCTTCTCGGCCTCGGGTTCTTTCTTGTTTTTGGCCTTCAGGGCCAAGAACTCAGCCTCAGAAAGAACCTTGTGGCAATGCGCGCAGTGATGCACGGTCTCATAAGGCCCTTTGTGGATCTTGATAAAGGAGTGCTTGCATTCCTTCGCCATACCTTCCCCTCCTTTCCT
>JAFWXL010000010.1 GCA_017545905.1 Clostridia bacterium | reverse complement strand
GCCGAAGTTCTCTACTCGTGCTTACACCCGCTGCCGCCTGTGCGGCCGTCCGCACTCCGTGCTTCGCAAGTACGGCGTCTGCCGCATTTGTTTCCGTGAACTGGCGTACAAGGGACAGATTCCCGGTGTCCGCAAGGCCAGCTGGTAAGGAGGAACGAAAATGCTCGTTAACGATCCCATTGCAGATATGCTCACTCGCATCCGCAATGCTCAAATCGCCAAGCACGACTCCGTGATGGTTCCGGCTTCCAACATGAAGAAGTCCATCGCGAAGATCCTGCTCGACGAAGGCTATATCAAGAGCGTCGATCTGATCGATGACGGCCTGTCCGGCCAGATCAAGATCGGCCTGAAGTACACCGACAAGAAGCAGAGCGTCATTGTTGGCCTCAAGCGCATCAGCAAGCCGGGCCTGCGCGTCTACGCGCAGTGCGAGGAGCTGCCGAAGGTGCTTGGCGGTCTGGGCACCGCGATCATCTCCACCTCCAAGGGTGTGATGACCGACAAGCAGGCCCGCGCTGCGAAGGTCGGCGGCGAAGTGCTCGCCTACATCTGGTAATCAACGACGCTGAAACGGAGGAAAGAATTATGTCTCGTATCGGAAGAGCTCCGATCTCCATCCCGGCCGGCGTTACGGTTACCGTTTCCGATGACAATATCGTCACCGTGAAGGGCCCGAAGGGCACGCTGACCCAGGATGTCAACAAGAACATCACCGTGAAGGTTGAGGGCAACACCGTTCTGGTGACCCGCCCGAACGACGAGAAGCAGAACCGCGCTTTCCACGGCCTGTATCGCAGCCTGATTGCGAACATGGTCACCGGCGTGTCCACCGGCTTCACCAAGACCCTGAACCTGGTCGGCACCGGCTACCGCGCCGAGGCCAAGGGTTCCACCCTGAACATCACCATCGGCTACAGCCACCCGGTCGTCTTCGAGGCTGAGGAGAACATGACGTTCGCCACCCCGAACCAGACCACCATCGTGGTCAGCGGCATCGACGCCCAGCGCGTTGGCAATGTCGCCGCCGAGATCCGCGCTGTCCGCAAGCCGGAGCCGTATCATGGCAAGGGTATCAAGTATGACACTGAGGTCGTGCGCCGTAAGGAAGGCAAGACCGGTAAGAAGTAAGAAGGGAGTGAGCGCTAATGTTCACCAAGCGTGATCGTAATGAGATCCGTGTGATCCGTCATGAGCGTGTGCGTAAGAAGATCAGCGGCACGCCCGAGATGCCGCGTCTGTGCGTGTATCGCAGCCTGAACCACATCTACACTCAGGTGATCGACGATGTGGCCGGCAAGACCCTCGTTTCCTGCTCCACCCTCGATCCGCAGATCAAGGGCCAGCTCGCTGAGCTGGACAAGAAGGGCGCTGCCAAGCTGGTCGGCAAGACCGTCGCTGAGCGCGCTATGCAGGCTGGCATCAAGCAGGTCGTCTTCGACCGCGGCGGCTATGTTTACACCGGCCGCGTGGCGGAGGTCGCCGCAGGCGCCCGTGAAGCGGGCCTGGACTTCTAAGTCAAGGGAGGATAAAAATAATGCCTCAGGATATGGAAAAGAAGCCGTTCGAGCGCGGTGAGCGCGGCGAGCGCCGTGAGCGCGGCCCGCGTCGTGAGCGCCGTGAGCCGAGCGAGTTCCAGGAGAAGATGGTTGCGATCAACCGCGTCTCCAAGACCGTTAAGGGCGGCCGCAACATGCGCTTTGCTGCGCTGGTCGTGATCGGCGACGGCAAGGGCCGCGTCGGCTGCGGCATCGGCAAGGCCGTGGAAATTCCGGAAGCTGCCCGCAAGGCGACCGAGGATGCCAAGAAGCACCTCGTGCATGTCAGCCTGAAGGGCACCTCTATCCCGCACGAGACCGTCGGCCGCTTCGGCACCGGCGAAGTCGTGCTCATGCCCGCTCCGGAAGGCACCGGCGTTATCGCCGGCGGTCCGGCCCGTGCGGTGCTTGAGCTGTGCGGCGTGAAGGACATCCGCACCAAGAGCTACGGCTCCAACAACCCGATTAACATGGTGAAGGCGACTATCGAGGGTCTGGCTTCCCTGCGCACCGCTGAAGAAGTGGCCAAGATGCGCGGCAAGACCGTCGAAGAGCTGCTCGGCTGATAAGGAGGAAAGAGACTATGAAGGTACAGGTTACGCTTGTGAAGTCTCCGGTCTCCAGCAAGCCCAACCACATCAAGGTTGTGAAGGCTCTGGGCCTGAACAAGATCCGCGCCACCAAGGTGTTTGAGGACACGCCGTCTATCCGCGGCATGATCTTCAAGGTCAAGCATCTGGTGTCCGTGGTCGAAATCGCCGACTAAGGAGGATTCACCATGAAGCTGAATGAGCTGAAGCCCGCTGAGGGCTCCACGACTGCCGCGCGCCGTCTCGGCCGCGGCACCGGCTCCGGCCTGGGCAAGACGTCCGGCAAGGGCCACAAGGGTGCGAAGGCCCGCTCCGGCGGCGGCAAGCGCCCGGGCTTCGAGGGCGGCCAGATGCCCCTCACCCGCCAGCTGCCCAAGCGCGGCTTTACCAACATCTTCGCTAAGGAGTTCGCTACCGTGAACGTGTCCGACCTCGAGGTCTTCGAGAACGGTACCGAAGTCACTGTCGAGCTGCTCAAGGAGAAGAGGATCGTCCGCAAGGAGCTGGACGGCCTGAAGGTCCTGGGCAACGGTGAGCTGACCAAGAAGCTGACCGTCAAGGCCGTGAAGTTCACCGGCTCTGCGAAGGAGAAGATTGAGGCTGTTGGTGGCACTGCCGAGGTGATCTGATATGCTGGAAAAGATGAAGAGTGCCTGGCGCATTCCGGAGCTCCGCAAGAAGATCACTTACACCTTCGGCATGCTGCTGCTCTACCGTCTGCTGTGCGTCATCCCGGTTCCGGGCATTGACATTGCGACGGTTGCCGCGGCTGTTAAGGATTATTCGATCCTTGACTTCATGAACATGATGACCGGCGGCTCCTTCCAGAGCATGAGCATCATGGCCATGGGTATTACTCCGTACATTAACTCCAGCATTATCCTTCAGCTGCTGACCGTCGCCGTTCCGGCGCTCGAGAAGCTGGCGAAGGAAGGCCCGGAGGGCCGCAAGAAGATCCAGGAATGGACCCGCTACCTGACCGTCGTTCTGGCGTTTGTTCAGGCGGTCGGCCTGGTCTTCGCGATGCGTGCTAACTCCTACGGCGGTCTGTGGTATATCGTCATCGGTATCTCCATGGCTGCCGGTACTGCTTTGGCCATGTGGATCGGTGAGCGCATCACCGAGAACGGCCTGGGCAACGGCATCTCCCTGCTGATCATGGCGGGCGTTGTGTCCAACATGTTCAACTGGGCCCGTCAGGCCGTCGTCGGCGTCGCGGCCGGCACCGTTGGCATTCTGCCGGTGCTGGTGGTTGTGGTTGCCTTCGTCGCCATGATCGTTGCCATCACCTACGTGGATATGGGCGAGCGCCGCGTTCCGGTTCAGTATGCCAAGCGCATGGTGGGCCGCAAGATGTACGGCGGTCAGTCCACCCACATCCCGATGAAGATCAACTCTACCGGCGTTATGCCGCTGATTTTCGGCTTCGCGATCCTGCAGTTCCCTGCCACGGTCTTCGCGTTCTTCCCGGCGAGCGGAATCAACGTCTGGTGGATGGGCTTCCAGAACGGTATCTGGTATCAGGTGGTCCTGGCGCTGCTGATCATCGCCTTCACCTACTTCTATACCAGCATCACCTTCAACCCGATTGACATCAGCAAGAACATGCAGCAGAACGGCGGCCTGATCCCGGGCATCCGCCAGGGCCGCGCCACCAGCGATTATCTCGCCAAGGTCTCCGGCCGTCTGACGCTGTTCAGCGCCCTGTTCCTCGCCGTCCTGGCGACCATCCCGACCGTCATCACCCGCCTCTTCGGCATCCAGGCTCCGTTTGCCGCGAGCTCTGTGCTGATCGCGGTGTCTGTCGCTCTGGAGACGCTCCGTCAGATCGAGGCGCAGATGGTCATGCGTCACCACAAGGGCTTCCTTTAATCGGCAAGCAGCGTGAGGTGCTGACATGAATCTGATTTTTCTTGGCCCGCCCGGTGCGGGCAAGGGTACCCAGGCCGTTCGCGTGTGCGAACGGCTTGGCATCCCCCAGATCTCAACCGGCGATATCCTTCGCCGCGCCATCAAGAATGAGACGCCGACCGGCCTTAATGCCAAGTCCTACATCGACAAGGGCCAGCTCGTTCCGGACAGCGTTGTGATCGACATCGTGCGTGAGCGCCTGGAGCATGACGACTGCAAGAGCGGTTATCTGCTGGACGGCTTCCCGCGCACCGTCGCGCAGGCTGAGGCGCTGGAAGGCTTTGCCAAAATCGACGCCGTGATCGATATCGACGTCAGCGATGAAAAGCTGGTCGAGCGTCTGAGCGGTCGTCGTGTTTGTCTGTCCTGCGGTGGTACGTACCACGTGAGCCGTCTGAATGGCAGCATGACGTGCGAAAAGTGCGGAAATGACCTGATTCAGCGCGACGATGACAAGGCCGAGACGGTGCTCAGCCGCCTGACCGTGTATCATGCGCAGACGGAACCGCTCATCGACTTCTATACCAAGCGCGGCCTGATCAAGACCGTCGACGGCAGCAAGCCGATGGACGATTGCTACGCAGCAATTCTGGCGTGTCTGGGTGAGTAAGAAATGATTACGATCAAGAATTCTGCCCAGATTGCCAAGATGCGTGAGGCCGGAGCGATGCTCCATGAGGTGCTCACGCAGGTGCGAGGGAAGATTCAGCCCGGAGTGACCACGTATGAGCTCGATCAGTACGCTGAGAAGCTCATACGGTCCTTCGGGGCTATCCCTTCCTTCCTCAATTATGAAGGGTTTCCGGCCTCGATCTGTGCGTCAGTGGACAACCAGGTCGTGCACGGCATCCCGTCAAAGAACACTGTGCTCAAAGAGGGTCAGATCATTTCGGTTGACTGTGGCCTGATTCTCGGCGGATGGCAATCCGACAGCGCGTTCACTGCCCCGGTTGGCAAGGTGAGCGAGGAAGCACAGCGGCTGATTGATGTCACAGAAAAGAGTTTCTTCGAAGCGCTCAAGGTCGCGCGCGAAGGCAACCGCGTTAGTGATATCGGCCATGCGGTTCAGAAGTATGTTGAGGAGCGTGGTTTTTCCACGGTCCGCGCGCTCTGCGGTCATGGCATTGGACGGGAGATGCACGAGGATCCCCAGGTGCCGAATTACGGCATACCGGGCCACGGCGTACGGCTTCGTCGCGGCATGACGATTTGTATCGAGCCGATGATTGCAGCGGGCGACTATCATGTCAAGACGCTGCGCGACGGCTGGACGGTCGTGACGACTGATGGCAGCCTCTGCTCCCATTATGAGCATACCATCCTGATTACGGATGGAGAACCCGAGCTGCTCTCGCTTCCGGGTTATCATAAGGAGGAGAAGCGATGAACTCGTTTCCCATGGAGGTCGGCCGTGTGGTTCTCTCACGCGCGGGCCGCGATCAGGGACATTACTTCGTGATCGTGGACGTGATCGATGAGCGCTATGTGGCCATTGCAAACGGCTGTCAAAGGAAAGTAGACAATCCCAAGAAGAAGAAGATTAAGCATCTGGCGGCACAAAAAGAAATTTTTGAAGAAATTCGTGAAAAAATTTTTTCAAAAAAGAGGATTTTTGACTCTGAAGTGCGAAATAGACTGGATGCAATCGGCTATCAAGAGGCTTTGTTGCCGCGTAAGGAGGGTTAACGTTGCCCAAGAGCGACAATATCGAGGTTGAAGGCGTCGTCGTCGAAGCGCTGCCGAACGCGAACTTCCGCGTTGAGGTAGCCGGCGGGCATAAAGTTATGGCTCAGATCTCCGGCAAGATCCGTATGAACTTCATCCGTATCTATCCGGGCGATAAGGTCAAAGTCGAAATTTCTCCCTATGATCTGACCAGGGGTCGAATCACCTGGCGCAGCAAGGGTTGAGAAAACAAATTCGAGGAGGAACGGACAAATGAAGGTTAGACCGTCTGTCAAGCCTATCTGTGAGAAGTGCAAGATCATCAAGCGCAAGGGCCGCATCATGGTCATTTGCGAGAACCCGAAGCACAAGCAGAAGCAGGGCTGATTCTGACAGGAATAACCGCATGATGAAGGGCGCAGGGATACTCTGCGCTTTCGGTGCGGCTGTTCAAAAGAGAAATCAAGCAGAAAACACCATTTACGCAATGTAATCGGAGGTAAAATATGGCACGTATTTCTGGCGTTGACCTGCCTCGTGAGAAGCGGGTCGAAATCGGACTGACGTATATCTTCGGCATCGGCCTGAAGACCTCTCAGGATATCCTGGCCGGCACCGGCGTGAACCCGGACACCCGCGTCAAGGACCTGACCGAGAAGGACGTCAACAAGATCCGCGAATACATCGAGCACAACCTGAAGGTCGAGGGCGATCTGCGTCGCGACGTCGGCCTGGATATCAAGCGCCTGATGGAAATCGGCTGCTACCGCGGCGTTCGCCATCGTAAGGGCCTGCCGGTCCGTGGTCAGAACACCAAGCAGAACGCTCGTACCCGCAAGGGCCCGAAGCGCACCATCGCTGGTAAGAAGAAGAAGTAAGAGGAGTGATTGACAATGGCACCTAAGAAGTCCCTGAAGAAGGTCGTCCGTAAGCGTCGTGAGCGCAAGGTCGTCGAGCGCGGCGCCGCGCACATCAGCTCTTCCTTCAACAACACCATCGTTACCCTGACCGATACCCAGGGCAACGCGCTGAGCTGGGCTTCCGCCGGCGGCCTCGGCTTCCGCGGCTCCAAGAAGTCCACGCCGTTCGCTGCGCAGACCGCTGCTGAAACCGCTGCCAAGGCGGCGATGGAGTACGGCCTGAAGACCGTTGAGGTCTACGTCAAGGGCCCGGGCTCCGGCCGTGAGGCTGCGATCCGTTCCCTGCAGGCCGCCGGTCTGGAGGTCAACATGATCAAGGACGTGACGCCGATTCCGCACAACGGCTGCCGTCCGCCGAAGCGCCGTCGCGTGTAAGGTTTTGTAAGGAGGACATGTAACATGGCTAACAATAAGCAGCCGATCGCCAAGAAGAGCCGTTACCTCGGCATCTCTCCGGCGGTCATGGGCTATGGCAATAAGAAGTCTACCCGCAATCCGGGCGGCAACAAGCGCAAGAAGGTCTCCGAGTACGGCATGCAGCTCAAGGAGAAGCAGAAGGTCAAGTTTGTCTACGGCGTGCTGGAGAAGCAGTTCCACAAGTACTACCTCAAGGCTGCCAACCAGAAGGGCATGACCGGTGAGAACCTGCTCAAGCTCCTGGAGCTCCGTCTGGACAACGTGCTCTATCGCCTGGGCATCGCCAAGACCCGCCGCATGGCGCGTCAGATGGCTGTGCACGGCCACATCCTCGTCAATGGCCAGAAGGTGGACATCCCGTCCTACTCTGTGAAGGTTGGCGACGTGATCACCCTGCGCGAGCGCTCCAAGGAGCAGGCTAACTTCAAGGCCCTGCGCGAGGGCACCGGCGTTGTGACCCCGAAGTGGCTCACCTTTGACGCCCAGAACCTGACCGGCAAGGTTGTTGCCATGCCGGCCCGTGAGGACATCGATTGCCCGATCGAGGAGCACCTCATCGTCGAGCTCTATTCTCGTTAATAGAGATTTGCTACGGTTTTTCACGGCAACTGTGAGGAGGAATCTGCCCAATGATCGAAATCGAAAAGCCCCGCATCGAACGCGTGGAAATGAGCGAAATGTACGGCAAGTTTGTCGTCGAGCCGCTTGAGCATGGCTTTGGCCAGACGCTGGGTAACTCCCTGCGCCGCGTGCTGCTGAGCTCTCTGCCGGGCGTCGCCGTTTCCAGCATCCGTATTGAGGGCATCCAGCATGAGTTTTCCGCCGTCACCGGCGTCAAGGAAGACGTTGCAGAGATCATCCTCAACCTGAAAGAGCTTTCTGCCAAGCTGTACTGCGACGGCCCGAAGACGGTGTCCATCAACGTCAAGGGTCCGTGCGAGCTGACCGCCGCCGCGCTTGAGGTGGACGATCAGATCGAGGTGGTCAACCGCGATCTGCACATCGCCACCCTCAACGAGGATGCTGATCTGATCATGCATCTGACCCTGGAAAAGGGCCGCGGCTATGTCAGTGCAGACAAGAATAAGAATCCGAACATGCCCATCGGCGTGATCCCGACGGATTCCATCTTCACCCCGATCCGCAAGGTGAATTACACCGTTGAAAACACCCGCGTCGGCCAGGAGACTGATTATGATCGCCTGACCCTTGAGGTGTGGACCGACGGCTCCATCAATCCGGATGAAGCGATTTCCACCTCCGCGAAGATCCTGTTCGGCTATCTCAAGCAGTTCATGGATCTGACTGATCAGGTTGTGACGGTCGGCTTCAACGAGAAGGAAGACGATCACCGCGAGAAGGTTCTGGAGATGACCATCGAGGAGCTCGACCTCTCTGTTCGCGCGTACAACTGCCTCAAGCGCGCCGGCATCAATACCGTCGCCGAGCTGGTGCAGCGCAATCAGGAGGACATGATGAAGGTTCGCAATCTGGGCAAGAAGTCTCTTGAAGAGGTCGAGCAGAAGCTCGCCGCTCTGGGGCTCGCTCTGCGTGCCAATGATGAGTAAGCAATTACTCAGAAAGCAACACATTATCTTATCAAACCGCCCGAAAGGGCTCACTAAGGTCGCGCCTAAGGGAAATATGGGCGCGGCGGAAATGCGGACGCCTGCCTGCAAAAGCGGACAGGCGTCAGCTGCTGCCGCGTGAAGAACCGTATTTGCAGGAGGCGGGCTGAAATAGGAGGAAAAACAACATGGCTCAGCGTAAACTCGGCTGCCGCAACGCTGCTCAGCGCAAGGCGCTTCTTCGTAACCAGGTGACCAATCTGATCTGGTACGGCCGCATCGAAACCACCCTCGCCCGCGCGAAGGAAGTCCGTTCCATGGCGGAGCGCCTGATCACTCTGGCGATCAACGAGTGCGACAACAATGTTCAGGTCGAGAAGACCTTCAACAACGATAAGGGTCAGACTGTGACCGTTACCGTCCAGAATGACGCCCCGAGCAAGCTGCATGCTCGCCGCCAGATCATGGCGTACCTGTACAATGTGCAGGAGGCGAAGCAGGAAGACGAGTCCAAGAGCGCTTACCGTGCTCGTACCAAGGACAACAAGTATCCGTGCGTTGAGAAGCTCTTCCGCGAGATTGGCCCGAAGTACAAGGCTCGCAACGCGGAGAAGAACTGCGCCGGTGGTTACACCCGCATTATCAAGAAGGGCCCGCGCCGCGGCGACGCCGCCGAGATGGTCATTCTCGAGCTGATCTGATTCCTTCGCTTGCAAATGAAGCTGCTTCATGATGTGAGGCAGCTTCTTTTTGCTCCATAGGAAAACTGCAAAAATAACGTGCTGCGGGCACAGGCCGGCCTGAAAAAGGCGGTCTGCAGCAGGCGGATGCGGCTGCATCGGCCTTCAGACTCGCGGAGGGGAAACAAGATGAACGATATGATCCTGATTCTGGACGGTTCGCCGGAATACGGCCTGGAGCTCGCCAGAAGGCTTCGCGCAGAGCAGATTCATGCCTGCGTTGCGCCGATGACGGGCGCTGCGGACAGAATCTGCGCGCTTGCGCCGCAGGGCGTGATTCTGTGCGGCGAGGGCTGCGATGAATCGCTTGGGGAGACGGTCGCCGCGCTGGATATACCGGTGCTTGCGATCGGTCAGGCGGCGTATGCGCTGCTCAGGGCGCTGGGCGGCGTGAATACCGACATCGCCATCGCCAACAAGAAGGCGCAGGTGGTTCTGGAAAAGAGCGAGCTGTTTACGGGCGCTGCAGATGGCGAGCGCTTCTTTCGGGAGGCGCAGACGCTGATGCTGCCGGCGGACGTCAGGCAGACGGCCGCGGCCGGCGGCTGCACAGTTGCTTTTGAGGATTCGCAGAAAAAGAAATACGGCGTTCAGTTTGAACCGGAGCGCAATGATCCGCAGGGATCGGCAATCCTGATGAACTTTGCGCTGGATATCTGTCAGTGTACCCGCACATGGACGCTGGAAGCAGCGCTCAGCCAGGCGGAGGAAGCGATTGGCCGGGCGGCCGCGCAGGGCGGACATGCCATCTGTGCGGTCAGCGGCGGCGTGGATTCCGCGCTGTGTGCGCTGCTGGCGCATCGTGCCTTTGGCGAGCGGATGACGGCGGTTTTTGTGGATACGGGTCTGATGCGCGAGGGTGAGACGGACGCTGTGCAGGCCACGCTGGAAGCGCTGGATATTCCCGTGCAGCACGTAGATCTCTCCGGCGAGATTCTGCAGGGCCTCAGGCATAAATACGCCATGGAGGAAAAGCGTACAGTGGTGGTGGAGCGCCTCTACGCCGAGATGCTGCGCCTGAGTGCAGCCATCAAGGGCAGGAAGACGCTCATCCTCGGCACGAACTACGAGGACTATCTGCAGAGCGGTTCCGGTGCGCCCAAGTGGAACGGGAGCGGCATGACGGTGATCGAGCCGCTGACTGACCTGTTTAAGGACGAGGTGCGAGCTGCCGGGCGCATGCTGGGCATGGATGAGGCGCTGGTGGATCGCAAGCCGTTCCCGGTGCTGGGGCTGGGCGCGCGCATTGTGGGCGAGGTGACCGGTGAAAGGCTCTGCGCGCTGCGCACAGCGGAATGCATCTTCCGTGAGGAAATTGAGCAGGCCGGGCTGGAACGCAGGCTCTACAAGTATTTTCCGGTGCTCATCGGCGGTGAAACGCTGGGCAAAGAATTTATGGTGCTGCGTGCGGTTACGCTCTCAGGCGGACTGCTGATGCCTGCGCGCCTGCCGTATGATCTGGTGGAGCGCACGGTTTCCCGGATTCAGGCGCAGCTGCCGGCGATCACGCGCGTGCTCTATGATCAGACGCCTTCTCAGATCGGACAGGAATCTTTCAACTGATTTTCTGGCTTACGGGCCGGCCTGCAATGCGGGCCGGTTTTTTTGCTATATGGAAAATTGCGCAAAGAATCTGAAAAGGACGGCAAACAAGGAAAAAACAGGGGTAGAAGGATGCAAGCGGTATGTGCTATAATAAACTGTATTTATATGCAAAGAATACCGGATGCGGCAAAGACTGCCCGTCCGATTGAATGAGCTGATTGAATAAACCGATTGAATGAAGGGTGTCTTTCCAACTATGAGAATCTATCATCCGGTCAGAGGCGTGGGCGGAGCGCTGAGAGAGGACAGCTTCGCCATCATCGATGACGCGGGCGTGGAGATCGGCAGGGGCGGTCTGGAATACAGGATCGTCAAGAAGATGATGCCGGATCGTCCGCTGCATATTGAGCTGAGCATGAACGCGCATCCCTCGGCGAGCGATACGCTTTTTGGCGCGCTGAGCGCGAGAGCCGAGAGCATCAAGACGGAGCAGGGCGGCCTGCCCGCCCGCCTGTTCACGCGCTGTGCGATCGATGACAGCGAGCGCCATGAGTATTTCACCCGTATGGGTTTTGATGACTTTGACGGCGAGGAGCTCTTTGTGCTGCATGTGCCGCAGGATATGAGCACGCGTCGGCGTAATTACAGCCCGCTGGGCACCAAGTCTATCGACGTGGATCTGCGCACGCGTGCGCGCCGCGAGGAATTCCTGCTGAGCCTGAAGGAATTCGGCTATGTGGAGCACGCGAGCGAGTGGCTCGAGGAGCGCATGAAGGATCCTGTGTTCATTGCGCGGGCGATGTATCAGGGCAGCGATTTTGTGGGCCATATTCTGGTGACTGGCTCGCAGAACGAGGCGATGCTGGAAATGGTGTGCGTGGAGCCGAAGTGGCGCGGGCGCGGCGTAGCCAGCGCGATGATCGACGAGGCGATTATGCAGCTGTCCAGTCAGCAGGTGGGTTATCTGCTGGCGCGCAGCATGCGCCGCAACAAGAGCGCCATCCAGATGATGCGCCGCAGCGGCTTTGACTGGGTGCGCAGCGAGGAATACCTCCTCGGCCGCGATCTTTAATTCCGCTGCCCTTGCTTAAAGCAAGGGCGAAGCCAAGAAGGGAGTCTGAGGGATGAAATCCCTTAGGCGGGGCATGGGGCGGCAGCCCCATCGTCCTCCATTATCGTAAACTACGGAGGTACCGCATGAAGGTTCTGGTTGTCGGCGGCGGCGGACGCGAGCACGCCGTATGCAAAAAACTGAAGGAGAGCAGGCTGGTTACGGAGCTGCTGTGCGCGCCGGGCAATGCCGGCATCGCGCAGGCGGCAAGATGCGTGCCGGGCGTGAAGGCGACGGACGTGGAGGCGATCGTGAAGCTCGCCAAGGACGAGAAGGTCGATTTTGTCTGCGTGACGCCGGATGATCCGCTGGCGCTGGGCTGCGTGGACGAGCTGGAGAAGGAAGGCATTGCGGCCTTCGGTCCGAGCGCGTATGCGGCGCAGATGGAATCCAGCAAGATCTTTTCCAAAAACCTGATGAAGAAATACGGCATCCCGACCGCTGAGAGCGAGACATTTGACGACATGGACGCGGCGCTCGCCTATCTGGATACGAAGAGCGCGCCGATTGTCATCAAGGCAGACGGCCTTGCGCTGGGCAAGGGCGTGATTGTGGCGCAGACGATGGACGAGGCCAAGGAAGCTGTCATCGATATGATGCAGGGCGGCAGGTTCGGCAAGAGCGGCGCGCGCGTGCTCATCGAGGAATGCATGTTTGGCCGCGAGGTGACCGTGCTGTGCTTCTGCGACGGCAAGACCATCGTGCCCATGCGCGCCAGCCAGGATCATAAGCGCGTATTCGATCACGATCAGGGCCCGAATACCGGCGGTATGGGCGCGTTTGCCCCGAGTCCGCTGTATACGCCTGAAATCGCTGAGCGCACGATGAACGAGATCCTCGTGCCGACGCTGAACGCCATGCACGCCGAGGGATTCATCTTCAAGGGCGTGCTCTATGTGGGCCTGATGCTCACTGAGAAGGGCCCGAAGGTTGTCGAGTACAATGCGCGCTTCGGCGACCCGGAGACGCAGGCTGTGCTGCCGCTGCTGGACAGTGACCTGATGGAGATCATGGTGGCTGTGCGCAATCAGACGCTCGGCGATCTGAGCATCCGGTGGAAGGATGCCTCTGCGGCGTGCATCGTGCTCGCCAGCGGCGGCTATCCAGGCAAGTACGAGGGCGGCAAGGCGATCACCGGCGTGGACGAGGCCGAAAAGGCCGGCGCAACCGTCTACCACGCGGGCACGAAGATTGCGGATGATCAGCTTGTCACCGCCGGCGGCCGCGTGCTGGGCGTGACCGCGCTGGGCGAAACCCTGCGCGCCGCTGTGGACAGCGCCTATGCTGCCGCGAGGAAGATCCATTTTGACGGTGTACATATGCGCAGCGACATCGGCAGCAAGGATTGTTAAAAATACAAATCCGGTGCCGCGAAAACGGAATATTCACAAAGCGAGGTTTACAGCCTCGCTTTGTTGTGTTAGAATAGAGCGCAATCAGACAAGCTAAAGCTGTTCTTAGAAAAATAGTTTCTTCAATCTGCGCGAAGCGAGGAAGGGAGTTTGAGGGATGAAATCCCTCAAGCAGGTTTGGGCGGCAGCCCAACGTTCTATACAAGAATAACGGCGGGAGGAAATAACAATGAAGTTTTCCGGCAGCTATGTGGCGATCGTGACCCCGTTCAATCCGGACGGCAGCGTCAATTTCGATAAGCTCAAAGAACTGGTGAAATGGCATCTGGCAGAAGGAACGGACGGCATCGTCGCGCTGGGCACGACGGGCGAATCGAGCACCATGAGCCACGAGGAGGACGACGACGTCGCCCGCTGCGTGATCGAGACGGTGAACGGGCGCATTCCGGTCATCTGCGGTGCGGGCTCCAACAGCACGCAGACCCAGCTGGAGAAGAGCCGCAAGTACCACGACATGGGCGCAGACGGCCTGCTGCTGATCACCCCGTACTACAACAAGGCGAACGACGAGGGCATGTACCGTCACTTTGCGACGGTGGCCGACGCGGTGGATACGCCGATTATCCTCTATAACGTACCGGGACGCACAGGCTGCGCCATTTCGCCGGCCTGCTGCGCAAGGCTGGCCAAGCACCCGAACGTGGCGGGCATCAAGGAGGCCAGCGGCAATATCAGCTATGCGGCGAAGATCGCGAAGCTGCTCGGCGATGATTTCTGCATGCTCTCGGGCAACGACGACATGATCGTGCCGATGATGAGCCTGGGCGCCAGCGGCGTGATCTCCGTCTGGGCGAATATCTGTCCGAGGCAGTGCCATGATCTGGTGGCGGCGTATCAGGCGGGCGACACGGCGAAGGCGCGTGCGATTCAGTTGGAGTATCTGGATCTGATCAATGCGCTGTTCTGCGAGGTGAACCCGATCCCGGTGAAGGAAGCGATGAATCAGCTGGGCATGGGCGTGGGCGGTTATCGCCTGCCGCTGTGTGAGATCTCCGGGAGCGGCCGGGAAACCGTCCGCCGTGCGCTGGAGGTGCTCAGGTGAAGCTGGCAATCATTGGCAACGGCCGTATGGGCAGGATGATCGAAAGCGTATGCGGCGAAGATTTTGAGGTTGCGGGCTTTGTCGGCCCGGGCGACTGCGCGCATCCGGATGAGATCGAAGGCGCGGATGTGATGATCGATTTCTCTTATCCGGGCAATCTGGAGCATGTGCTTGCCAGCGCGGCAAAGCGCAAGCTGCCGCTGGTCATCGGCACGACGGGCCTGAGCGCGGAGCAGGGTGACGCCATCCGCGCGGCGAGCGACATGATCCCCATCGTCTGGGCGAATAATTTCTCTACCGGCGTGACGGTGCTTGCGCGTCTGGCGCGCATGGCGGCACAGGCGCTCGGCGAGGATTTTGATATCGAGATCACCGAAACGCACCATAGTAAAAAAGAAGACGCGCCCAGCGGCACGGCGAAGATGCTGCTCAGCGCAGTCGATCCGCATGGCGGATATGCTGTGGTGAACGGACGCGAGGGCCGGCCCGGCAAGCGCGGCAGGGAAATTGGCATGCATGCGCTGCGCGGCGGCACGGTCGCCGGGGCGCACAGCGTATACTTCTTTGGCGGGATGGAGGAGATCGAGCTGCGCCACAGGGCGGATAGCCGGGAGATCTTCGCCCGCGGCGCGCTGCGGGCGGCGAAGTTTGCCGCCGGAGCGAAGCCGGGACTTTATGACATGGAAGACGTGCTGTTCCCGCAGGGATAAAGCAGCGTATATTAGGATAAGAATCAGCGGTATGCGCGAAGCGAAGAAGGGGTTTGGGGACGATGTCCCCAAGCAGGTTTGGGCGGCAGCCCAATCGGTCGTTTGCTTTGTCAGTGCAGGAATATAAAAATAAACGGGGCTTAGAAGCAGGCCCGAAGGGCAGGATAAAGAAATGGATGCATACGAGATTATTGAGGCGATTCGCAGTGCGAAGAAGAAGACGCCGGTAAAGGCCTATATCAAGGCCAGCAAGCCGCTGACATTTGAAAACTGCCACGTGTTCACCGGCACGGATATGGTCGTCATCGGCGATTACGCCGATATCGAGCCGGTGATTGCGGCCAATCAGGACGCTGTTGAGGATATCGTGATCGAGAACGATCGCCGCAACAGCGCGCTGCCGCTGCTGGATATGAAGCATATCGGCGCGCGCATCGAGCCGGGTGCGATCATTCGCGACCGCGTGGAGATCGGCGACGGCGCGGTGATCATGATGGGCGCGATCATCAACATCGGCGCTGTCATTGGCGAGGGTACGATGATCGACATGGGCGCCGTGCTGGGCGGCCGCGCGATCGTGGGCAAAAACAGCCATGTCGGTGCGGGCGCTGTGCTGGCGGGCGTGGTCGAGCCGCCGAGCGCCACGCCGGTGACTGTCGGCGACAACGTCATGATCGGCGCGAATGCGGTGATCATCGAGGGTGTGCAGGTCGGCGACAACGCCGTGGTTGCGGCAGGCGCCGTGGTCACGCAGGATGTGCCGGCAAACGCTGTGGTTGCAGGCGTTCCGGCCAGAATCATCAAGATGAAGGACGAAAAGACCAGCGCCAAGACTGCGCTGGTGGACGCGCTGCGCGAGCTGTAATAAATGGCATATGACGCATGGAGCGAAGGCTCTGTGCGTTTTTTGCGGTTGCAGGGAGCCGCCTGAAAACCGCCGTAAACCCTCAGAACCTGCGGCCGGAGCGACACCTGCGGAAAGATTTACATTGCAAGAACGAATGCCGAAAGAAGGAACTTGATGCGTCCGGCAAGAATATATACTGGATATCTTTATTTTCAAACGGAATTGTGACAGGGGCAGGATATGCTTCGGCATCGGTGCTGCCTGCTGAAATACAGGACGCCGCACAGCTGCGGCGCGAAAGGAGTGGCGGAAATCATGAGGCGATTTCTGAAGCTTCGCATATTGTTGAGCATCGTGCTGCTGCTGGGCGTAACGGCGGCGATTGTGGTATATGCTTCCCCGTATGCGCCGGTGGTCGAGCCGGTGATCGGGATTGAGGAGATCTGGGCGATTGAGGACGCGAGAAGCGAAAGCGAAATGCCGCTGGTGACGGCGCTTGAAAACCACGGGCAGGCGCTGGGCTATGATGCGGCGAGCAACACGTTTTACTGCACGCTGGGCATGGAAACCGGCGACGAATGGCCGGATATCCGCCTGACTGCGCCGGATGCAAAGGATGTGCGTCTGGTCTTTGCAGATGATTACAGCTATGACTGGTGCGCCGATGCGATTCGTGACGGCTATGAATACCAGATCATGGCGTATACGGATACGGAATTCTCCTATGCGTATATCGTCTTTACCGGGCTGCCGATTGTGGTGCTTGAGGGCGATGAGGCGCTGCGGCCGCACGAGGATGTGCCGGTGCAGGTGAGCATCAGCGCGGCAGGCGAAAAGCCGCTTTCCACGTATGCGCGTGCCCATGAGCGCGGCGATACGAGCCTTCGCATGCGTCCCAAGCACGGCATCAAGGTGGAATTCACCCGCCGCGCCGACGGTACGCGCAAAACGGAGCAGGAGATGCCCTTCATCGGCAGGACGGATGAGTTCATTCTCCTCGCCTGCTCCATGGATCAGCTGCTCATCCGAGATAAGCTGAGCTGGGCGATGTGGAACGCCATTTCCACAGAGAACGAGCCCTTCGGCCCGCGGGAGACGGCGTACTGCGAGGTCTTCGCCGGCGGCGAGTATCTGGGCATCTATGTGATCATGCGGCCCTATGACTATGAGACGGAGCTGGGCAAACTCGGCGCGGACGCAGCTTCGGCGGATGCGCTCTATCGTCTGGCCGGGCGCACGGTCAGTGAATATGACAAGCCGCTGATTCAGGATCACCGGAACATCTATTACGAGCAGCACTACAGCCCGGCGGGCAGCGAAGGGCACAGGGCGATCATGCCGTATCTGGATTTGTTTGCGCTGGAGGACGACGCGCTTTTTGGCGAGCAGGCGGAAATGATGCTGGATATCGATTCCGTGATCCGCTACGGCTTGTTTGTGCAGGCCTGCGGTATGACGGATAACGAGATGAATAACCTCTACATCATTGCCCATCGCGTGCAGGATGGCTATCGCTATCTGTTCGCGCCGTGGGATCTGGACTGCTCATGGGGCAAGGACGACGACGAGAACGCCGAGGTCTGGTATGCATTCCCGATTTTCGACAGGCTGCTGGAGGAGGACTGCGGCGGTGTGGCGCGGGACAGGCTCGCGGCAATCTGGCGGCAGATGCGGGAAAGCGCCTTCAATCCGGAGAACATCGAACGGCTGCTGGAGGACTTCAACACGCAGATGAACGATTCCGGCGCTTTCTACCGCGATGCGGTGAAATGGAACCGGCCGAACTCATATTCGGAAAACTACAACATCTATAGCTATGCCTGCGCGCGCATCGAGATGATGGACAGACGCATTGAGGAGATCATCTCCGAAGCGCTCAGGGGACACAGGCTCAACATTCAGGGCTACACCACATTCGACGAGGGGCCGCTGGAATAACTGCAGCGCTGCGGCGCTTTTGAATCAGGGAGGCGATGCACATGAAAAGAGCGAAACTGCTGCTGGGCATGCTGGGCATGCTGGCGCTGCTGGCGGCTGTTGTGGTCATGGGCTCGCCGTATGACGCCGTGATGGGCGAAGCGCCGGAGAACATTGAGGAGATCTGGGCGATCGAGGATACGCGGGCGGAAAGCGCCGTGCCGCTGGTGACGGAGCTGGAGAACCATGGCGTGCCGGTGGCGTACGATGCGGCGGTCAACACGTTTTACTGCACGCTGGGCATGGGAAACGGCGAAGCATGGCCTGAAATCCATCTTGCAGCGCCGGGCAAGAAGCAGCTGAAGCTGCGCTTTGTGGATGATTACAGATACGACTGGTGCATCGATGCGCTGCGCGACGGCTATGTCTATCAGGCCATCGCCTATACGGATACGGAATTTTCGTATTTCGATATCGTCTTTACCGGCCTGCCGCAGCTGTGCTTTGACACCATGGGCGCAGAAATCACCAAGGAAGCGGACACACCCGTGCGCGTGACGATGGCGGCCTATGGCGAGGAGCCACTCGTTTCCTCCGGCCGGATGCATCTGCGCGGCGCCTCGACGCTGCTCTTTGACAAGAAAAGCTACAAGCTGGAATTCACCCGCGAGCGCGCCGGCAGAGACAAGAAAATTGAGCTCGGCGTGCCGGGCTTTGGCATGGCGGACGATATTGCGCTGCTGCCCTGCCTGAACGATGAGACGAAGATGCGCGACAGGCTCGGCTGGGATCTCTGGGCGCAGCTGCGCGGCGACGACGAGCCATTCGGCGCGAGGAAGACGGCGTATGTCGAGGTTTTCAAGGACGGCGAATACTTCGGCCTGTATCTGATGGTCGAGCCGGTGGATGTGGGCGAGGAGCTTGCCCTTGCAGGCGGGAGCCGCCTGCTCACAGACAGCGTATACCGGACGGCTGCGCTGAATTTCTCGCGCGACCGCGAATACTACACCCATCCGCACCGCGAAAATGCGGGCTATGAGCTCTACTATGCGCCTGCGGGCGCGGACAGCTTTGAGAGCCGGTTTGCCGGGCTTGAGGCGTATATCGGGCTGACGAAGATCGAGGACGACGAGGCGTTCGCCGCGCGGGCGCTGGAAATTCTGGATGTAGACGCCATGCTCAGCTATGCGCTGCTGATGCAGGGCGGCGCGATTGCCGATAATTTCTTCAACAACATGTACATCTGGGCGCAGCCCGCGCAGGGCGGTGTGACATACCGCTTTGCGCCGTGGGATCTGGATGTGTCGTGGGGCTTTGAGCGCCATGAGATCGGCGAGGAATATGAGCGCTGGCTGTTTTTCCCCGTGCTGGACAGGATGCTCAATCTCGATGCAGGCGGCATCCGCCGGCAGGCCTACGACATGTGGCGGCAGATGCGCGCAGGCATTTTCAGCATGGAATATCTGGAAGAAAAGCTGAATGAATACACATACCTGCTGGGCGAGAGCGGCGCGCTGATGCGCGACGCCGAGCGCTGGGGTAATTACATGACCTATCCGGACGGCTATGAGATTCTTACGGTTGCCCAGATGCGCTGGCCGGTGATTGACGCGGCGATGGAAATGCTCATTGCCACGGATGGACCGCTGGACTTCCTGACGAATTCCAATTACAACCAGAAGGCCGGGGATATCTTTCCCGCCGGGGAGGAACTGTTTGAATGATGCGATTGAGGCTTCTGCTTTTGATGCTTGCGCTGACGGCTGTGCTTGCGGCGGCTGTGCTGCTGGGCTCGCCCTATGCGCCGGTGGTTCAGCCTGTTGCCGATATCGAAACGGTATGGGCGATTGAAGACGCGCGCAGCGAGAGCGAAACGCCGCTGGTGACGGCGCTGGAGAATCATGGCGTGCCGCTGGCCTATGATGCGCAGGAAAACACATTCTACTGCACGCTGGGCATGGACAACGGGGATGAATGGCCTGACATTCACCTGACCGCGCCGGATGCAAAGGACGTCGGGCTGGTCTTTGTCGATGATTACAGCTATGACTGGTGCCGGGATGCGATCCGCGACGGCTATGTCTATCAGGTGATGGCCTATACGGATGAGGAGTTTGCCTATTTCGATCTGGTCTTCACGGGTCTGATGCAGGTGCAGATACAGACGCAGGAGATTTTCTCTGAGATGGATATTCCCGTGGAAGCGGTCATCAGCGATCATGGCCAGACGCTCAGCAGCCATGCCCGCGCGCATTACCGCGGCGGTGTGACGCTGCACGGTCCGAAAAAGGCGTACCGGCTGGAATTCACCAGAAATCCGGACGGAACGGGCAAGACGATTGCGCAGGTGCCGCGGTTCGGACAGATTGAGAATCTGATTCTGATTCCCATGCTGCTGGATGATACGATGATGCGCGACCGTCTGGCGTGGGATCTGTACGGCATGACGCATCCGGAGGCGGACAGATACGGCGCCAGAACGCTTGCCTATGCGGAGCTGTTTGTCAACGGAGAGTATGAAGGTCTTTACCTGCTGATGGAGCCGTATACGCATGAGACCGAGCTATCCAAGCGCGGCGGCGGCAGCGCCGGCACATCCTGCGTGTACCGCACGGGCAGCGTGGAAGCGGAGAAAGACCGCGCGGGCAGGCTGGGCGCGTATATCGAGGCGCGCGGATACGAGCTGCATTATGAGCCGGCGGGCGTGACGCAGTTCGCCGCCATTGACGACTTTATCGCGCTGTGCAAAGAGGAGGACGACGCCGTCTTTGCACAAAGGCTGCCGGAAATCGTGGATATCGATTCCATGATCGATTACTTCCTGCATCTGCAGGGCTATGCCATGATCGACAATGTATTCAACAACCTGTTTGTGATTGCCGATTATGAAAACGGCGCGCACAGAATCCGCTTTGCGCCGTGGGACATGGATATGTCGCTGGGCACGCCGGGGCATCCCTATGACATGTGGGTGTATTTCCCGCCGATGGACAGGGCGCTGGATCTGGACGTGCAGGGCATACGCTCGCGCGTGCTTGAACGGTGGACGCAGCTGCGCCAGAGCAGCCTGACGGTTGAAAATGTGGAAATGCTCATTGAGCAGTATATGTATGAGCTCAATGATTCCGGCGCGGCGGCGCGCAATGCGCAGCGCTGGGAAAAGGAAGACTATTATCTGGATGGGGCGGGAATCGTGAGCTTCATGGCAGACAGGCTTTCGCTGATGGATCAGACATTGGAGCAGCTTGCCGGCATTCAGGGACGGATTCCTATGCTGACATACAGCGATTATGAGAACAAATACGGCACGATTGCGCTGCCGGACAGCCCGGAATAAGGGTGTGAACATACGAGTTACGGGATCGATTGAGGAACTACAGTGAAGAAAATTGGATTGCTGGGCATGATGCTGGCGCTTGGTGCGGTGATTGTCGCCGTGGTGGTGCTGGGCTCGCCGTATGCGCAGTTGGTGCAGCCGGCGATGGAGATTGAAGACATCTGGGCGATTGAGGACACGCGCACGCAGAGCGACGAGCCGCTGGTGACGGCGCTGCACAATCGCGATGTGCCGCTGGCCTATGACGAGGATACGAATACGTTTTACTGTACGCTGGGCATGAACAACGGGGATGAATGGCCTGAGATTCACCTGCATGCATACGGCAGGGACAACGTATCAGCCGTGTTTGTGGATGACTACAGCTACGACTGGTGCACAGACGCCATCCGCGACGGCTACAGCTATGAGATCATGGCGTATACGGACAGGGAGTATTCGTATTTCAACATCGTCTTCACCAGCCTGCCCATCGTGATGCTTGAGAGCGACGAGCGGATTCCGGCGCACGAGGATATCCCGGTGGAAATGACGATGAGCTGGGATAACGAAACCGTCATGCAAACGCATGGCCGTGCGCACAGGCGCGGCGATACCAGCCTGCGCAAGTATCCCAAGAACGGCATCAAGGTGGAATACACCCGCCATGAAAACGGAACCCACCGGATTGACATGGATACGCCGCATCTGGGCATGACGGACGGCATGCTGCTGCTGGCCTGCAGCGTGGATCATCAGCTGATCCGCGACCGGCTCTGCTGGGATATGTACAGCGGCCTTGTGGATGAAAATGCGCCGTTCGGACCGATGCGCTCGCATTACGTCGAGCTGTTTGTCAATGATTCCTACCACGGCACGTATCTGATGATGAAGCCCTACCGCTATGAGCAGGAGATGGCGAAGCTGGAAAAGGATGCGCCGGAAAAGGACAGCTATTATCGCGTTGTGGGCAGAAGCACATTCGAATTCGACCGCCCGTGGATGCAGGATCACCGCAAGATATTCTACGAGCAGCACTATGCGCCGGCGAAGATGGAACCGTTTGATTCGCTGGCGCCGTATCTGGCGCTGATTAAGGAGCCGAACAACGCAAAATACAGCGAGATGGCGCTCAGGTATCTGGATATCGATTCGGTGATCCGCTACATGCTCTTTGTGCATGCCTGCGGCCTGACGGACAACGACGTCAATAACATCGGCATCTGGGCGCACTACGGCGAGAACGGGCTCAGGTATTACCTGAATCCGTGGGATCTGGACGTTTCATGGGGTCTGGATGACGAAGGCGACGCGGAGGCGATGTATGCCATCGAGCTGTTTGACCGGCTGGTCGGCCTGGACTGCGGCGGCATTGTGCGCGACCGCGTGAAGGCAATCTGGCAGGAATACCGTGAAAAGGTATTCAATCAGGAATATCTGGACCGCCTGATGGTGCGCTATGAAAAGGAGCTCAACGAGTCCTGCGCATATTACCGCGATGCGGTCCGGTGGGACAAATCGACGTCCTATCTGGATCTGTACAACATCTATTCCTATGCGCTTGCGCGCTTTGAGATGATGGACAGGCGCATTGAGGAGCTGACCAGCGAGGAAAACCGGGACCGGTATCTGCGTATCGATCTGTACGGGGTGGTCGACGAGGGCCCGCTGGACGAGGCGATGAAGCAGGATGTGGAGATCAAAAACGGCGTGTGATGCAAACGCGATGAGGAGAGAATGACGGTGAAGAGGCTCAAACTGCTTGGCATGCTTCTGGCGCTGGCGGCGCTGCTGGCCGCTGCGGTGGTCTGGGGATCGCCGTATGCGCCGGTGGTCGCTCCGGCAGGCGATATCGAGGAGATCTGGGCGATTGAGGATACGCGCGAGGAAAGCTGGACGCCGCTGGTGACGGCGCTGGAAAACCATGGCGTGCCGCTGGCTTATAACAGCGCGGAAAACACGTTTTACTGCACGCTGGGGCTGGACAACGGGGATGAGTGGCCGGATATTCACCTGACTGCGCCGGGTGCGGATGGCGTAAACCTCGTGTTTGTGGATGATTACAGCTATGACTGGTGTTCCGACGCAATCCGCGATGCGTACAGCTATGAGCTCATGGCGTATACGGATACGGAGTATTCGTATTTCTACATCGTCTTTACCGGCCTGATGCAGGTGAGCATCGAGACGGAGCAGGAGCTGAGCAGGGAGGACAGCCCTGTCCAGGTGACGATCGGCACGGCGCAGGGCGGCCTGACGAGCAGCGCACGCGCGCACTATCGCGGCGGCGTGACGGCGCAGGTTGAAAAGCATCCTTACAGGGTGGAATTCACGCGCACGGCCGATGGCCGGGGAAAGGTCATCCGGGAGGTGCCCGTGCTGGGGCAGATGGATCAGTTTGTGCTGATTCCCATGTGGTATGACAATGATTTCCTGCGCGACCGGCTCTCGTGGATGATCTACGGCGAGCTGGTCGGGGAGGATGTTCCCTACGGTGCGCGCAGGCATTCGTATGCCGAGGTATATGTCAACGGGCAGTACGAAGGCGTGTACCTGCTGCTGGAGCCGTATGATCACGAAAATGAGATCGCCAAGCTGGGCGCACCGCATGTGCAGACGGACAGGCTCTATGCTTCCTGCCCGGCATGGAGCATCGAGGATAAACCGACGATCGAGGCGCAGGGCAATCCGCCGTATCGCTTTGCGGTGCTGCGCCATATGCAGGGCGGCGATCTGTTTGACGGCATCCGCGATTATATCGACATCTGTCTGGAGCCGGATGACGAGGTATTTGTCCGGCGGATGATGGAGCAGATGGACATGGATTCCATGCTGCGCTACCATCTGCTGCTGCAGAGCTTTGGTCTGGGCGACAATGTGTATAACAATCTCTTTGTCTGGGCTGTGCGCGGGCAGGGAAAGACCATGTATCAATTCGTCCCGTGGGATATGGATATGAGCTGGGGCGAAAACGACCATATCGAGTGGATCCGCGAGGATTATGACGGCTGGATGTATTTTCCGTCGGCGGACAGGCTGCTCAATCTCAATCCGGACAACGTGAGAGCGCGCTGGGCGGATATGTGGCGGCAGATGCGCGAAAGCGTGCTGACCAGGGAAAACATCGAGGAAAAGCTGATTCTGATGAGCGATGAGCTTAACAATTCCGGCGCGATCGTGCGCAATGCGCAGCGATGGAACAAGGATCACTCGGTGTCCGATCCGTTTGAAATCATCAATTATGTGGAGATCCGCATGGAGCTGCTGGATCAGACGGTGGAATATATCGCCGGCACGGACGGGGATATCCCGATGCTGATGTACGACGATCCGGAAATGGAGAGCGGCCAGATCTACGGATTTGACGGACGCGAAAAGGAAGAATCGCAGTTTGAGTGATCGCTGGAAAGGGAGATAGCGCTGTGAGAAGGCTTCAATTGCTTGTGCTGATCGCAGCGCTGAGCGCTGCGATGGCGGCGGCGGTCGTTTTCGGTTCGCCGTATGCGCCGGCAGTTGCGCCGGTTGCGGATATTGAAACGATCTGGGCGATCGAGGATGCGCGCGTGGAGCGAGAAGAACCGCTGGTCACCGTGCTGGAGCTCGACGGCATGCGGCTGGGCTACGACAGGGCGGAGAACACGTTCTATTGTCCCATCGGGCTGGAAACGGGCGACGAATGGCCGCGGCTGCACCTGAGCGCGCCGGACGCAAAGGGCGTGAGCCTCGTCTTTGCCGACGATTACGCCTACGACTGGTGCTCCGATGCGCTGCGCGAGGGCTATGCCTACCAGATCCTCACGTACACGGATACGGAATTTTCCTATGCGCAGATTGTCTTCACGGGCCTGCCGGTTGTCACGCTCAGCACGCAGACGCCGATCACCTATGAGAATACGCCGGCGGCGGTGACGATGGCCTCGCCGCTGGGCGGCCTGAATACGCGCGCGCTCACCCACCTGCGCGGCGCAGGCTCGGGTTTCAGCGAAAAGAAGAGCTACAAGATCGACTTTGTGCACGGGCAGAAGGATTCGGCGGCGATTGCCGAGGTGCCGGGCGTCGGGCAGGCGGACGATATCATCCTGATGGCCGGCGTGCTGGATGATTCGCTGATGCGCGACAGGCTCAGCTGGGATATCTACGCGATGATCGCGGATGAGCGCGAGCCCTACGGTCCCAGAAGCACGCAGTATGTCGAGCTCTTTGTGGATGAGCGCTACGCGGGCGTGTACATCATGATGGAGCCGGTGGACGACGGCGAGGAGCTCGTCAAGCGCGGGGCGAATGCGCCGGCGACGGACAGCGTATACCGCAGCGCGCAGATTGATTATGCCGGCGAGCGCGCGTATGTCGAAAATCCGATGCGCGACCGTTCGATCTACGAGGTCTATCACGCGCCGGACGCCGGCCGCGCTTTTGATGCGCTCCAGCCGTATCTGGCGCTGGAGCAGCTGCCGCGGGATGCGGCGCACGACGCAGAATTTGAGCGCATGGTGACGGAGTATATCGATGTGGAGTCCATTGTGCGCTATTATCTGTTTGTGCAGGGCGGCGGCATGGGCGATAATGTATTCAATAACATGTATATCATCGCCAGCCGCGACGGCGCTTCGCTCACATACCGGTTTGCTCCGTGGGACATGGACCTGACGTGGGGCCGCATTGCGGCTGAGGGCGGAGATGACGCCTACCACGGGCTGCTCTCCTTCGACGTGGTGCAGAGGATGCTTGAAACCGACGCTGGCGGCGCGCGCAGCACGCTGTGCAGGCTCTGGGCGGATATGCGCAGGGAGGCATTTTGCGAGGAGACGGTCACGCGGCTGATCGAGAGCTATACGCATGAACTGGATGCATCGGGCGCCTATGTGCGCAATGCGCTGCGCTGGCGGGGCGATGCGTATCTGGCGGACGGGTATGAAATCATCACGTTTGCGGCGGAGCATTTTGCGGCGCTGGACGGCATTTTCGCGCAGTACGCAGACTGAGCGCCCGGAAGCGACAAAATTTAACATTTACGAAATAAAACCGTTTTTTTCAGTTGACAGATGGTTTTCTAAGTGGTATGATGACTATGTTTGCTGTGCAACCTCCATAGGGGAGCTATGCGCAGAGGACGATTGAAAGGAAGAATGAATTTATGCATGAGGCTCTTGCCGACGCCGGGCGAAGAGTGGTCGGAACCAAGCAGCTGCTGCGCGCGCTGGACGAGGGCAGGATTGCCCGCGCATTCGTCGCCGCGGATGCGGACCTGCTTCTGACCAAGCGCGTTGTCGATCGCTGCTATGACATGAACATCCCCTGCACGCAGGTGGAATCCATGGAGAAGCTCGGACGCGCGTGCGCCATCGACGTAAAGGCAGCAGCTGCCGGCCTGCTCAAATAAAAAAGCAGCGGCGGCACACCGAAACCGGCAGCCACCGGCGTGCCGGCTCTTTTGGCGCGAAAGCGTAATTCGCCATTTTCCAGCTATGATTCCGCGAAAGCGCGGATTCATATAAATGAATCAGCAAGAAGTGTTCCAAGATTTTTTGAAAGAAACATAGGAGGTGCTTCCATGCCTACGATCAACCAGTTGATCCGCAACGGAAGAAAAGCGATCGCTGCAAAGCCGACCGCCCCTATCCTGCAGAAGTGCCCGCAGAAGCGCGGCGTCTGCCTCTCCGTCAAGACCACGACCCCGAAGAAGCCGAACTCCGCGCTGCGTAAGATCGCCCGTGTTCGTCTGACCAACGGCGTCGAAGGTACCTGCTACATCCCGGGCATCGGCCACAACCTGCAGGAGCACTCTGTCGTGCTCATCCGCGGCGGCCGTGTTCGTGACCTGCCGGGCGTTCGCTATCACATCATCCGCGGCGCTCTGGACGCTGCCGGCGTTGCCAAGCGTATGCAGGCCCGCTCCAAGTACGGCGCGAAGCGCCCGAAGAAGTAATTTCCAAGAGGAAAAAGCTTCTAAAATCTTCCGGGTTGCATAGACCCAGTGGCGCCCTCCCAGTATCGGAGGTGTCGTCGGCCCGCGAGGGTGGCCGGTCGCGAAGCGCAGCGAGATTGTGCGTGTTGGAACAGCGCACAATGAAGCTGCGCGGGCAGGACCGTGTGCTAGATCCGCAAAATATCTGCTGCTTTTGCTGAGGCGGCGGTGATGCGGCCGAGCGAGCCATGCTGCAAGAAAAACCGGAACAGAGCGAGACAGTCGCCGTTCCCGACAAGACCAGGAGGTAAATCCCATGCCGAGACGTGGATTTGTACCGAAGCGTGAAGTGCTGCCGGATCCGGTGTATGGCACCACGGTCGTTACCAAGCTGATCAATCAGATCATGCTCGACGGCAAGCGCGGCATCGCGCAGTCCGTCTGCTATGACGCGTTCACCATGCTGGCCGACAAGACCGGCAAGGACGCGATGGAAGTGTTCAATGCGGGCATGCAGAACATTCTGCCGAGCCTGGAGGTTAAGGCCCGCCGTGTTGGCGGCGCGACCTATCAGGTCCCGATCGAGATCCGCCCGGAGCGCCGTCAGACCCTGGCGCTGCGCTGGCTGGTTGACTTCTCCCGCAAGCGCGGCGAGAAGACCATGGCCGAGCGCCTGTGCGGCGAGATCATCGACGCCAGCAACAACACCGGCGCCGCTGTCAAGCGTAAGGAAGAAATGCATCGTATGGCCGAGGCCAACAAGGCTTTCGCGCACTATCGCTGGTAATTTTCCGTGCTTTCCTGCGGCGGCCTGAGGCCGCCGCAGCTTCGACCAAAAGGAGTATTATAACATGGCCAGAACCCATGAACTGAACATGGTTCGCAACATCGGCATCATGGCTCACATTGACGCCGGCAAGACGACTACCACCGAGCGTATTCTGTTCTACACCGGTAAGAATCGTAAGATCGGCGAGACCCATGAAGGCAGCGCGACCATGGACTGGATGGCTCAGGAGCAGGAGCGCGGCATCACCATTACTTCCGCCGCCACCACCTGCTACTGGAAGGGCCACCGTCTGAACATTATCGACACCCCCGGCCACGTCGACTTCACCGTCGAGGTTGAGCGCTCTCTGCGCGTTCTGGACGGCGCTGTCGCCGTTTTCTGTGCCAAGGGCGGCGTCGAGCCGCAGTCTGAGACCGTGTGGCGTCAGGCTGAGCACTATCAGGTTCCGCGTATGGTGTACGTCAACAAGATGGATATCATGGGCGCGAACTTCTACCGCGTGGTGGACATGCTGCACGAGCGTCTGCATGCCAACGCGCACCCGATTCAGCTGCCGATCGGCGCTGAGTCTACCTTCCGCGGCATCGTTGACCTGCTGACCATGAAGGCCGAGGTCTACTACGATGACCTGGGCAAGGACTACCGCGAGGAGGAAATCCCGGCCGAGATGATGGAAGATGCGCAGCTCTATCGTGAGCAGCTCATCGAGGCCCTGGCTGACATCGACGACGACATCATGATGAAGTACATGGAAGGCGAGGAGCCGACCATCGAAGAGATGAAGGCCGCCATCCGCAAGGGCACCATCGAGTGCAAGTTCTTCGCCGTGCAGTGCGGCACCTCTTACCGCAACAAGGGCGTTCAGCTGATGCTGGACAACGTTGTGCAGTACATGCCGTCCCCGGTCGACATCCCGCCGGTCAAGGGCTTCGATCCGAAGACTGACGAGGAGCTGACCCGCGAGGCGAGCGATGACGCTCCGTTCTCTGCGCTGGCGTTCAAGATCATGACCGACCCGTTCGTTGGCAAGCTGTCCTTCGTGCGCGTGTATTCCGGTCAGATCACTTCCGGTTCCTATGTTCTCAACTCCACCAAGGGCAAGCGCGAGCGTCTGGGCCGTCTGCTGCAGATGCACGCCAACTCCCGTGAGGAGATTGACGAGATCCGCACCGGCGATATCTGCGGCGTTGTCGGCTTCAAGGACACCACCACCGGTGACTCCCTGTGCGACGACAAGCATCAGATCATCCTGGAGAAGATGGAGTTCCCAGAGCCGGTTATCCAGGTCGCCATTGAGCCGAAGACCAAGGCTGGGCAGGAGAAGATG
>JAFWXL010000115.1 GCA_017545905.1 Clostridia bacterium | reverse complement strand
GCCGACAACATCCTTCAGAAGTGGGATACCTACGTCGCCGCCATGGTCAACGCCCGAGTGCCTCGTGATCGTATCCGCTGCAAGATGACCCCCGATACCTACAAGCTTCTCAAGGAGGCCGCCGGTCTGACCCGTTTTGTCGAGACCAGCGAGGGCATCCGCGGTGTCGATCGCAACATCGCCCGCCTGGACGGCATCGTGATTAACGAGGTTCCCTCCGACATCATGCAGACCGCCTTCACCTTCACCGAGGGTTGGGTGGCCGCCGATAGCGCGCAGCAGGTCAACATGATCTTCTTTGATCCTCTGGCCGTCGCCGCGCCCGTGGTTTACGACGTTTCCATGATGACCCCGCCCACCGCGCAGAGCAAGGGCAAGTGGTTGTATTACGAGCGCTTCTATTATGACGTGTTCGTCCTTGAGCAGCGCACCAGCGGCATCTATGCCAACATTGCCAGCGCCTAAAGCGCGGAGGGAAAGGAGGGCGGAACATGCTTGTAACGCCTGACTACTACAACAGCACCTATATGGGGGAGGCGGTCGAACCGGCCGCCTTTCCCCGGCTTGAGCTTCGGGCCGAGGAGCTTGTCGGTCGCCTGACGCGCGGCCGCGTGACAGAGGCCAACTTCGACGCTCTGCCGACATCCCTCCAGAATGCCTATATGGACGCAATCTGTGCGCAGATCGAATACATGCAGGCCATGGGGATCTCGGTTGCGACCTACGGCAATACGGCGCAGTCCTTTACCGTGGGCAAGGTGCGCGTAGATGGATCTAAGCTCACCACGGGCGCGGCATCCATGGTCTGCCCGGCGGTGATCGCCATCCTCGAGCAGACCGGGCTGATGAATCCGGCAATCCCGGCCCTTGGTCTCTGCGGAGGTCTTGGCCTATGCTAACGCCGATCCCTGCCCGGATGCTGTCGCAGACGGCTGTTTTCATCGTTCCGGCGACCTTTGATCAATGGGGCAATGTAGCGACGAGCCAGAGCTACACCGTGAGCCGCGTCCACCTGCAGCCGACGAACGAGGTCAGGAAAACCAAGGATAACACCGAAGTGATCCTCCGGAGCATCCTGTTTGTGGACGGGCGCCTGTCTACGCCAACCCTGAACCTCTGGGCGCTGCAGCGGAGCGCCGAAGCGGCGGGGGGAGTGCTTACCGTGACGATCGACGGCGACAGCTACGCCGCTCTTACTGTGGAGCTGATCCCGGATGACATGGGGCGCCTCCATCATTGGGAGGTGGGACTTGTATGAGCGCAGGCATGGTTTTTGTTCCGGCGAAGCCGGATGGTATCGAAAAGGCCTTCGGAAAGGCCCTCTTTGCGGCGCGAGAGCAGATTTTGACGGATTGTAACTACTATGTTCGCGTAGATCAGGGAATTTTGCGCGACACGGCGTATACGTCACAGAGCGGCCTGTCTCTCGATATCGTGTGGCCTCAGAGCTACGCGCAGCGCGTGTATTATACAGGAAATCCGTCGACGGCCGTCAACCCGAATGCCTCCCTTCAATGGGCGCAGAAAGCGGCCGACACCTTCGGCGGTGACTGGCAGGAGATCTTGCAGAAAGGCTTTGAGTAAATGAGCATTATCAACGACGTATTAAAAGCCGTCTTAGATCTGGCTGCCAGCGCGCCGGGCGTCTACGTCCAGCAGATCGGGATCGGAGCCTTGCCGCCCGACAACGGGATCTGCGCGCAGATCTCGACGGGCACCGGCTCCCCGTTCCTCGACCTTGGAGCCGCTTATCAGTTTTCGATGGTGCTTAATGGGAAGCACCGAAACCAGCAGACGGTTTCGGACGCGCTGAACAACATTCACCAGATCTTGACGCAGACGGCCCAGCTTCCGAGCGGCGATGGTTATCAGATCACCGCCATCGAGACCACTCAGACGCCCTCTTATCTGGGCCGCGAGCAGAACGCGCAGCACCTTTATGGATCCGGTCTGCGCGTGAAATTTTATTTTAAGAAAGGATAAAAAATGCCCAATCTTCTCACGATCAGAAACATTTCTCTCGAACTTGGCACCGAGAACAGCGGCGCAACGTGGACTTATTCTCCGCTTTGCGCCGGCATCGATAACCTTGCCGAGGCTCTTAATGAAACTGTGCAGCAGTATTTCTTCCTGTGTCAGGGCGGCTTCGCCACGAACCATGTCACCGGCATGGCTCCCGCTCTGACCATCACCGGCCGCCGCATCGTTGGCGACACCGCACAGGATTATATCTTCAGTAAGAAGTACAGCCTTGACAGCGACCGCGAAAGCTCCCTCAAGCTCAGCTGGCAGGACGGCGCAGGCACCACTCAGAATATCACCGTTCCTATCGTCCTCTGCAACATCCAGGAATGGTCTGGCACGACCAACGACGACAGCGCGATCTCCGTTGAGCTGCGCTTTAACGGCGCGCCCACCCTCGGCACCGAATCTTAATTAAGGAGGCATAAACATGAAAGTCGTATATAACCGCTTCGCCGTGTGCGAACCGCTTGAAATCGTCGACAGCAACGACAACCTGCTTGTCCGGCTTGAGGCCCGCTTCGACGTGAGGGAGAAGGCTGCCGGGATTGTCAGGATCCAGCAGCTTTTTAACGATCTGCCCGACGACAAGGACGCGATCATTGCCGCGGTGTATGAACTCATCGAATACGTTTACGGCACCGAGGGCGCGGAGGCGGTGCGGGGCCTCTATGGCGACAACGCCGCTGCGATCGCTGACGACATCGTGCCGCACATCCGCGACGTTGTTGCGCCCGCCATCGTCAAGGCGTCTCGAATCGAAACAAAAAAACGTTCTTTCTCTCGGCGCTTTAAGTGATCATATGGGAGCGGCTACCCTGCCGCGTGGAATATAAAGGGAAAACCTACCGCCTCAAGCCGTCTTTCGACCGAGTCCTTGAGGCGGTTTCTGTTTTTGGAGACGAGCGCCTTTTGCCGGACGACCGCCTGCGCTATGCGCTGTCGCTGGTCGTTCGCGGCCGCTGCCCTCTTGATCCCGGTCTCCTTGAGGCCGCGCTGGCGGCGCTGGCTTGGAGCGAGCCGGAAAGCGCAGAGGGCGGTGATCGCGTTCTGGATTTTCGGCAGGATGGCGCATACATCTATGCGGCCTTCCGGCAGGCATACGGGATCGACCTATTCAAGGAGCGCGGCCGCTTGCATTACGCAGAGTTTATGGCCCTGCTTCGGGCGCTCCCCGCAGACACCCGGCTCTCGGAGATCATCGGGATCCGCTGTAGGCCCGTTCCGGCGGCGACGAAGCACAATGCGAAGGAGATCCAGAACCTGATGAAGGCGAAGGCTCGCTATCGGATCAACAAGAGCGCAGAGGAGCAGGAGCGCAGTTACCAGCGAAGCTTGGAGGGCTTCGCCCAGACCCTGATCGGCATGATCAAGGGAGAAAAGGAGGGGAATATGGATGGCTGATGGAAAAGTTGTATATAAGATCGAAGGCGACAACAGCGGTTTTTCGTCCGCTGTTTCGCAAACAAGAAACATTGCCGCATCTGCGGCCCACGCGATCGGTACAGCGTTTAAAGTGACGGCGGCGGCCGCCGGCGCTGCTGTGGCTGGCACCGTGGCGGTCGGAACTAAGGTCATCAGCGTCGGAAGTCAATATCAGACGGCCGTTGCGAAGGTTAAAACCATCGCGGACACGACCAGCGTCTCGATCGAGGAGGTAAACCAAGCCATCCTCGATCTGTCGAATGACACGGGCGTGGCAGCGGAGGATCTGGCCGAGGCTGTATATTCCGCGATTTCCGGCGGCGTCGACACGGCGGCCGCTGTGGGCTTTGTAGCCACGGCGAACAGGCTCGCGGCTGGTGGCTTTACAACGGCAGCAACGGCCGTTGACGTCCTGACAACGGCGATCAACGCCTACGGTCTTGAAGCGACGGACGCGGAGGCGATCAGCGATAAGCTGATCACCACCCAGAATCTCGGTAAAACGACGGTCGACGAGCTGGCCGCCTCTATGGGTAAGGTCATCCCGTTGGCCGCGGCCTACGGCGTCAATATTGATCAGCTGTCTACCGGTTACGTTGCGCTGACCAAGACCGGCATAGCGACGGCCGAGGCCACGACCTACATGAAATCCATGTTTACCGAGCTGGCCGACAGCGGCTCGGATGTTTCCGCGGCTCTGAAAGAGATCGAGGGCGTGGATTTCACGGAATTTATGAAGTCCGGCGGCAGCTTGCAGGAGGCCTTGATGGCCATCGCGGCCGAGGCTTCCGGCTGCGGCGCGGAGTTTAAGGAGCTTCGTTCCGAAGGAAAGAGTGCCGCAGAAGCTTACGCGCAGCTGGCCGCAGAGGGACAGATCAGCGCTACCGCGTTCTCGAACATGTGGGGCTCCGTCGAGGCCGGCACCGGCGCTCTGGCGATCTTGCAGACGGACGCCGGGGAAATGCAATCCACCCTTGCAGCCATGGCCAACAGCGCCGGATCGACCCAGAGCGCCTACGAGACCATGACGCAGACGCTCAGACATTCATGGGACACGCTTAAGAACGAGCTCAAGAATCTTGGCGTCTCGATGTTCGAACAGCTCGGGACACCGCTCTCGAACGCGGTCGACGCCATAGGGCAGGCCGTCGGAAAGATCGCCGAATCCTTCGGAAGCGGCGAAGGCGGTCTGAATACGATAGTGAGCGGCGCGGCTTCCGCCATCCAGTCTTTTGCGGATGGCGTGAATAC